>JAEZSC010000166.1 GCA_023422005.1 Bacillota bacterium | reverse complement strand
CCACGACCAGCACACGGATTTTCTTCGGTATCGCCATGGCCTACCCCTTTCTGAACACCGACGGCATCACATACTGCCAGGGGGCGTCCTCGCGGTTGATGGACTCGGACTGCCCCACGAACAGATAACCGCCGGGTTCGGTGTGCTTGTAGAACTTTTGTATGAGCTTGGCCTTGGTCGGGCGGTCGAAGTAGATCATCACGTTGCGGCAAAAGATCACATGGAACTTTTTCTGAAAGGGGAATGTTTCCTCCATCAGGTTGAACGTGCGGAAGATGACCTCATCGCGCAGCGCGGGCTTCACCTGGAAGGCGCCGTCGCCCTGGCGGGAGAAATAACGCCGGGTCCATTCTGGGGGCACCTTGGCGAGCGCCTCTTCCTCATAAACGCCCCGGCGCGCCGCCTCCAGCGCCTTATTGGAGATGTCGGTGGCCAGAACCTTCTTGTCCCAGCGGGCGCCGTCCAGCCGGAAGAAGTCGTTCAGCAGCATGGCCAGCGTATAAGGTTCCTCGCCGGTGGAGCAACCCGCGCTCCATATGCGCAAATCGCCGTCGGGGATGCGCTCCTGCAATTCCGGCAGCACATGGCCGCGCAGATACTCAAAATGCTCCCACTCCCGCAGGAAATAGGAAAAGTTCGTCGTCAGAAAGTTCAGCAGCTGCGACATCTCCGGGCCGCTGGGGTCGCTGTAGATTGGCTCGAGGTAATCCGAAAAACACACAAAGCCCCGATCGGTCAGGTATTTATTCAGCCGGCCCTCTATCAACGTACGCTTCTGCGTCAGGTTGATGCCGAAGCTGGTCTTGAGGAAGCCCGTTAGCCGAATGAACTCCGCGTCGGTCAGGCTGAGCATGGACACACTCCTTCTAATGAGCTAATATATATAGACCACGGAGAGCAGCCTGTTAATCATCCTTATAGAACCACTTGTATAACCGCCATACTGCCAAAAAAGGCCCTTCGCCGAGGCGAAAGGCCATAATGCGTTTCGGAAGGACCTACAAAGAGCGCCCCATATCGGCAAACGCCATCACACGCTGGCCGATGTCCGGCCAGCGGGCGATGGACACGGCAGAGAACAAGCCCTGTTGGGGGTCGGCATCGCTCAACCGTTCGTGGGCGATCAGCGCCCAAGTGGCGTCGATCAGGTTGGAAAAGGTTGGATCACGCAGCGCTTCGCACAGGAAGCTCTGTCGCGGTGAGTTGATGTCCTCTCCGCTGACCTGGAAGAACCCATGCTGGCGGCACAGCGCCCGCAGCCGGGCCAATTGCGCCGGGGTGTTGCGGGTGGGCATGTAGGTAACGGCCCGGAAGCCCAGGTCCGCCAGGAACCCCATGAGCTCGTCCAGGAAGCCGTCTTCGAAGGCCTGAGCGCGCTTGTCGCCGGTGACGCTGTCTCCCACATCGCCCAGATAGGCATAGGTGGATACAGACCCCGTGCGCTCGGCCAGTTCCAGTACATCCCGCACCGGCGGGCACTCCTCATCGGCATCCACATAGAACCTGGGCACCAGCTGGCTCTTGAACAGGCCCAGCAGGTCGTAATCGTAATAAGGATTGTCCGCGTCGGCCAACTGGGCGCGCAGCTTGGCCCCCACGGGCAGCGCCATGGGGCCTTCCACGAAGGCCAGCAGCGCCGGCCCGCGGCCAAAGCGCACAGCCAACGCCCGAGCCAGCGCCATGGTCAGGTGGCGCTCGGTCACCGCGCCGCCATCGTCCCATTGCGAGAGCGGCAGCACGTCCCGGTCAAAATCCAGCGCCAAATCCACGCTGCTCAGCAGCGCGTTCATGCCGCGCACCATGGCGCGGTTGCGGCGGTTGCGGGCCTCGCGATAGGGCGCAAAGAACGCCTGCACTTCAGCAAACGCCCGCCTAGGCACGCCATGCAGAGACATATAGACGATGCCGTTCTGATCCGGGTTGTTGATGCGCCGCTCAAAAAACGGCGACTCACGGAAGCTCACGCGGCACTCCAGCCCGCAGGTTACGCCCATGCCCAGGATACGCCCGGCCTGCAGGAATTCCTCCGCCCCGGCGATGGAATCGTGATCCATGATGCCGGCGGTCACCAGGCCGCTCTGCCGGGCCCGCCACAGCGCCATGGCCGGCGAATAGGGCGAGAAGGAATAGGTCGTGTGGATGTGGTTGTTCACGTTGGAGGCTTCGCCTCCTTTGACAGGAGCCTTTTCTGCCAGCGTTTGCAACGCGGCCAGGCGTTGTTCAACGGCATCAGCGTTCAATTGGCGTTCCAGGTCGATCATACTCTCTCCCCCGTAAAGTGTCGGTGCTTATTGCACCATCTTGCGGATCTCTTCCAGCGCGCGGGTGTACTGATTGTCCTGATCGGTGCACAGCAGATCAGGGTTGTCCACGACGGCCTGATCCAGCACGACCTCGATGTCGGGTTTGATGCCGACCTTGTGGGGGCTGCGGCCGCCGCCGGTCAGGTATTTGTCGGCGGTGTAGCGCAGCGCCGCGCCATCGTCAAAAACCTTGAAACTCTGGGCAATGCCCTTGCCATAGGTCGTCACGCCGACCAGCGTGCCAACCTTGTAATCCTGTATGCCGCCGCACAGCAGCTCCGACGCGCTGGCGCTGTATTCGTTGACCAGCACGACCATCGGTATGTTCAGATAGCTGGCCTTGGAATCGATCTGCTGCTCCACCTCGCCGGCGCGGTTGA
>JAEZSC010000194.1 GCA_023422005.1 Bacillota bacterium | reverse complement strand
GAGGGATTTGAACCTCTCGACCTCCGGGTTATGAGCCCGACGAGCTACCGGACTGCTCCACCCCGCGTCGTGTGCCTCGTGAGGAGGCAAAGAGTATTTTATAACACGGTGCGCCGGTTGTCAACCGGAAAAATGCTAAGAATATTGAAATGGCACATGAAAACTTGAATACAATATAGAAAGCATATCGTCAGGAGAGTGAGTTGTATGGTGATTGCGCCTGACATACCGGATCTGGATTATACAATGAAGAATGGAGTTAAGTTCTTCGAGCTCATTGCAGAGCCGGTGGTAAGCGAAATCCTGCCGGGGCTTTACATCAATATTTGGGGCTACAACGGTACCTCGCCCGGTCCCACGATTCACGTATTCTCAGGAGACTTCGTCAACATTAGGGTTTACAATCACCTCCCAGAGGCAACAAGCATCCACTGGCATGGTCTCAACGTTCCAAACGCGATGGATGGTGTGTCCGATGTGGAGCCTTCGCCGGCGATAGAGCCCGGAAACTTTTTTGATTATCAATTTAAAATTAATAATCCCCCTGGAACTCATATGTATCATTCACACTTCGATTCAGCAAAGCAGGAGATGGCGGGATTAAGCGGAGCCTTTATTGTTGAGAGCAAGGAGAGAGAGCCAATTCAGCGGGATTACTTTCTGATGCTGCATGAATATAAAGTAAAGGGCTTGGAGATGGGGCAGGTTAACGCGGGAGTTTATGAAATTGACCCATACTCTGATGATTTCAACTTCTTTACTATGAATGGAAGATGTTTCCCCTTCGTTTCCTCAATGCCGGTCAAATACAAAGAAAGGGTCAGAATCCGTCTCGGCAACATAGGTATGAATGCGCACCCCATACACATCCACGGGCATCAATTCCAGGTATCCGCATCAGACGGAAACCCGATCCCCGTACCTCTTCGAGTCATGAAGAATACCATATCGGTCGCCTCTGGAGAAACCTGGGACATCGAATTCCTCGCTGATAACCCTGGACGATGGGTATTTCATTGTCATATTCCCCATCACACGAGCAACAATATGACTCCTCCTATGGGCGGCATGACTTCCGTCATCCAGTACTTATAGCGCTTGGCTTGGTGTAATCCATAAAATGGGGGTTTGATTCAACAAGCCCCACAGCATAGCCAGCGTTCAGAACTCGAAATCCACGCTTGCCCTGTCCGTGCGCACCTGCCCGATGAATTCGCCGACCTTCTTGTGCTCCGGGTGCACGACATAGGCCTGCAGGCCTTCCACATCGTCGAAGGTGCTCACGAGAGCGAAATCCCACGCGCTGGCTGTGGGCACGGCGTTGGTCCCCACGCGCATGGAGCGCAGCGTCGGAACCTTGCCCATCAGCGCTTCCAAAATCTCCTTGGCATGGGCCATGTTCTCGGCCTTTGTGCAGCCCAGCGCCTCATCCTTGAAGTTGAAGAACACGATGTGCTGTATCATGATGAAGCCTTCTCTCCCGTTTCGTTGAGCTTGTAGGTCAGGTAGCCTTCCAGGTTGTCCCGGTCGCTGACGGTGATCTGATCGATGCCCATAAAAAGCAGGAATTCCAGCAGGATCACGACGCCGCCGATGATGATGTCAGCTCTCTCGGGCATCAGGCCGGGCAGTTGCTGGCGCTTTTCCAGCGGCAGTGCGGCCAGCTTTTGCAGCGTCTTTTCCACGGCGGCGCGGGTCAGCACATAGCCCTGCACCCGGGTGCTGTCGTACTTGGACTGCTTTAGATCCATGGCAGCCAGCGTGGTGATGGTGCCGCCGATGCCGGAGAAGTTGCTGACACCCATGCGCTGCGCTGCCTCGCGGGCGGCTGCGCCGTCGCGGGCGAACACGCAGGCAGCCCATTGGCGCATGGCTTCCAGCGTCAGCGGGTCTGCGATGTCGCCCAGCGGGTATTTCTCCAATGCCCGCACCGCGCCCAGCTTCAGGCTGACCGCGTAGTTCACATCCAGGTCCTGCCCCAGGGCGATTTCAGCGCTGCCACCGCCGATGTCCAGCGCGCCGCGGGGGCCCTTCTCCATGATGCCCACAAAGCCCAGCCGCGCCTCGGCCTCTTCGCTGAGCACCTCCAAGGTCATGGAGGTCTCCTTGAGCACCCGCTGCAGAAATTCGTCGCGGTTCTTGGCCTCGCGCACCGCTGCCGTGGCAAAGCAGTACAGCGAATCCGCCCCGGCTTCTCGAGCCTTGTCCTTGAGGATGTTGATGGCCGCCAGCGTCCGTTCTACAGCCACGGCGGAAAGCTTCCCCGTGCGGGCCAGGCCCTCATAGATGCGCGTGGTGACCAGCTCCTTGCGCAAAGGCATAAGCGTGCCGTCGGCTGAAAGCTCGGCGATCATCAGACGCACCGAGTTGGAACCGATATCCATGGCGGCCAGCCGCCTGGCTTGGTTCTCCATCCGTTTTCACTCCTAAAACGAAACGCCCTTTCTGGGCGTTGCTAACGATGGATGGTCAGTTCTCCTCGGCGATTTTGATCTCGCCGGGCTTCACCCAACCCAGCAGCTCGCGGGCCATGCGCTCTACGAAGCTGTCGGTTTTGGAAAAGGCGATGTCCTGCTCCAGGGCAGTGTTCTGCTTTTCCAACTGGGCCTCCTGGGCCTGCAGCTTGGTTTTCTGCGTATTCAAATCCTTGAGCAGCAGCCACTGCCCCATAAAGAGGTAGGCCATGTAGCCGGCCAGCAGCAGCCCGGCCAGCAGCAACGGAATCTTCCTTGCTCCGCCCTTCGCGCTCATGGGGACCTCCTTGCAGGTCTTTTTCCAATCTATGGTATCACAACCAGTCTTATAGAACAAGCAGCGGACATCCGCTGAATATGGCGGCAGGCATACTTTTTGTAGAATTTCTCGGTACACATCCCGATCATCCCCGCGTTGCGGCATGCCGGCTCTGCCACGCTCGCCGACCGATTAATACAGGGTTTCTTCCATGGTAGCCGCCATAGGATCGACCAGCTTGCGCGCACGGGAGCTGTCGTAGACGGTGCCGCGGAACATCTTGCGCAGGTTGTAGCGGGAAAAGAAGGGGTCTCCGCGGCGCAGAAGGCGTGAGAGCCCTTCCAGCGTGGCGATGGCTGCGTAAGCCGGGGCGTAGGGCACCCGCAGCGTGGGCACGCGGATGCCGTGGCGGCGCTCCATGGCCAGGAAATCCCGGGCGCTGATGCTTTCGCGGTCGCTGAGCACATACACGCCGCCGGGTGCATCCTTGCTGAACCACGCGCACAGGAAGCTCAGGATGTTGCGCACCGAACAGAAGTGGAACGTGTAATCCCCCCGGCGGAACAGCACCGCCGCCCGCTTGCCGGCCACGTAGAAGCGCTTGTCCAGGTTCAGGCGGAAGTCCCGGTCATACACCGGGGCAAAGCGCAGCGCCGCCCGGCGGCACGCGTCCGGCAGCTCCTGCCAGAGGGCTTCCTCGGCCCGCAGCTTGCTGCGGCCATAGGCCGACACCGGCGCGCAGGGTGTGTCTTCGTTTAAGGTTTTTTGCTCGTTCTCGCCGTAGACCTCGATGGTGCTGGAGAAGAGCACGGAACCCACGCCGGCACGGGCGCACAGACGGAAGAGGTTGCGGCTGGCCGTGTGGTTGATGCGCTCGAAGGCCGCGTCGGACAGGTCGGCGCTGTTGTTGTGCACCAGCGCCGCCAGGTGCAGCACCGCCGTGGGCCGCAGCGCCTCAAAGGCCCGCTCCAGTGCCGCCTCATCGGTGATGTCGGCGCTCTGATAGGGGATGGATTCGTCAAAGCAGCGCTCCGAGCGGTCCAACCCGACGATCTCGTGGCCGCCGGCGCGTAAGCCTTCGGCGGCCCGCCGCCCAATGAAGCCATTGATGCCGGTGATCAAAATGGTTTTTGACATGGTTCCTCCCACCTCAGAGCGGCATAGAATAAATCTGTAAGTCGTCTATATTCTAATGCGCGTGGAAAAGGCTGTCAAAACCGGTGTTGAACATTGCCTTAAAATGCACTTGTCAGACAACACAAGATCGGGTAGAATAGGCCCATCAAGTATACACCATTTGCCATGAGGCGGGTCTGAGCAAGCGCCCAAAAGCCCGACGCCTTATTTTTTATGGCTTTTTTTGATATCGGCTTGACATACCTTGACATGTTTGTTAGAATCAATATCTGCGTTAATATGGGATAACCTGCGACACCCGAGCTGTCAGATATTTAGTATGGCTCACGGTGGGGCGGGGGATACTTGTATAATAGCCCTGCCTTGAATTGGCACGGCAGGAAACAGATGGACTCATTTAGGGGTGATTCGAGCACATGGCCCACAGCGTCAAGGTTCATGAAGTAAACGCTGGCAAGCGTACCCGCATGTCATTTTCGAAAATCAAAGAAGTTTTGGAGATCCCCGATCTCATAGGCATCCAGAAATCCTCTTATAAACGTTTTTTGGATCACGACCTCAAAGAAGTGTTCAATGACATTTCACCGATCACCGATTATACCAATACCTTAAGCCTGGAACTCGTGGACTACCGCCTGGAGGACGAGCCCAAGTATTCCGTTGTGGAATGCAAGGAGCGCGACGTGACCTATGCCGCGCCGCTCAAGGTAAAGGTGCGCCTGAACAACCACGAGACCGGCGAGGTCAAGGAGCAGGAAGTCTTCATGGGAGACTTCCCCTTGATGACCGACCAGGGCACGTTCATCATCAACGGCGCCGAGCGCGTTATCGTAAGCCAGTTGGTGCGCTCCCCCGGCGTCGTGTATTCCGGCATGCAGGATAAAAACGGCGTCATGCTCTTCAGCTCCACGGTCATCCCCAACCGCGGCGCGTGGCTGGAGTTCGAGAGCGATTCCTCGGGCATTCTGTATGTGCGCATCGACCGCACCCGCAAGCTACCCGCCACGGTGCTCATCCGGGCGCTGATCAACCGCGACCACCCCCAGTGGACCGGCGGCGCCAACGACAGCGAGCGCAACGGCACCGACGAGCAGATTCTTTCGATGTTCTGCGCCCGCATGGGCGACGGCGACGGCAGCTTTGCCTCCAACGACAACCTGCTGGCCACGCTGGAGAAGGACAACAGCAAGAACAAGAAGGAAGGCCTGCTGGAGATCTACCGGCGCATCCGCCCCGGCGAGCCGCCGGTGGAGGAGAGCGCCATACCGATGCTGGCCTCGCTGTTCTTCGATGCCCGTCGCTATGACCTGCTGCGGGTGGGCCGCTACAAGCTCAACAAGAAGCTGGCGCTGGCCATGCGCATCATGCACCGCACCGCCGCCGAGGACATCGTGCACCCGGAGACCGGCGAGATGTTCGTGCGCGCCGGTGAGAAGATCACCCGGGAGCGCGCCTGGGAAATCCAGAACAGTGGCATCAACGCCGTGGACCTGCAGCTGGAGAGCCGCCGCATCCGCGTGGTTGGCAACTGGTTCGTGGACGCTGCGACGCATCTGGCGCCGCTGGGTGTGGACGCTGCCAAGCTCAACCTCAACGAAAAGGTGCACTACCCGACGCTGCGCGAGGTGATCGCCCAGGCACAGGCCACCGAAAACCCAGACTGGCAGGCGCTGATCGCCCAAAACCACGACCGGCTGATCCCCAAGCATCTGTACAATGACGATATCTACGCCGGTTTCTCCTACATCCTGGGCCTGTTCCACGGCGTGGGCCAGACCGACGACATCGACCACCTGGGCAACCGCCGTGTGCGCTCGGTGGGTGAGCTGCTGCAGAACCAGATCCGCATCGGCCTGGCCCGTCTGGAGCGCGTGGTCAAGGAGCGCATGGCCATACAGGATCAGGACAGCCTGACGCCTCAGAGCCTGATCAACATCCGCCCGGTCACCGCGGCCATCAAGGAGTTCTTCGGCTCCTCGCAGCTGTCACACTTCATGGATCAGACCAACCCGCTGGCGGAGTTGACCAACAAGCGCCGCTTGAGCGCCCTGGGCCCCGGCGGTCTGAACCGCGACCGCGCCAGCTTCGAGGTGCGCGACGTACACCACTCCCACTACGGGCGCATGTGCCCCATCGAGACGCCGGAAGGTCCCAACATCGGCCTGATCGGTTCGCTGGCCATCTACGCCCGCATCAACGATTACGGCTTCATCGAAAGCCCCTATCGCAAGGTCACCCACGTTGGCGGCGAGCACATTGTCACCGACGAGATCGTATACATGACCGCCGATGAGGAAGACCAGTACATCATCGCCCAGGCCAACGAGCCCACCGACGACGAGGGCCACCTGGTCCACGAGCGCGTGGCCTCCCGCGCCCACATCGACAACATCGAGGCCCGCCGCGAGGACGTGGACTTCATGGACGTCAGCCCCAAGCAGGTCGTCTCCGTGGCCACGGCCATGATCCCCTTCCTGGAAAACGACGACGCTTCCCGCGCGCTGATGGGTTCCAACATGCAACGCCAGGCGGTGCCGCTGCTGAAGACCCAGGCCCCGCTGATCGGCACGGGCATCGAATACCGCGCCGCCCGCGATTCCGGCGTGGCGCTGGTGGCCAAGCAGAGCGGCGTTGTGGAGAAGGTATGCGCCGACCGCATCCAGATCCGCGGTGAGGACAAGCAGCTGCACACCTACGAGCTGCTGAAGTTCCTGCGTTCCAACCAGGGCACCTGCGTGACCCAGAAGCCCATCGTCGTCAAGGGCGAGGTCGTCAAGGCCGGCGACATCATCGCCGATGGCCCCAGCACCGACATGGGCGAGCTGGCCCTGGGCAAGAACATCCTGATCGGCTTTATGAGCTGGGAGGGTTACAACTACGAGGACGCCATCCTGATCAGCGAGAAGCTGGTCAAGGAAGACGTGTTTACATCCATCCACATCGAGGAGTACGAGTCCGAGGCCCGCGACACCAAGCTGGGGCCTGAGGAGATCACCAGGGAGATTCCCAACGTTGGCGAAGACGCGCTGAAGGACCTCAATGAGCGCGGCATCATCCGCGTGGGCGCCGAGGTGCGCTCCGGCGACATTCTCGTGGGCAAGGTCACCCCCAAGGGTGAAACCGAGCTCAACCCCGAGGAAAAACTGCTGCGCGCGATCTTCGGCGAGAAGGCCCGCGAGGTGCGTGACACCTCCCTGCGCGTGCCCCACGGCGAGAGCGGCATCATCGTGGACATCAAGGTATTCACCCGCGAGAACCACGACGAGCTTTCCCCCGGCGTCAACGAGATGGTGCGCGTATACATCGCCCAGCGCCGCAAGATCAGCGTGGGCGACAAGATGGCCGGCCGCCACGGCAACAAAGGCGTTATCTCCCGGATTCTTCCGGAAGAGGACATGCCCTTCCTGCCCGACGGCACGCCGCTGCAGATCGTTCTGAACCCGCTGGGCGTGCCCAGCCGCATGAACATCGGTCAGGTGCTGGAAGTGCACTTGGGCCTGGTGGCCAAAGCGCTGGGCTGGCACGTGGCCACGCCGGTGTTCGACGGCGCCACCGAGGAGGACATCCAGGCGCTGCTGGCCCAGAACGGCTTCAGCCCCGACGGAAAGACCATCCTCTACGACGGCCGCACCGGCGACCCCTTCGAGAACCCGGTCACCGTGGGCTATATGTACATTCTCAAGCTCATCCACTTGGTGGACGACAAGATCCACGCCCGTTCCACCGGTCCCTACTCGCTGGTTACGCAGCAGCCTCTGGGCGGCAAGGCCCAGTTCGGCGGCCAGCGCTTCGGCGAAATGGAAGTGTGGGCGCTGGAAGCCTATGGCGCGGCGCACACGCTGCAGGAGATCCTGACCGTGA
>JAEZSC010000070.1 GCA_023422005.1 Bacillota bacterium | reverse complement strand
GCAACCTGGGCATGATCAGATTCGCGCCGGCAAAAAGGAGCAGGCAGCAAAAGATCCCGATGATTTTTTTCTCGCGTTTATCCATATATACAGTATACCATAATAAGGATGGATTGAATCGATCAACAAACACTTTTGTGTTCATAAAAAAGCCGGGGCTTGGAGTAGCCCCGGCTCACACGGGCGCGGATCATTCCTGCTCGCAATTGGCCTGGATCCTGAAACCGAAAACCCTGTCGTCGGCATTGGGCTTGTTATATTCGTTGCCCACCGTACTCAACATCGTCAGATATACCTTGATGGTTACATCTCCCTTGACCGGAACAACGATCTGCCCCGGCGAAGCAACTGTGTTGTTCGTGGCCAGACTGACAGCGATTTCCTTGCCGTCCTTGCCGGCATTCGGCTCGGCGATGCCCACGGTCAGGGCGCCCACAGGGCCATAGATGTTGGATACGCTATAAGATGACAGCTTGACCGGCATGGTGCCAGTGTTCTTCATCTTGATCGTATAGATGGACTGCCGGCTGCTGTCGGGATAAAGGTCGGAGGCTTTCAAGTCCACCGAGAACTTGTCATCGGCGATGGTGGCAGTCGCGTTAGCCACGCCATTGGTGGTCGCTTCATCTACGATCACTTCAAAGTTGCCAAGCGTGCCGCCTACATTCATCGGAAGGGACTGGCTCCAGGCCGCATAACCAATGCCCGTCAGGGTGAGGGCTGCAATGAGAACTACAACGAGGATGCGCATCTTTTTCATATCCGCGAACTCCTTTACATCAACAAGGCTATGCCTGGCGCTTTCGCCTGCCACCGTTTTACTTCTGTTCAAAGAGAGGCCTTAGTTCAATTTCAAACGCCTGCTCCTGATCGGTTAGCGTGGCATCTTCGGCCAGAGAAAGGACGGCCGTCAGCGTCAGGCTGTCGCCGGAATTTATCGTCTGGTTCAAGGTGACGTTGCGGACAGCGCCCATTTCCACCTTGTCCTTCTCTTCTATCTTGATACCGACGCAACTCAGTAAGGCATGATCACCGGCCTTTGGTGTCAGCGTGACTTTCTTTAAAACAGCGTTGGCGTCTCCAACATTCTTAAATGTAACAACATATTTGCGAGTGCCGTTGGGCAATAGCTTCGCTGCTGTGAGCACCGCGGAAACCGAACTGTGGCTGGCTGAAGCCAGCGCTTCGTCCTCCAGCCCGCCGTCGGCTTTCACGGCCTTGGCGCCAGTCACCTGGACTTTGAAGGTGCCCAGCGAACCGGACATCGTGATCGGAATGCTTTGTGTCCAAAGGGAATAGCCCACCCCCATGAACGTAACGGCGATCGCCACGACCAGAGCGATGAGCTTGATTTTCGTCATCTTTGATTCCTCCCATGGTGGATAGAATCATAAAGTCCCGGCTGGCGGCCAGCCGCCAGCCGGGGCGCGAGTTGATTATTCCTGGCTCGTGGTCTCGAAATAGGGGGTCAAGCTGAAAGCGAAGTCC
This sequence comes from Bacillota bacterium, assembly GCA_023422005.1. Lineage (GTDB taxonomy): Bacteria > Bacillota > Clostridia > Christensenellales > UMGS416 > JAEYRA01. The sequence continues at coordinate 32,407 of JAEZSC010000070.1, read as the reverse complement.
TTCTCTTCATAGGGATTTGCGCCGGGCAGCCCAACAACGTCGTCCATTTTGAGTGTGTAGGTCATGGTGAAGGAACCACCATTGGGCTCGATGCGAATCGGGGTAACACTCACGTTCTTGATATCGTCAAGCTGGAAAAGGAGATTGGCGATATCGAGGTTCAACGCAGGGTCGGTGCTATTTGACTTAATGGACATGATGTAATTGGCGGGATTCTCGGTACCAAGTAAATTGGAGTCGGGGACCATAGTGAAGCTCTTCAGAACCACAGGCATCGTACCGTTGTTCGTGATGGTGGCTGTGAAGACGCACTGGGCGTTGGGGTAGAAGTCATTGGCCACAACGGCAAGGGACTTCCCGTTGCTTGCCTTAGTTGCGGTGACGTCCAGATACTTTTCATAGGTAACCTGAGCATCACTGTAGATGACATCGATGTGGGAGGTATTGCCGTCCACAGTCATGGGGAGGATCTGGCTCCACGCGGCGTAGCCAATACCCATGGCCATGAGAGCGACTGCGATGGCAATGACGAGGACCCTTGCCTTTTTCATGTTGTGACTCTCCTTCTACATACAGGCTTAAGCCTGTTAATGTCTCTGGTAGTATCCCCCGGTAATGGTTATCTATTCCTCTTACGTGCACATCATAGCACACAATAATCTTATCGCAATCTTATTGAGATCTTATTTCAATCTTATTAGCGGGTTATTTTGATTGCTGAGCAGCACAATAAAACAAATGAAAGAGACATAACAGAGAATAATGTCGAACTCTGTTGAAATTGGTAAATTATATCAAAAATGAATGCATTTTATTAAATGGTAAGGAGGATTGGTATGTGTGGACATTTGTATTACCAGTTATTCGAAACAAAAAATTGGAATGCTATTTCTAAAAAATATATCCTTTCTTCCTACAGCCTATGGAAGGTTCTTGTTAAGCATAAACGCAATCACTTAAGTTAACGCAATATCAGCAGCATGTGGACGATAATGGCAAGGGATTTACCGGAAGGAGCTTAGCTATGCTCAGCAACTTTGAATTACGGTCAAGAAATGCTTGCATCCCATCGGTGTTTTATGTATAATAACCCTTGCCTCGTTTGACTGGGTGTGGCGCAGTTTGGTAGCGTGCTTGAATGGGGTTCAAGAGGCCGGAGGTTCAAGTCCTCTCACCCAGACCATAACAAAAACCGATGGGTTTATCCCATCGGTTTTTGTTATGTGGTGGAAGCCTAAACCTCCGGAGTCGTAGAACCCCATCGGGGTTCAAGGGGTTTTCTCCGCTCGCAAAATAACCCCTTTGGGTTGTTTTGCAGGCGAAAACGGGCGCACGGGTACCGCGAGCAGAGCGGAGCGGTCGTGCGCCATACTGTATCATAGTCCATATTCATTACAGTACCTCATGGTTTTAGTAACGAATCATCTCTTCTGATACCTGATTTATGCTTACTTGTCGTAATATTGCAGATATGGAAGTATTGCCGTTGTTTTTATCAACCTTATCGACTATTATAGTATGTATATATTTCCTCTTTTAATGCAACATCCATAAACCAACCGAGGAGGATTTCCGTATGCAGACATCACTCGAACCTCTTCCCGCGCCGGATGTGATACTCGCGCCCAGTAGATACGGCTATTTTACGCTGTTCAGTCCCCACGGCCGTATGGGCAGAGCTCAGCTATTCTATGTCGTGCTGTTGGCAAACATCGGCAGCTCACTCGGAGAGACGGTGGTGACGGCCTCGGAGAACGCTCCAAATATTTTCAGGATGTTTACAGCTATCAGCGTAATTACACTGAGTTTGCTGAACGTGGCCGTGATCATTCTCTCTAGCATCAAGCGCGTGCATGATTGGGGCAAGTCCGGTGTCCATACGCTGAAAATATTAATTCCGTTCTATTCGCTTGTGATGATTTTCCGGGAAGGCGACATCGGGCTCAATTTTTACGGCGAGCGGCGCTATAACCCGCATATCTACTGGAATGCGCCGTTGGTGGTCCTGGTTCCTATGCTGCTGATGTTGGCTTTCGCATTCGGTGTGCAGGCGCTGGCTGACCTCGCTGCTTCGGCACCGGGCACCCGTTACCAGGATGATCGCAACGGCTATACGGTGACCGTGCCGGCCGGATGGACCCGCGAACCTCTTGAGGAAGACGCTGATACCATGCAGTTTTTCAGCCCTGATAAGAAATACGGCATGTATGTAGCCGTCCGTTCCTTTGAGGACGCCCCCGGCTATACCTGGACGGAGGTCAACGCACAGGCGATGTTGGATTCGCTGAACATAGAAGACCTTTACCCTGAAGGTTACCATGCTTTCGGAGAGGTCATTACCAGTGTAGAGCAAGTAGGCGGGCAATGGCTTTGTCGCATGGAGAGCAACGGAATGGTGGATGAATCGCATTATTGGATTGTCTACATGGCCTGCGGGATAGACGGATACTATTACGGTCTGTTCGGCGAGCAGTATGGGAGGCTGACCCAGGCCCAAAAAGACCGCATGGATGAGTTTATGCGGTCGTTCCGGGCGAAAGAAGATTAGTGGGATCGGCTAAGCCTTTGCCTTCGTTGCTTTGTTGATGGCAACGGAGGTTCAAGTCCTCTCACCCAGACCAAAACAAAGACCGGTGGGTTCATCCCACCGGTTTTTGTTTTGGTCATATGGGAGGCGCAGAATCTCCACGCAAAGCATGTCAAAACCGAACACGATCTGCGAAGCAAGGAAACAATGTGAACTGAATGGGACGGTCAGGCCTATTGGGTGAAAGCCCAATGCCCTTCAAGTCCTCTCACCCAGACCAAAACAAACCCGATGGGTTATTCCATCGTTTTGCTTTTTCTGAGCAAGGCATGTCCTCCGGTATTGCGATACACAATCGGTGTTCATGTGTTTAACGAGCTGTCGATTTTTGACTTCTGGAGAGACTCCCACTATAATGGTATTCATTGATGCTCTTAGGGTCCGCGCTCATGGAGTGTTCTGGAGGTTGCGATGCAAACACTGAAAACGCTGGATTCAAGCATCATCTCCTTCATTGTTTTGTCCATGATCTATATCAATGCCTACAGTCGCTCCGAAAGGGCATTTTTACATTACAAACTCTTTATCTCACTGGTTCAGGCCAATATGGTCATGCTCGTCATCGACATCCTGGCTTGGATATTTAACGGATTGCCCGGTGCTTTGAATCTGCAGCTCAATACCATTTTTAATGTTTTGCTTTATGTTCTTGCACCGGTGGGGCCGTGCATTTGGATCATCTATGCCGACTTCCATATTTTCCAAAGCGAAAGGCGTATAAAAAGAACAGCCTGGGTGCTTCTGGTCTTGCTCTCCATAAACGCAGTTATCAGCATTGCCAGCGTCGTCACGGGTTGGTTTTTTTATGTCGACGCGCAGAACATCTACCATCGCGGGTCGTTATTTTATGTGCATGTAGCTTACTGCTATATGATGCTCGTGTATTCCTTGATCCTAGTAATCCTGAATCGCAAGCTTCTGGAGCCCAGACACTATGGATCAATGCTGTTGTTCTTTATCCCTCAATTGCTTGGTACAACACTTCAGATGTTCAATTATGGTGTTACAACTAATTGGTCTGGCATGATGGTCTCCATCTTGATCGTATATTTAATATCCAGGATCGTGGGTTGAACACGGACTACCTTACAGGCGCATATAACCGCAGGCAGTTGGATGGCTATATCAAGGCAAAAGTGCGGGCCAGCACGGAAGAGAAGTCCTTCTCCGCTATCCTTCTGGACTTGGACAAGTTCAAATCCATCAACGACACCCTGGGGCATGAGGCGGGGGATGCGGCGCTCAAGGATGCCGTTCAGATTATACGAAAGAGTTTGCGGCCCAACGATTTCCTGGCACGGTATGGCGGAGACGAGTTTGTGATTATTGTTGGAATGAATGACCCCGTTGCGCTCAAGCAGGTTGTGCAGCGGATTCACACCAATGCGGAACATTTCAACCAGGAGGATCAGCGTCCATACAAAATAGGCTTTTCGATAGGTTTTGACTGCTATGTGCCGGGTTCAAAAATGAAGCCGGATGATTTTCTGAAACACATTGATCTGCTGATGTATGAGAATAAGAAGGCTAAAGCGCAAGGCGCTTATGTTGGAATATAGGATTATGCAAAGAGTGGCTTTAAGTTGCATAGAGAGTTGATGAACCGCAGCGTGCAGATAGCGTTGATCCACCCCTGAGGGAATGCATTCGCAACAAACGCTTTACAACTTATGGATCACATGCTAAAATCACAAAGTATTTTTCGACAGGGAGGTGAAAGGATGAACCTGACGATGCTTCGCTCCGGCGAGGAAGTGTTCGTTAACGCCGAGTGCATCAAGGGCTACACGTTTAAGATGGCCGTTGCAGGGGAGAAGTCTGCCCTTTTTAGGGACAACTTGGCTGCAAACGGTTCGCCTTTCATGCTCACAAGGTGCGCGCTTTAGGATACTAAGCGGTGTTAGCGCCCGGGAAGGCCGTTTGAGCCTGCCCGGGCTTTTTTTTGCCCGGAGAGAGGATGAGTTATGTTACGCAATTGGAAGCACTACGCGCGGCTGGCGCTGCTGTGCGCCACGCATGCCTTCGATGGAGGCGTTCTTTATGTCCTGAGCAGCTACGCGCTGAGGCTGGTGCAGCTGGCGGTTCTGCTGCTGATCTGGCGGTCGGTGTTCACCGCCGGCGCGGACACCGGCGGCATGATGTTGCAGCAGGTGCTCACGTATTCGCTGATCTCCTCGGTGTTTTCCGAGCAGCTCAACGTGGTGACGCCGGCGTCCACATCTTTCTGGGAAGGGTCCATCATCAACCGCAGCATGCGCCCGCTGCCGGTGCTGCCGCAGATCATGGCGGAGACGGTGGGACGCTGGCTGCCGGCGCTGGGCTTCTGCGCGCTGCCCACGCTGCTGGCGGCTCCGCTGTTGGGCGTGGCGGCGTTGCCGGCCACGGCGGGGCGGGGTGCGCTGTTTGCGCTGAGCCTGGCACTGTCCATCTCGCTGGGCTTTGCCATGGACTTCATCTTCGCCTCGCTGGCCGTGCGCATCAAGGACGCCAGCTGGATGGCGCACACGATACGCAACGCCGTGGTCAATCTGTTTTCCGGCGCGGTGATCCCCTTTGCGCTTCTGCCCTGGGGCGTCGGTGATGTGCTGAGCCTGCTTCCCTTCGGCTCGGTGGCCGGAGCGCCGCTCTCCATCTATGTGGGGCTTGGCCAGGCGCCGCGGCTGTTGGCGCTGCAGATTGCGTGGAACGCCGTGCTGTGGCCATTGGCGTTGATTGCCTTCCGCAAGAGTGAAGAAAGGATGGTGTCCTTTGGTGGTTAAGTTTTGGATGACCCTGCGCAGGCTGTTTTACCTGTGGGGTGTGTATGCGCGCATCGATGCCGGCTGGTTTCTGCGTGATACGAAGATCTGCCTGCTGAACATTCTTACCGACCTCATCAGCAATGTTTCCGCAATCACCGGCGTACTGCTGCTGAGTGAGCGCTTTGGCGGCATCGGCGGCATGAGCCGGCCGGAAATCCTGCTGATGCTGGGTTACTCGATGCTGGTTGAGGGCGTGTTCCTGCTGTTTCTGATGATGAACAACGTGGGCCACATCAGCCGTCGCATCGGCCGCGGGCAGCTGGACCACATGCTGCTGCAGCCGGTTCCCATCTGGATGCAGCTGATCACCGACGGCTTCATACCGGTTTCCGGCAGCAGCATGCTGCTGTGCGGCGCGGGCGTCACGGCCTGGGCCGTGCAGCGGCTGGCGCTGGTGGTGACGCCGCTGTGGCTGGCGGCGCTGGCCTTCGGCGTATTGTGCTCGGTGGCGGTGATGTTGGGTTTCTCCTACGTTGCCAGCGCCGTGGCGTTCTATGCGCCGGTGGCCGGTGAGGAGATCTCTACGACGACCTTTGATCTGTTTTCCACCACGCGTATGTATCCGCTGGGCGGCATGGCTCAAGGCGTGCAGGTGGCGCTGTGTACGGTGCTGCCGGTGGGCATGGCGGCGTGGTTCCCGGCCAGCGTGCTGTTGGGCCGCGCGCCCGCCGGTACAGCTGTGCTGCTGGTGGCCGCGGCGGTGTTATTTATGACGATTGCTGCACTCTTATTCAAGAAAGGACTGAAACATTATGCCACAACAGGTTCCGTGCGCTACCACGACCGCGGCTTCCGCCGTTGAGCTTAGCAATGTCCATAAGCACTACACACAACTGCAGCGCTCGGGCACGCTGCGCGACGCGCTGCGCAACCTGACGCGCCCCCAGCGGCGCACCGTGGCCGCGCTGGGCGGCGTGTCGCTGCGGGTGGAGCGCGGCGAATTCCTGGCTTATGCCGGCCCCAACGGCGCGGGCAAGAGCACGACGATTAAAATTCTGAGCGGTATCCTGCAGCCCACGGAAGGCCAGGTGCGCGTGCTGGGCCTGAACCCGGCACGCAACCGCATCGAACTCATGGGGCGCATCGGCGTGCTGTTCGGCCAGCGCACCGAGCTGTGGTGGGATCACCCGGTATCGGTCAGCTTTCAGTGGAAGCAGGCCGTGTGGGACATCCCCAAGGAGCGCTATGAGCGCATGCGCTCCACCGTCGTGGATCTGCTGGACCTGGGGCCGCTGATGGGCACCTTTGCTCGGGAGCTGAGCCTGGGGCAGCGCATGCGCGCTGATCTAGGCCTGCTGCTTCTGCACGAGCCGGAGCTCATCCTGCTGGACGAGCCCACGCTGGGGCTGGACGTGCTGGCCAAACGGCAGATCATCGAATTTTTGAAGGCGCTCAACCGGGAAAAGGGTACGACGATCGTCGTGACCAGCCACGACATGGACGACCTGGAGGAGATGGCGCGGCGCATCGTGCTGCTGTCCAACGGCAATGTGGCTTTTGACGGCAGCTTTGACGAGCTGCGCCGCACCGTGGGCGGCCTGCGCAGGCTGGTGCTGACCACCGAGGACGAAACGCCGCCGGCCTTGACCGCCGCCGGGCACCGGGAATCCAAGGGTATCGTGCATGAATACGAGTTTGATCTGAAGGACATTACCGTGCGCGAGGTGTTCGCCGAGGCATCAATGGTGCCGGGTATTCGGGACATTGAAGTGAGAAGGGTTCCGATCGAACACATCATAGCGGAGCTGTATCAAAGCTGGAAGGGGAAGGGAGCAGAGGGCTGATGCCCTCTGCTCCCGTAAGATCCTGCATCTGCGGATGCAGCCAAAGGGCTTTCCGATCGCCCTTTGGAAACCTTCGGACCCATCTTGTGTAAAGAAGCATAATTGGAATTAAAACTTTTGCTATTATTTTTGAACCAAAACAATGACGCCGACGACGGTTTATCCGGCGGAGGCAAACGAACGACCAGAGAGAACCGTGCACAAAAAACTCCGCTGCATCGGTCTTCGTTCCTAAAAAGCAAGAATGGGAACCAATAATAAGAGCAGCCCTGCCGACGGTTATCGGCAGGGCGATTGCTGACGTATATGCAAGCCGTCCAGATCGCCGAGGCGCAACAGCGCCGCTGGCGAATTATAGCTGACTTTGCATCTGCTGGAACTTCTGCTTGGCCTGCTGCACGTCCTGGTCGGCAGCGTCCTTGCTCTGATAATAACCCTTGGACAGCATCGCGTTGAAAATCGCGAACTGGTCCGCCGAGCTTTCGTTGATGTTGCGCAGCAGCAGCTGGCGCATGTTGGCACAACTGGATTCTGTTACAGCCGTGGAATAAGTGCCGATGATCTGCTTCTCCTGGTTGAGCAGGTCGTTGAGGATTTCCTTCTCGCCGAGTACGTTGTTCGTCGCCATCGTGTTTCCTCCTGTCATTGGTGGCTCTGCAGATAGTTGAAGAGCGCGTCGAAATGCTGGCGGTGGTGCTGACCCAGCTGATGCACCATATTCTTCTGGGCGGGATCGGTCAGCATTGTTTCATACTGACTGCACTTCTTGCAGGCCAGTGCTTCATAGTTAAGGGTGTCCTCAAGAAAGCTCAAGTTTTTGGCGGCGATTTGGGGCTGTTGTTGTCCAAAGTTAGCCATGGATGTCCTCCTTTGCGCAATTTGCAGGAATATTTTGTGCTATAATCGCGAAGGTATGACCATCATTTGCTGTATAAAAAGGGAGGAATTGCCAATGTTCGGGCGCATCACCGCGGCGCAGGCGCAAACCAAACACCCCAACCGCATCAGCATTTCGGTAGATGGGGAATATTTGGGCAGCGTGGAGGACATCGTGTGGGTGCAGTCAGGGCTCAAAGTAGGCAGCGACCTGACCGAAGAGGCCTGGCAGGCCATGCAGGGCCGCCAGGAGGAGCAGGCCGCCATGAACCGGGCGCTCAAGCACCTGGCCAGCCGTGCCCGCGGCGTGCAGGAGATGCGCAAGCACCTGCTGGCCAAAGGGCATGAGGAGCAAACCGTGGAACGCGTGCTGGCCCGGCTGTGTGAGCTCGGTTATCTGGACGACAGCGCCTATGCGGGCATGCTGGTGCGCGACCGGGTGAACCTGAAGGGCGCGGGCCGCAGGGTCATTGCCCAAGAACTGCGCCGGGCGGGCATCGATGGGGAGACGGCCCAGCAGGCGCTCAGCCAGTATGACGACCAGGACGAAAAAGAAGCCGCCCGGGCTCAGGCGCAAAAGGCGCTGCGCAGCGCCGCCCGGGAGCCCGATGAAAGAAAAAAGCGGGCGAAGGTATATGCCAACCTTGCCCGCCGTGGATTTTCCCATGAAATCATCCAGGGTGTGCTCAATGAGATGTTGAACTCTGAAGCAGATGAGACAGAATAGACCTTACACGAGGGAAGGGATTTCGCGCCCGTGAGGCGCGACCAAAGGGCTTTCCGGTCGCCCTTTGGAAACCTTCGGCACTCACTTTGTGTAGTATTATCCAAATAAGTAACTAACGCGACAATCCCCAAGGTTATTTTGACCATACCCTTGCCTCCCTTATCAAGGGAGGTGGCAGGCCGAAGCCTGCCGGAGGGTTTGCTGCCTGCGGAGGGTTCTTCTATGATTTCTGCTTCGTGTAGTAGTGCGTTTTAGGCGTTTCCGCCACGGATCCCTTTATCTTGCCCTTGAAGCCCAGTATCTGGTGGAACAAGTAGTACCACATGCCCACGGTCTCATAGGTATAGTGGGCCAGCGCGTCACGGAAATCCGCCATGAACTTGACGTCGTCGTCGCTGGGTTCATAGCCGGAATAGGAGATGCGCACCATGAGGTCCGCCACGCGTTCAAAGGAACCGGGGCCCAGGCGCAGCCAGCGCCCGATGCGGCCGGAATAGGTATACAGCGTTTCGCCGCGCTTGATCGGATAATTGTAATAGGTCAGCAGCCGCAGGATGGCAGCGTAGAAGTAAGCCGTGCGGCGGCGGTTGTCGGCAAAGCGCCGATGGGCATAGCTTAGCGACATCGTGACGCGAGCCTTCATCGCCGCGAAGAGCACCCACAGGCCGAACAGCGCCAGAGCCCCCACCGGTACGACCCACAGATAGCCCAGCAGCCGTTCCAGCGTCAGGCCCTCCTCCTTGGTCGGTATGGGTACGCTGGTGGAAGGCGCGCGGGAGGGGATGGGCATCGTGGGCTCCGGGTCATAGCCGCTGGAGCCGGTGCCGATGCCGGAGCTATCCGCCGGGGCGGCGCCCGAAGGCGTGGCGTCGAAGGGAATCCACCCGATGCCCTCGAAGTACAGCTCTGCCCAAGCATGGGCGTTCTTGCCCTTTAGCACATAGTCGGAGCCGTTTTTAGCACTCTCGGTCATCATATAGCCCTCGACATAGCGCGAGGGGATGTTCTCTATACGGGCCATCACAGCCATGGCCGTGGCAAAATAGGTGCAATAGCCCTCGTGGGAATGGTTCAAAAAGAAGCTGACGAAGTCGCGGTTGGCAGGCGGTTCCGGCGGAGAGAGCGTGTAGTTGAACTGGCGCAGCAGATCGCGGATGGCGCAGGCCTTGTCATAGGCGCTTTCCAGCCCTTCGGTCGTGCTCTTGGTCAGGTCATAAACGCCCTGCTCGATGTTATCCGGCAGGCGCAGATAGGCCGCGTGGATGTCCTTGATGCGGTTGGGGTCGTCTTGGAGGCCCATGCGCAGAAGGTCGTTCATCAGCAGGGGGAAGTCCGAGGACTGGTAATTGAGATAGTCTGCAACTACCGTATATCCGTCGCCGGCGCGCAGATCGTTGGTGTGGAACACTTCCCCCTCGGTATTGAAATAGGGGAACACCGTCAGAAAACCGTTGGCCCTCACCGCGGTAACGCCACGATAGGGCGTGAACATCGTGGACGACGAATTGACCAGCGGTGTGATGGAAAGCTCGATGGGCTGCAGGAACTTCTTGAACTGGCTGGCCATGGGTTCGTCTACGTCTGGACGGTTCAGGTCGAAGGTGTCGGTCCGGATGGCGTCGTTGCTGTCATAACGGTAGCGGCGGCTGGACTGGTTGTCGGTCCAACTGGTGCCGGTGTAATCGTTGTAGATGGTACCCCGCAGCAGGATGGGCATGTTGGTGCGCACCCGCAGCGTTTCGTCATCGGAAAGCGTCACCGCGCCTCCCAGCCGTGTACCGAGAGGCATATAGCCGGAACCGCCGATAGAAAAAGAATTGCGCGGGCGGGAAAAGCCTGTGTAGTTGGCCAGATAATTGTTGATGCGCTCGAAGGTGCGGTATACCTGCTGGCTGCGCCACTGGCTGGAATCGGCCGGCACAATGAGCAGAGTCAAGCCTACCAGAACCGCCACAAAGGGCAGCAGGTACAGAGCGACATCGTTTTCCCGCACGGTGGCCTGTTTCTTTGCGGCGCTGCGCTGCAGCGCCTTGGCCCACAGCAGCACCAGCGCTCCGCAGGTGGCCATGGCCGGCACCAGTATGCGGAACACGCCGATGAACCATTCCAGAAGGATGAGCGCCACGCAGAAGGCGAATACGGCCGGGAAGAAGAAGACCTTCTTACCGAACAGCCATATGACCAGCGTGATGAGCAGGCACAGGATGACTGCCAGCAGCATGCCATAGACCGGGGGATGCTCTATCCAGCTGCTCAGGAACACATACGCCCAGGCGGTGAAATCGCCGAAGGCCTGGCGTCCTTCGCTGTCGATGAGCCACCAGGTGAACGCCGCGCCCGCCGCCAGCACCGAGCAGCCGACCAGCGCCGTGCGGCGGCTATAGAATAAAGCATCCAGCAACGCCGCTGAAAGCGCGCAGAACAGCACCACCCAGAAGATGCTGACTTCGATGCTGATCGACAGGAGCAGCAGATGGCTCAGCGGCGCCGCCACCAGCAGCACCAGGGCCAGCGCCTTGCTGTTTTCGGCAAAGGAAGGCTTCATGTTAAAACGTCGATCCTTTCGCCAATGTTCTCGCCGGGGTGCAGGTCCACGACCAGAATGCCGGCGTTGCGCATCTCCGTGAGCATGCGCTCCACGCGTCCGGCCTCCAGAGCTTCCTTGACCTCCGTGAGGGAGCCGGCGGCCACGGGGTAGACATAGATCACCGTGATGTTGAGCCCGCTGGTATTCATCATCATCAGCAGGTCATACAGCTTGTCGGTGAAGCGCCATGTGATAAGGAACAGATTGCCCGAATAGGTTACCATTTTAAGGTCGTTGGTCAGCACATCCTCGGCGCTGAAACGGCCGTCAAAGGGGATGTCGCTCAGCAGCGTGTAAAAGCTCTGGAAGTGCTCAGGACGGGAGCCGCGCAGCTGCATGCGGGTCTTGCCATAGGTGATCATGCTCACCGGCATATGGTTGAGCAGCAGATGGTGCACCACGGCGGCAGCGCATTCCACCAGCGTGTCCTCCAGGTTGAGGCGGTCCATACGCTCCATGTCCAGGCTGTTGGTATCCAGATACAGCAGCAGATCCGGCAGCGACGACTCCTCATAATTCTTAACCATGATCTCGCGCATACGGGCAGTCAGCTTCCAGTGGATCTTCTTGAGCTGGTCGCCGTGGGCGTATTTGCGGATGTCGCTCATCATGGCCGTGTCGTCGGTGCGGCGGGGCAGCGTCTCCATGGGGCCCTCGTCCTTCTTGCGGCGCATGGGCAGGCGGCTCAGGTGCACGATGCGGGGCTTGACCAGTAGCGATATGGGCTTGTGGCTTAAGAACCGCGTCACGTTCAGCCGGATGGAGATAAGCCCGAAGAAATCGCGGATCTCCGCGCTCTTCACGCCGACCTGCCAGCGGCCGCGGTAGCGGCACAGGATGTCCTCCTCGCGGTCCAGGCAGCTTCTGGGCATCAGCGAAGTCGTGATTCGGGAGGGCTGTCCGCCCAACAGCGATTCTATGGTGTCAAAGCGGATGGACAGATAAGCGATGGGCAGCCAGTGGTCGTTGGACAGCTGCAGCTTGTAACGTACGGTTTCACCCTTGACGCCGTGCAATGGCGTCAGCGTCTGAAGATACTTGAACATCGCGGCGGTATAGAGCACCGACACGATGGACAGCGCCAGCACCAGGCACATCAGCACGAAGCCGACAAAAAACAGCCGCTCGCCGGAATACAGGCCGGAGATAAGCAGCAGCGCCGCGCTTATGACGAATAGAATTCTGCGAAAAATCACGCTGTCATCACCGGCACATCCACAGAATTGAGCAGCGACTTGATGATGCGCTCCGAAGTCATGCCGCTCAGGCGAGCTTCCGGCCGCACGATCAGGCGGTGGGCCAACACCGGCACGGCCATCTTCTGCACATCATCGGGTATGACGTAGTTGCGGCCCTGCAGAGCGGCGCAGGCCTGGGCTGCGCGCATCAGGAAGATGGAGCCGCGGGGGCTGGCGCCCAGAGAAAGGTGTTCGCTGCGGCGGGTCTGGGCAATCAGCGATACGATGTATTCGCGCACGCTCTCGGCACACTGCACATCGGCGGACATGCGCTGCAGCGCCAGAATGTCCTCGGCGGAGCACACGGACGTGAGCTCCTGGCGGATCTCGTCGCCGGCATGGCGGCGCAGGATCTCCACTTCATCCTTCATGGAGGGATAACCCACGGTGATGCGCAGCAGGAAGCGGTCCAACTGGGCTTCGGGCAGCGGATAGGTGCCCACATACTCGATGGGGTTTTGGGTGGCCAGCACCAGGAAGGGCCGGGGCAGCGGGTGGGTGATGCCGTCCACGGTTACATGGCGCTCCTCCATGGCCTCCAGCAGGCTGGATTGGGTCTTGGGAGACGTACGGTTGATCTCGTCGGCCAGTATGATGTTGCTCATGACCATGCCCTGACGGTAATCAAACTCGCCAGTCTTCATGTTGAGGATGGAAAAGCCCGTGATGTCGCTGGGCAGCACGTCGGGCGTGAACTGCATGCGGCGGAAATCCAGCCCCACGGAGCGGGCCAGAGCGGAAATGAGCGATGTCTTGCCCACACCGGGCACGTCCTCTATGAGCACATGGCCTTCGCACAGCAGCGCCACGAGCACCAGCTCGATGACGTCGTCTTTTCCTACTATGACTTTGCGGATGTTGTCCCTGACCTGCTTGAAAATCTGACCGGGAGCGTTCAATCCATTCACCTGCCTGTTCAAAATTTAACGAATAATTGTTAAATTCAGTATATCCGCACACAAGTATGGTTGCAACGGGGAATTGTAAGAATGGGAAAATGAAAACGATTACTCAATGGATATAACGCATAAAGATTGACGAAATATGTCGTATGGCGCGAATGGCCATCGATGGCGCCCTCGAAACATGTGAAAAACCCCGGTTTTTGAGCTACCCTTGCATTGCGGGCAAGCCGAAGGTAAGCTAATGGAAAAAAGCGGAAATCCTGTATAAGCAATAGCGTGGAGGGAATACGGATGTATCACGGCAGCATCACCGATGTGGCAGGCGTGCTATGCGGGCAGGTCGGCGACCCCATAGGGCGCACCGGCTGCACGGCGCTGGTCTTCCCGGCGGGCGCGGTGGCCGGCGTGGATGTGCGTGGCGCGGCCCCCGGCACCCGGGAAACGGATCTGCTTCGGCCCGGCAACCTTGTGGAGCGCGTTCACACGATCCTGTTGTGCGGCGGCAGCGCCTTCGGGCTGGACGCGGCCGGCGGCGCGATGAAATGGCTGGAAGAGCACGATATAGGCTTTGAGACCGGCTTTGCCCGCGTGCCCATCGTGCCGGCGGCGGTGCTCTATGACCTGGGCGTGGGCGATGCCCGGGTACGCCCCGATGCCGCTATGGGTTATGAGGCTTGCAAAAGAGCCGGTACTGGCGCTCCGGCCCAAGGCGCCGCGGGCGCGGGTTGCGGGGCCACCGTGGGCAAGGCTTTGGGGCCGCAGGCTGCCATGGCCGGCGGCGTGGGCACGGCATCCATGGCGGCCAATGGCGTGTGTGTGGCCGCAATCGTCGCGGTGAACGCCTTCGGAGACGTGCTGGACTACCGTACCGGGCGCATACTGGCCGGCGCGCGGCTGCCCGACGGAAGCTTCCCCGGCGTGCAGAACCTGCTGACCGGGGGTGTGCCGTTTCAGAGCGCAGCGGGGGAGAACACGACCATCGGCCTTGTGGCCACCGATGCCGCGCTGGACAAGGCGCAGGCCAACCGGCTGGCCAGCGCGGCCCACGACGGCCTGGCCTGGGCGGTGCGCCCCGCCCACACACAGCTGGATGGCGACACGCTGTTCGCCGTGAGCGCCGGGGAGAAACAGGCGGACTTCCACGTTTTGTGCGCCATGGCGGCGGAAGTCGTGACCCGCGCCATCGCCAACGCCGTGGAGGCGGCCAACGGCCATGATTAAGGGCATGGGGCTGGACCTGGTGGAAATCGCCCGGATGGAAAAGAACCTGACGAATCAGCGTTTCATGGAGCGGGTGTTCACCGCCGCAGAGCGCGAGCACATCGGCAGCGGCGCCCCTTCGGCGCAGCGTGCCGCCGGCTGCTTCGCCGTGAAGGAAGCGCTTGCCAAGGCTCTGGGCTGCGGGCTGCCCGGCTGCCCGCTGGACGCCGTGGAGACCGTGCGGCTGCCCAGCGGCGCGCCGCAGGTGCACACCCATGGCAAAGTGCAGGAGAAACTGGCGGAGTTGGGCGTGAAGTCGGTATGGGTCAGCATCACCCACGAGGCCGGGCTGGCGGCCGCCGTCGTTCTGCTGGAAGGAGACTGACATGCGAACCGTGGTGACCCCCATCGAGATGGCGGCGCTGGACCGCTACACGATCCATGAACTAGGCGTGCCCGCCGTGGCGCTGATGGAACGCGCGGCGCTGGCTGTGGCCGACGAAGTGGAGCAAATGGCCCCCGGCGGCATTGTGGCGATTGCCTGTGGGCCGGGCAACAACGGCGGCGACGGGCTGGCCGCGGCGCGCATTCTGCGGCTGCGGGGCCGAGACGTGCGCTGCTACGCGCCGGTGCGTGATTATAAGGACCCAGCCGCCGCCACGCAGTTGGATGCCGCCCGCCGCTGCGGCGTGCCGATCACCGGAGAACCGGGCGACTTTCGGCAGGTACTCAATGGCGCGGTGGTCGTCGTGGACGCGCTTTTCGGCAACGGGTTGGACCGTGCCCTGGAGGGGCCTTGGCGGGAGGCCGTGGAGCTCATCAACGCCGCCGGCTTGCCGGTGGTGGCGGTGGACATGCCCTCGGGCATCGACGGCGCCACCGGCCATGTGCTGGGCGCGGCTGTGCGCGCCTCCGTCACGGTGACGTTCCAATGGGCCAAGGTCGGTCATCTGCTGTTCCCTGGCAGGGAACACACCGGCAAGCTGGCCGTCGCGGACATCGGTATTGCTGATCGCGCCGCCGTTTCGCCGGGTGAACCGCCGCTGCACGGGCCGCTCCGCGTGCTGGAAGCCGCGGATTGCGCGCTTGCGCCGCGCCGCGCCGACACCTTCAAGAACAGCTACGGCCATGTAGCCGTTGTGGCCGGCAGCCTGGGCATGGAGGGGGCCGGGGCGCTGTGCGCCCGCGCTGCGCTGCGCACCGGCGTGGGGCTCGTGAGCTGGCTGCTGCCCCGCAGCGCCGACGCGTCCCTGCGGCCGCCGGAGGCCATGGCTGTGCCTCTACCCGAGCAGGATGGCGGCCTCTCTGAGGCCGCGGCCCAGCCGCTGCTGGCGGCCCTGAAAGGCAAAAACGTGGCGGCCATTGGCCCGGGTTTGGGCCGGCGGGACGCAACGGTTGCACTCATCAGGCATATTTTATCTGTGATCGATATACCAATGATACTAGATGCGGATGCATGTTTTGCCCTCTGCGGCTATCCGCAGCTGATCGCCGGAAAGGATTGCGTGCTGACGCCCCACCCCGGCGAGATGGCCAGGCTCATGGCAGTGGACACCGCGGCGGTGGTAGCCGACCCATTGGGCGTGGCGCAGCGGTGCGCCCGGCTGTACGGCGCCGTGGTGGTGCTCAAGGGCGCAACAAGCGTCGTCGCCCGCCCCGACGGCGCGGTCACCTTCAACCTGACCGGCAACCCGGGCATGGCCACGGCGGGTTCCGGCGACGCGCTGGCCGGCATCATCGCGGGCCTGGCGGCCCAAGGCCAGCCGCTCTATGAGGCGGCGGCAAAGGGTTGCTGGATCCACGGCCGCGCCGGCGACCGGGCATCGGAACGCTTGGGGCAGGCGAGCATGCTCTCCGGCGACATCATCGACAGCCTTCCCGAAGTGCTGCGCAGGGGAGGTGAACAATAAAGGACGGACTGACAGGGGTGAGAACACATGCCCGACGTCAACAAAAAGGTGCTGGTGAGCCTGCCCCACGGCCTGCTTCGGCAGATGGACGAGCTCATGAACGCCGAACACATCTCCCGGAGCCAGATAATCCGGGAGGCCATGCAACTTTACATACGCGAACGGCATAGAATGGAAATCAGGGAGAGGATGCGCCGCGGCTACGAGGAAATGGCGCGCATCAACAACGAATGGGCGGAGCTCGGCCTTCTGCCGGACGAGAAATCCCTGGAGCTCTATGAGACACTGTTGGCGGAGTGTGAGGAATGAATGGTAAAACGCGGCGAGATTTACTATGCCGATCTAAGTCCGGTCGTGGGATCGGAACAAGGAGGCTTAAGGCCGGTATTGATCATACAGAACGACATCGGCAACCGTTACAGCCCCACGGTGATTGTGGCTGCCATCACTTCCAAGATCGACAAAGCCAAGCTCCCCACGCACATAGAGCTCACCGCCGATGAATACGGCTTGACCCGTGACTCTGTTGTGCTGGCTGAGCAGGTGCGCACGATCGACAAGCGCCGCCTGCGCGAGCGCGTGGGTGTGCTGCCCGGCGAAATCATGAGCGAGGTGGACGAGGCGCTGCAGATCAGCATGGGGGTTACGGAACTTTAATTTTTGGCTTACAATTAGAGGAAGCAGATCGATATGATTTGCCTGCCTGCAGGCGGACTATGTACTAAGGAGAAGGTATGCGCGAATCCGTAAAGACGCGTTTGTACGAATGGCTTTTGATCATAGTGGGCAGCGTGCTTACAGCGCTGGCCTTCAACTTGTTTTTCATCCCCAATGACATCGCCCCCGGCGGGCTCTCGGGCCTGGCCACGCTGGTGCACGCGCTCATACCGCAATTATCGGTGGGCTTGGTCATCATATTGCTCAACATCCCGCTGTTCCTGGCCGGCTGGCGGATACGCGGCCATGTGTTCATGGTGCGCACGCTGGCGGCCACGCTTTTGTTGAGCCTTCTGATCGATTATCTGCGTCTGCCCCAATGGGTGTACGCGCTGTTCAAGGACGACATCCTGCTGGCCACGGTGTATGGCAGCATACTGATGGGCGCCGGCGTGGGCCTGACCATTCGCGGCAACGCCACCACCGGCGGCACCGATCTTGCCGGCGTCATTATCAACCACTATTGGCCGTCGCTGAACGTGGCCTGGGCGATGTTCGCCGTGGATGCGCTGGTCGTCATCGGAGCGGCATTCGTCTTTGAGCCCAAGGCGGCGCTGTACGCGCTGGCGGCAGTGTTCATCGGCGCCAAGATTGTGGATTTCATATTGATCGGCGCCCGCAGCGCCAAGCTGTTCTTCGTGATCTCCAGGAATGCCGAGATCATCACCAAGCGCATTCTGCTGAGTCTGGATCGCGGCGTCACAGTGCTCAACGGCCGGGGGGCTTTCAGCGGGGAACCCAAGGATGTGTTGTTCTGCATCGTGGCCCCCGCGCAGATCATGGCCATGAAGAAGCTGATCGCCGAGGAGGACGCAGAGGCCTTCGTTGTTGTGTCCGACGTGAAGGAAGTGCTGGGCGAAGGCTTCATGCCGCATGTGAAGTAGAATTACGGATACAACGCATAGCACGTAAGGGAACGACAGTTGCTTATCTAGGAGATTCCTCACTGCGTTCGGAATGACAATACGTTGTATGCGTCAACACCCGTTCTGTCATTCAGAGGGCGTGAAGCGCCTGAAGAATCTCCCAATTAAGACGTCAGACGTTGCTTTATGGGGACTGATTTGGGAGGGGAGCCCATGAAAAAAGCTTTGTTCTGGGACTTCGACGGCACGCTGGTCCACTCGCAGGTGCTGTGGAGCAGCGCGGTGCACCGCGCGTTGCGCGAGTGCTGCCTGGATACGGCGGTGACGTTGGAACAGATTCGTGGGCCCATGCGTACGGGCTTCACCTGGCACACGCCGGAGCAGGACTACACCGCCTGCACCGGGCAGGCATGGTGGGAGCGCATGTCTCGCCGGTTTTGCGACATCTATACGGCGTTGGGAGTTGAGGAACCGGCAGCCCAACGCGCCAGCGCCAGAGTTCGCTGCCTGATACTGAATCCCGATAACTATACGCTCTACACCGACGCGGTGGATACGCTGAGGCTGTGCCGCGAAATGGGGTGGAGGAATTTTTTGCTTTCCAACAACTATCCGGAGTTGCCCGCCATAGTGGATGCCTTGGGCATCACGGAGTTCTTTGATGGCCTGGTCGTTTCCGCTCTGGTTGGTTGGGACAAACCCCGGCAGGAGATATTTGACCACGCACGGAATCTGGCCGGCAGCCCTGAGCGGTGTGTCATGATCGGCGACAACCCGGTGGCGGACATCGCCGGGGCCGGGGCCGCGGGCATGGAGGCCATCCTCGTGCATGGCGATATGCCCTGTCAAGCCGACCATGTGTGCGCGCAGCTTGAGGAAATCCCCCGACTTCTTGGTTGAGGCTTGTATGGCCTTGTGAACATAAATGACGCTAAGCTCCGGATGCCTGGTATGTAGTGCGCAAATATGCCGCCACGCAATCCTCATCGTTAATCCCAATGATCTCGTGGGCGCAGGCTTTGACCTCCGGGATCGCATTGCCCACGGCCACGGCGCGGCCAGCCATCTGGAACATGTCGATGTCATTGACGTCGTCGCCGAACACGGTCATATCCCGGGCGTCCTCGCCCAGCATTTCCAGCAGCTTTTTGAGCCCGTGGGCCTTGGTGGCCCGGGCGTCGTATATCGTAAGCCAGCTGTAGCCCGGGCAATAAAGGTGCCGGGCCAGATGGATGCGCAGGCACGGGCCGTACAGCGACTCCAACTCCCGCTGCAGCGCCCGCAGGCCTTCCTCCTGGTCGATCAGCGTGAAGCAGATGACTTCCTCCTCCAACACATCCAGCAGCGGCCGGGGCGGGCGCAGCCGCGGGTCGCCCATGCGCACACGGTCCTCATAATACCAGCGCTGGCCGGGGTTCTGTATGCCGGCGTGATAGATGTTGTCGCGGCGTCCGTCATAGGTCGAGATGAAGGGCAGGTAACCCGCGCCCTGTATGTGCAGATAGATACCGTGCTTTAGGGCGGAGCCAATTGCCTGGGTGTGCATATGCCGACCGGAAGGCTCGCTGATGAAAGCGCCGTTCAGCTCCACGACCGGCAGCTCCAGCTGCACATCGGCCAGCAGTTGAGCGATGCTGACCACGCTGCGGGCGCTGGCCACGGTGAAGCGCAGCCCCCGGCACAGAAGGTCTGCCAGCGTGTCGCGGGTATGCGGGCTTATGACGCCCTGGGTGTTGAGCAACGTGCCGTCCAGATCGGATACGTAGAGCATGCGAACCTCCGTTCGTATTGGGCGATGGATAAAGCGTAGCATAAACGGCGGCGGCGCGCAAGGCTGCACGCCGCTGACGCCATGCCAGTAGTAAGGAGCCTTGGTCTGTCTTGGAAACTGGTTATCGTTCTCTCCTGAACCTATTTTACGATTTTGACTTGTTCATACTCCGTTCCAGGATTTTTTTGAACGACTGTATAGAATAAGGTCCTATGAACAATTTCATCCGGTTTTTCCGAACTGTATGATTTCTCATAGCTAAATCTGGGCACCTGATTAAATTGTGTGACTGCAAGATAATCTAAAATAGTGAAAAATACAAACAATAGGACGAGACATCCGACAACACTCAATAAACGTAAGCTTCTCTTAATCAATACAGATTTCGTTATGAAATAAACCCCAATTACCAATATAATACTACCTAAAATTGAGTAAATGCTTCCCCAGCTGCTATCATTGGGAAATATCGCTAAAGCCGAAACAATGATGAAAATACCGAATACTGACATCAGATAACCAAACACTTTTTGCTTTCCGGCCTTTACCTCATTTTGACTATATTCTGCCATTTTAATAGCTGTGTCTCTTGTTTCTTGATTCATACTCTCGCTTTTCCTTTCTCCATCGATGATTTCAGGTATGCTTACCTCAAAAAAATCAGCTATTTCAATTAGCATACCGATATCTGGCATATTGCTTCCAGTCTCCCATCGAGATATTGTTCTGTTAGAGACGTTGAGCTGTTCAGCCAGATTGTCCTGTGTTAGGTTCTTTTCTTTTCGGAGTTCTTTTAGGAAAGATCCTATCTTGACTTGATCCATTGGGTGACCTCCTTTCTATGCCATAATAGAGTCTGGCAACATTTTTTAACACGACACAAAGCGAGAAATGCCGTATTGGGTGCCAGACACACTTATCTATTTGGATCTTGATGACTTAATCGCCATTCAGAGCTCAATTCATGATGCTGTCGCTTCGCTACTTTTAACGTCCTATCGCAGCATTACTCACTTAATATCTCTTCAATAAAAGCCGCTCCGCTTCACCATTTGTGTAAAGCAGAGCAGCTTTCTTATACCATAAAATCCTGTCTTTATTTGCATCGGACGAAGACGTTTGTCCGCTGCGCGAGTATGTAAATTATTTTTTCAAGTGCTCGTATCCGAACAACTTTGCCGCGGTCGAAGGATCTTCCGAAATCCAACGGGCAGCCATTAAGATATAGTGTGCCTCATCACTTTTTAAATTATAGCCTTCTTCGGGATATGCGGTAAAGCGTTTAGATTGTGAGCCGAAATTCAAGAAAGATGCCTGCGGATAACTTTTACTTACATTTTCAGTATCTTTGAAATCCTTGAACGGTACAATGGTAATTGGGACGCTTTTACCCGGCCAGCCGTTCGATATGAGATACTCCGGCCAATTCTTTTTCAATTTTTCCGGCTTAAACTCTACATACAGCGCACCAAAGAAATCGTCATCCAATGCCTTCCAATCGCTGTAACCCGCATAATTAGCTTTGGGAAGCTCTTCCATATAGTCGAAAACCTCTTTTCTTGTTTTGTTGGTTGCAGAAAACGAACTGTCCGCCTTGCCAAATTCAATATTTTCCGAATAAAACAGTATACACTCTTTGGTGTCAACTACTGTATATTTCTCAATCGGGAGAGCAAGCAGCTTCTCCTGTTGTTCAATCTGTGAATTAAAATGATCAATGCAATCCATAATGATTTGTGCGTTATCGCCCGGCTTCTCTTCCAATGAATGATAATATTCAACCCTTAAAAGGAGAATGGCTTCCTGGTACTGCTTGAAAAAATCAAATTGTGCCTTAATACGGCCATAATCATAGGAATCGAGAAACCGGTCTTCATAGACAATCTCGCGCCAGAGAGTAATAAGAGATTTTTCACCCGCCACACCGACAAGATAATTGTGGATAGTATCCGCGTTGTCAACGATGCTGTTCTCAATTCGATTTATCAGGCTCTGCCGCGTTTTCTCAGGATTTGCCGGTGGATTTGCCACAAAATGATTCAGATCCCGCTGAATCGTGTCCACACTTGAAATCAGATTGCTCATTTGCGCTACTCGACCGGCATATTCGGATAGTGCTTGCTGATGTGTGATCTGCTTGAGCATATCCTTCAGCTGATTTTGAATGTTTTTCAGCTGTGCGCTGATCGCATTCATTTGGATAGTCATTTTGTTCAGCTGAGATTTCATTTCTGTAATGCCCTCATTAATTTTTTTCAATTCTTCGGCAGTATGGTCTTCATCTCCAAAGTCTATTCCCGCTTTGCTAAGACCCCATCCCATCAATTGCCCACCAGCATAGGATAAAGCGCCTTTGGCAAGCTCTTTGGCAATCGTTGATCCAACGCTTTTCAGCGTTTCTTCTTTGAACGGATGGGTTTTTCCGGCTTTCATTTCGGTCAGCAATGTATCAATAAAAGCATTTATGCCACCGTTCATATTCGCTTCGCTTAAAAACTGTGCATTGCTGAAATGCTCGCTGGAAAGCTGTGTGCCACTGGCAAGGTCAATCCATTCGGGCAATTCAAGGAAGGCCTTAACCGACCGAACAGCTTCATCAAGGGTCACTTCCGGGTTCTTGTCGATATAAGCGCTAACGATCGTCGTTACGGGGTTGATGTAGATTTTATCCGTTTCGGCGTCAAAACCCCGCACCTCTGCGCTCAGAACGGCGTCAAAATACCCTTCGTTCAGCTTTCCTCTTTGAGCAACAACCCGAAAATCGGTGGGCAGCTTTTCAGTTGCAAGGACAATCGCGCCTTGCTTGTCAGCAACAATGCTGTCATCCTCGAGAATGCGCTCACCCTTTATATTGTATATACTTAATTCCGCCGAGGAAACCGGATCGCTTGCATATACCCATCCTGCCAGTATTTTACTAGAACTGGTTGTTTTCTCCTGCCCGCATCCCGCAAGAACCACGGAACTGACGATAACCACTAATAACAGTCTGGCAATCCCTTTCATCATATCTACCCCCATTTTAATAATTTCATAGCCTAGACCATGCTATATTTCACTGACTACAGTCATTATATCTGTAAATACCCACTGTATCATTTGATAAACCATAGATTTTTTATTTTTGCTTTATTGATACCAGTAAATCGAGTTGAATAAACTGTGCTGACGAATCATCACCTGCAAAGTGGGCGTGGCACAAACGGCGGCGGCGCGCAGGTCGCCCATGCTCCGCAGGCGCTTCGGGTTGTGGTTTGCCATACACAAAGGTATAATATAGCAGCGACGATTACAAATCGGATACTAGAATGCATAATCGTCGCTGCAAAAGCTTGTATAAACACCAACAGCCTTTTGAGGCTTATATGTTGGAGTAATGAATACCGTATTTATCCATATTGATGGGATGGATGGGAGAGCGTTATGAAACGAGCCAACGTGACCGTATTCGGCAGCCTCAACTATGATTTTGTGATCCTCGGCCCCCGCCTGCCTGTGCCGGGCGAGACGGTGAAGGGCGAGAGCTTTCTGCAGCAAACCGGCGGCAAGGGCGCCAACCAGGCGCTGCAGGCGGCGCGGCTGGGCGCCGACACCACGATGATCGGCTGCATCGGCCGTGATTTCATGGGCGACGCGCAGCTCGACTGCCTGAGCGCTGAGGGCATGATCATCGACCATGTGGCCCGCCACGACAGCCTGTCCACCGGTACGGCGCTGATCTTTGTGGACGATAAGGGACAGAACGAGATCATGATAGCCCCTGGCGCCAATGAGGCCTGCACGCCGGCCATGCTGGACGAGGCCCAGGATGCCTTTGACAACTGCGATGTGTTTGTGACGCAGCTGGAGACCAGCATGGACGCCATCCTGCACGCCATGGACAAGGCCCGCAAGGCCGGGTGCTTCGTGCAGCTGGACCCAGCGCCCATGCAGCCGGTTCCGCCGCAGATTTGGGCCATGGCGGATCTTGTGAAGCCCAACGAGACCGAGGCCGCCTATTATACCGGCCTTCCGGTGGACGAGAGCGACATCATCGGCTGGGCTGCGCGCGCCGCGGCCAAGCTGCGCGACATGGGCGCCCGGGCTGCGCTCATCACGCTGGGCGCCAAGGGGTGCTATTACAGCGGCGAGCAGTCCTTCTTCGTGCCGGCTTTCCCGATCCGCGCGGTGGATGCCACCGCCGCGGGGGATAGCTTTGCCGGGGCGCTGGCGGTGGCCATCGGCGAGGGCATGCCCATGGAGCAGGCGCTGCGCTTCGCGGCGGCTGCCGGCGCGGTGTCGGCCAGCCGGGCAGGCGCGCAGCCTTCCATCGGCCGCCGCGGGGAAGTGGAGGCCTTTCTGCGACAGTTCGGCGGCTGAACCGCTGGTTGTGGAAAGAAGCGCTTCATTTCTGAATGCCGCATGATATGATTCCGATCATCGATCAAACAGGAGGAATTCTTATGACTTCTCCGCAATTGGTAGGGACATGGTCCATTGTTTTCATGTGCGCTACACTGCTGCTGAGCATCGGCGTGCCGGTGGCGCTGGCCATCTGGGCCAAGCTGCGCTATCGCAAGGCGTTTTCCTTTGTGCCGCTGCTGCTGGGCGCTGCTGCGTTTTTTCTGTTTCAGCTGGTCATCCGCATCACAGCCTTGCAGCTCCTCTCGCAGCTTGCGTGGTTTGTGGACTTCGCCACAAATTACCAGTGGATCTACATCGCACTCCTTGCCTTTACTGCAGGGTTGTTTGAGGAGCCGCCGCGCTTCCTCGTGTATTCCATTCTCAAGAAACGCCGCAGCTTCGTGGATGGCCTGTCTTACGGCATCGGCCATGGGGGCATTGAGAGCGTCATGCTCGTGGGCATGAGCTACATCAGCAACCTGACGATGGCTTTCATGATCAACACCGGCACCATCGACACACTGCTGCAGGCCACGCCCGAAAGTGCCCGCGGTGCGCTGCAGGCCGGCGTGACGGCACTGACGACCACCGGCAGCGATCTGTTCCTGGCAGCGGGTGTGGAGCGGGTGTTCACGGTGTTCGTGCAGATCGCGCTGTCGCTGCTGGTGATGAGGGGCTTCCAGACCGGCCAAAAATGGCTGTATCTGGCACTGGCCATCGCTGTGCATACGGCCATCGATTTTGTCGCTGTGGCGTTGCAGAAGGTAGGCCTGAGCCCCTGGGCGCTGGAAGGCGTCATTGCGGGGTTCGGCATCCTCAGCTTGCTTTATATCGTTGGCCTGGCCCGGCGGTATGCCCGGGAGCAACCCAAAGCCGAGACGGAGCTCTATAGCCAACAGGCATAAGGTAACGGTGGCCAGGCGCATGGGTTGACATTTCATCGCTTTCCGCCCTCATAGGATATACTATGGGGGTGCGCGCCGATGAAGCGATTGCTGCTTGTTTTGCTGGGGTTGACCATGCTGCTGGGAGCCTGCGGCGCTTCGCAGGCCGTGCGGCCCAGCGCGTTGGACCGCGACGCGGTGCTGCCGCTGGAGCAGGTGAGCCGCATGGCCGGCTGCGATATGAAGCTGGCCTATGACCACCGCGACGACCGCAAGGGCATGGCGATATGGGCTTGGGAGGAAACGCAAGGCCCACCGCGGCTGCTGTATGTGGAGATATATCTGCCCGCAGCCGACCCCGACGGGCGCTATGAGGCCGCCGAGCAGCGCTCCCAGACGCTGAGCGCCCCGCAGGGCATGCAGGCGTGCGGTGACGGCCGTTCGGTGCATCTGCGCTTTGGCGGGTATGCCGCACGGATTGTGGAGATGGGCGCGCTGGCCGACGAGAAGGCGCTGGCGCTGCTGCAGCAATGCCTGCTGGACAACCTGCCGGCGGTGGAAATCAAAACGGAAAAATGAATCTTTCATACGAAGGAGGAACGGGCTGTTAAGCTAAACGCATATATATTTTTATAGTAAATGGGACCGAAGGTTTCCAAAGGGCGACCGGAAAGCCCTTTGGTCGTGCCCAGGGGGCACGAAATCCTACCTCTGCGCTTAGCATAACCTCCTAATTTTTGATCCTATGAGAATGGTTGACATCATTGAAAAAAAGAAACGCGGCGGCGCTTTGAGCGCTGAGGAAATCCGCTGGTTTGTGGCCGGCTATACGGCGGGGGACATCCCGGACTACCAGGCGGCGGCGCTGTGCATGGCCATTTGGTTCCGCGGCATGAGCGCCGCGGAGACCGCGGCCCTCACGCTGGCCATGGCCGATTCCGGCGACCGCGTGGATTTGAGCGAGCTGCCCGGCCGCAAGGTGGACAAGCATTCCACCGGCGGTGTGGGCGACACGACCACGCTGGTGGCCGCGCCGCTGGCTGCCGCCTGCGGCATTACGATCGCCAAGATGAGTGGCCGCGGCCTGGGCCACACCGGTGGCACGCTGGATAAGCTAGAGAGCATACCCGGACTATCCACCGCCCAAAGCCCCGAGCGCTTCTTCGCCATCGCCCGCAGCGCCGGGTTGGCCGTCGTGGGCCAAACCGGCAACCTGACACCGGCGGACAAGCTGCTCTACGGCCTGCGCGACGCCACAGCCACCGTGGACAGCCTGCCGCTCATCGCCGCCAGCATCATGAGCAAGAAGCTGGCCGCCGGCTGCGACGCCATCGTGCTGGATGTAAAGGTGGGTTCCGGTGCTTTCATGGGCGCGCTGGAAGACGCCCGGGCGCTGGCCGCCGAGATGGTGGCGCTGGGCCGCGAGGCCCGGCGGCAGACCGTGGCATACCTGACCGACATGAACCAGCCGCTGGGCCGCGCCGTGGGCAACGCGCTGGAGGTGGCCGAGGCAGTGGAGATTCTGCAGGGCCGCCACGGCCAGGGCCGCCTGTGCACGCTGGCTGTGGAGCTGGGTGCGGAGATGCTGATGCTGGGCGGCACGGCTCGGTCCATGGACGAAGCGCGGGAGCGCTTGCGCGGGGCCATCGCCAGCGGCGAAGGTCTGCGCGCTTTGCGCGCCATGGTGGCCCATATGGGCGGTGACGCCAGTTTCATCGATGATCCTGGTAAACTGTACTACGCCAATCACACCATGGAAGTCACAGCGCAAAGGGACGGTTATCTGAGTGCCATCGACGTGCGCGAGGCCGGCCGCGCCGCCCAAGCGTTGGGCGCCGGAAGGGACAAAAAGGACGACGCCATCGACCCCGCCGTGGGATATGTGATGCACAAGGAGTTGGGTGACGCCGTGAAAAAAGGCGAGAGCCTGGCTACGCTATATTACAACGACGCGCAGAAGGCCGCAGCGGTTACAACAATTTTACACGACGCTATGACGATCGCCGACGACAAGCCCAGCAAGGGACCGTTGATTTATGATATAATCAGGCAATAATTGATGAGATTTACCTGATCTTTTTTACCAAGGAGAATCCATGGCACACGAGATAAGAGACATCATGCTGGCCCCCGAAGGTCAGCGCCGCATCGATTGGGCTGCTGCCCACATGAGCGCGCTTGGGGGCATCCGGCAGCGCTTCCGCGCCCAGCAGCCTCTCAAAGGCTTGAAGATTTCGCTTTCCATCCATCTGGAGGCCAAGACCGCCAACCTGGCCCTGGCGCTGCGTGACGGCGGCGCTCAGGTGTCGGTGACCGGGTGCAACCCGCTCTCCACCCAGGACGAGGTTGCCGCGGCGCTGGCGGTCCAGGGCTTCGAGGTGTTCGCCTGGCGCGGGGCCACCGAGCAGGATTATGAGCGCCACCTGAACCGCACGCTGGATCTGGGCCCCAACATCGTCATAGACGACGGCGGCGACCTGGCCAGCCTGCTGCACGGGCCCAGGGCGGCGCTGCTCCCCGGCGTGTGGGG
Source organism: Bacillota bacterium (assembly GCA_023422005.1). Lineage (GTDB taxonomy): Bacteria > Bacillota > Clostridia > Christensenellales > UMGS416 > JAEYRA01. The sequence goes on along the minus strand of JAEZSC010000070.1, from coordinate 4,641 downwards.
CGGCTGTGAGGAGACCACCACCGGCGTGCGCCGCCTGCGGGCGTTGGAGGCTGCCGGAGAGCTTAAGTTCCCGATGATCGCCGTGAATGACGCCGACTGCAAGCACCTCTTCGACAACCGCTACGGCACCGGCCAATCGGTGTGGGACGGCATCCTGCGCACGACCAACTTGCTGGTGGCCGGCAAAACCGTCGTGGTGGCAGGTTATGGCTGGTGCGGCCGGGGCGTGGCATCCCGCGCCAAGGGCCTGGGCGCCGACGTCGTCGTGTGCGAGGTGGACGCCGTGCGAGCGCTGGAGGCACTGATGGACGGCTGCCGCGTGATGCCCATGGCCCAAGCCGCGGCGCTGGGGGATATTTTCGTAACCGTGACCGGCTGCAAGGACGTCATCACCGCCGAGCACTTCAAGGTCATGAAGGACGGCGCTCTGCTGACCAACGCCGGCCACTTCGATGTGGAGATCAACAAGGGTGACCTGACGGCGCTGTCTGTAGCCGTCACGGAGCCCCGCGCCAACATACAGGGCTACCGCCTGGCCGATGGGCGCACGCTGCACCTGCTGGGCGAAGGCCGCCTGGTGAACCTGGCCTGCGGCGACGGCCACCCGGTGGAGATCATGGACATGAGCTTTGCCGTGCAGGCGCTCAGCGCCGAATACGTGGCCCAAAACCATGGGAAGCTGGAGAACCGCGTGTACGCCGTGCCGGCCCAGGTCGACCAATCGGTGGCGCAGGTACGCCTTGCCTCCTGCGGCATGGCCATCGATGCGCTGACGGCGGAACAGGCCGAATACCTGAGCGGAAGGACGCAGCATTGAACATCCTGATACGCAACGCCCATGTGCTGACCATGGACGCGGCCATGACCGAGCACCGCGGCGGCGTCGTAGCCGTCACGAACGGTAAACTGCATTATGTGGGCACGCCTGGCGGCCTGCTGGCAGGCTTCACCGCCGACCGTGTCATAGACGCCGGCGGCGGCATCGTGATGCCTGGCCTCGTGAACGCCCACACCCATCTGGCCATGTCTCTGCTGAGAGGCTACGGCAGCGACCGCAATTTGCAGGACTGGCTGCAGAACTATATGTGGCCGGCGGAGGACCGCCTGCAACCGGGAGACTGCTACTGGGGCTCGCTGCTGGGCATCGCCGAGATGCTCAAGAGCGGCACCACGGCCTTTCTGGACATGTATTTCTTCATGGACGAGACCGCCCGTGCCGTGGAAGAAACCGGCATCCGCGCTGTCTTAAGCCGAGGGCTCACAGGCATCACGCCCAGCTATGCCACGGCGCTGCCGCAGGCCGAGGCGCTATACCGGGATTTCCAAGGCGGGGCGGATGGCCGCATCTCCGTGATGCTGGGTCCTCATGCTGAATACACGAACACCGAGGCCACCATGCGCCAAATCGTGGAGCTGGGCCACAAGCTGGGCTGCGGCCTGCATGTGCACGTACAGGAGACCCGCGACGAGACCCAGGGCTGCGTGGAGCGCTACGGCATATCGCCAACCAAATGGCTGGATCAGCTGGGCGTGTTCAGCCTGCCCACGGTGGCCGCTCATTGCGTCACCGTGGACGACGATGACATTGCGATCCTGGCGGAGCGGGGCGTGCAGGTGGCTCACAACCCCGGCAGCAACATGAAGCTGGCCAGCGGAATCGCCCCGGTGCGCGCGCTGCTGCGCGCCGACGTGGGCGTGGGCCTGGGCACCGACGGCCCATCCAGCAACAACAACCTGGATATGATAGAGGAGGCCCGTCTGGCGGCGCTGTGCGCCAAGCTGCGCGAGGACGACCCCACGGCGGTGAGCGCAGCCGAGGCGCTGCGCATGGCCACCATGGGCGGCGCGCGAGCGCTTGGCCTGCACACCGTGGCTGGCAGCCTGGAGGCGGGCAAGCGTGCGGACTTGATTATGCTGGACCCCCGATCGCCGGCGCTGCACCCGATGCACGACGCGGCTTCCGCCGTCGTATACGCCGCCGGCAGCGCCGATGTGAAGCTCACGATGGTGGATGGAAAGATCCTCATGGAGAACGGCCAGTTACCGGGCATCGACCTGGAGCGTGTTTACATTGAGACCGGCCGCATCGCGCAACGCCTGTGCGGATATTCCTCCACCAACTAAGATAAAGGACTTGCTGCAGTGCCCTAATAGGGCCTTTCGGCGCCAACTAAGCGTTTCATACATTTGGCGCCGCTAAATGCAAATGAAGGAAGGTAATGAGATGAAGCCGATTCGCTGGATGCTGTGTGTGGGCCTGGTGATGACCGCCGCGGTGGTGGCTCTGAGCGGCTGCGGCCGCAAGCCCGTGTCCGCCCAAAGCAGCGCCGCGCCCAAATCCACCGTCAGCGGCTATTATGAGAAGGATCAGGGCCTAAGCGGCGGCAAGGAGTTGCACGCGGTCAATCTGCGCGACATCAAGGTGGAACGCGACAAGAACAATGGCGACACGGTCATAACGCTTACCTTTGTGGACGGCAGCCTGCAGTTGGGCATGGATGAAGCGCCCACCGCCGGCGTGCCCCGCTATTCCACCAAGTGGATTGAGGGCGTGGGCCGCCTGGCGCTGGACATCGATGGTTTGAGCTACTGGGATTATGAGGTCATCCCCGAGGAGATTGCCGACACACCGATACAGGGCGTCATCAAGCAGTCGGTGGAAAACACCGAGCGCACGCGGCTGTATTTCAACCTGCGCTCCGGCATCGTCTATCAGGCCCATGAGCTGGACAACAAGCTGATCCTGACGCTGCGGGCGCTGCCGGTGGAGGAGACCACCAAGTACTATATCCAGCTCAACGCCCTTGACGAGCTGAGCAGCGGAAAGCTGGATGAGAAGCAGGGTTTTCTGCCCACGCTGTGTTCCGACGGAATCAGCACTACGCTGATCTCTGAGCCTTTTGCGAGCGCCGACGAGGCCAACGCCCGCCTGGAGCAGGTCAAGAAGGACCTGCTGCCCGGCCTGCCCGGCAAGACCGCCACCGTCGTGGAAGTCAAGGGCGGCGAACTGCCCCGCTTCGATGCCCAGGGCGCGCTGGATGTGTTCTCCAACACGCCGGTGGTGCGCCGCGACGGCAAGGAGCAGACCGCGGATGTGCTGCTGACCAACGGCACGATACTGTGCTGGCGCCCCGACGGCCAGGCCTATGTCTACGCTTCACCGTTCTTCCTGGACAATGGCGGCGCCGAGAGCACCAGCTACGTCAAGCTCTTCCTCTATGACGTGGCCGCAGGAAAAGCAGAGCTGCTGAGCGACATGGAATACAGCGAGATCCTGCTGGCGCGCTTCTCCGAGGACGGACGCTATGTGGCCTACATCGATCAGGGCGTGCAGGCTCGCGTGCTTTATATCAAGGATACGCAGGCGCCGGTGGAAACCGTGCTCACCGCTTCGGAGGCGGGCCTGGGCGTGGATTCCGCGACCTTCTGCTGGGGCAGCGGCGACGCTCAGCACACGATCTACGCGATCTCCGGCGAGGAGGAAATGCTGCAACTGATGTCCTACGCCCTCAAGGACGACGGCGAACCCGAGGTGGAGACGCTAGTGGAGGAGGAGTTCACCGTGGGCAGCATCGGCTACTACGGCGGCAAGGTGTACTACTCCCAGAGCAGTGACGAACAGGACTTGACCGGTGTGTTCGTTTATGACCCCGGCACCCGCACGACCCGGCGGTTGAGCGACGGCTACAGCTTTGAGATGAACCCCCGCACCGGCGCTATGGCCATCCTCATAGAGGACGCCGCGGCAACCGACCGGGAATCCTACATGCTCAAACTTTTCAACCCGGCGGACAACTCCGAAACCGTGATACTGGACGGCAAAACGCTGGGCGACAGCATCGTATGGTCCAATGACGGCGCGGCGCTGTACTTCACCGTATATTATGACAACATTGCCACTGAGGATCGCTACACGATGGCGCTGTACCGTTATGACGCGGGCACGCGCACCAATAAGGAACTCATGGACATAACCGAGGGTTCGCTGGAGGCTTCGGACCGAAACACCGAGGTGCTGTTCACCTACATCTTCAATCAGGCAAATCAGTTTGTACCAGTGACATACAAGCTGTCAAACTGAAGCGCGAAAATAAGCAGTCCGACTTAGGACTGCCAGAACTACGGAAAGGCAGTGAACCCATGTTCACTGCCTTTCTTTTTATTCTGGTTTGATTCTTGTACTCAAAACATATATCGGTAAAGATAAAATAATGTATACGACGATAAAATAAATATCCGACGTAATATCTATCTTTGGTATCATCCTTGCTAAAGCAGAGGTAAGAACAAAGCAGAGAAATACGCTCACTCCTTGACTTTTCTCCAAACCCTTACCGCATTGTTTGCAGGTAAAATAACGGCCACCGAAAAGTATCCACTTAAAAGGAATGGTAGCCTTACATACAGGACAGTGCCGTATAAACACATGTTCACCACCCTTAAATTTGATGTGGAGCTATTGTGCGATCTCTTTATGGTACAGCCGATATGTCCTGTAATGCCGTCCGCCCAGCTTCTCCACGCTCAGGCGGGAGGCCAGGTTGTCCTCGCCGATCGTGGAGCCGTCGCCGCCGCGGTAGCCCTTGCGCAGGGCGGCCTGGCTCATGCGCAGGAAGATCGCGGCATTCACGGCGCGGTTCT
>JAEZSC010000206.1 GCA_023422005.1 Bacillota bacterium | reverse complement strand
GACCACATAGTGATCCAGGGGCGTGCCCTCCACGTACTCCCGGACTATGCACAGATAGTCCCCGTTTTCGTATTCCCCCACAAACCGGGGCAGGCCGGGATGGCTCAGTGTTTTGAGGATTGCCCCTTCCGGAGCGCGGGCTGTGGCAGCGTCCTTCCGGTAGCATTTGGCCACATAGAACAGACCCGTTGCCCTGTGCTTCACCAGGAGGGTCTCGCAGTCTTCGTTGTGGGCGAAGCACTCAAAGGGCTCATACTCCATCAGAAATTCTTCCGGATACCGCTGGGCGTCGCATGACGCCCGAAGGCTCTCCGTGAAGACGTCGTTCACGGCTTCATTCATGGGATTCTCCTTCGCCAAGCAGTGTAAGCCCCAGCCTGTCCAGCAACTCCTGAATTTGCAGCACGGTTTTCCCTTCATGAAGGCAGCGCATGATGGCCGCGTCCCGCAGGAGCTTGGGATAGAGGGGGCTTTTCTCCGCCATTTTCAGCAGCGCCTGGGCCTCCTCCACGTCCAGTCCCAGCCCGAAGCATATTTGGATCAGCTTGTCCCGCGAGGGCTTGCGGGTGCCGTTGAAGATCTGGTGCCCATAAGTTCGGGCAAGATCGGCCAGACGGATCACCTGCCCCGCCGTGCGGCCCTTGTCCCGGCAAAGCCCCGCCAGATAATAGCAAAGCCGAGGTGTGACCATCTGGGCGGCGTTGTCCTCCAGAAAGGCATCAAAATCCGGGGCTTCCAAGAGCCTACGCTGGAAGGTGAGGGTGGTTTGAACTTCCGAAGGGGGCTGCGCCATGTCCCTTGTCTCCTTAATAATGCGGTCATAGGAGCGTGTATCATGACCTCATTATACTCATTTGTGGCAGGGAGGCAAGGGACAATGGCGGTCGTTGCGCTATTTCATTTCAAAATCCTTTGCGGTAAGCCGGGGATAGATTTCTGCCAAAGGGGAGAAATCCTTGATGGGATTCTGGTCAAGCAACAACTCCGTCAGGTTCTGGAGGCCGCTTAAGGGCTTCACGGATTTGATCTTGTTGCCGCCCACATTCAGGCTGGTCAGGTTGACAAGCCCGGAAAGCGGCTTCAAATCCTCGATGACGTTGCCGAAGGCCTTGAAGTATGTGAGCTGCGTCAGCCCGGACAGCTTGCCCAGGTCCTTGACTTTGTGGAAGCTTATATCCAAGGTTCGCAGGTTGATGAAGTACTCGATGCCGCCCAGCTTCGCAATCTGGGAGCCCTTGGGGAACTTCTCCTGCCACTCGTTGCCGATATACAACTCCGTCACTTGCGCCGCGTCACCGGCGGTGATAGGCCCTTCAGGCTTGCCCATGGCCTCCCGGATGCGCTTCTCCAGCACCTTGTCGGCTAATTTGATGATTTTGTCGGGGTTTTCAGGCTGGAGCAGTCCGCCGGACTGGCCGGAGACATCGGGCTGGGTTCCGGGCTGGCCGTTATCGCCTTGCCCCTGGTACATCTCCATGGGTTTATCGGGCTCAAAGTCCCTGTCCTTCAAGCCCTTGGCGATGTCCTTGAAGCCGCTGGCGTCCGGGGTCAGGTTGTGGCTGATGTACAGGACGTTGATCTGTTTGAGCCCGTACAGGGGGGTAAAATCCGTGATTTGATTGCTGGAGACGTTGAGAAATCCAAGGCCCGTAAGGGCTTGCAGCGGGGTAACGTCTGCGATTTGGTTGCCGTTCAGCTCCAACTGCCCCAGACCCTTCATGCCGGAAAGCGGGGTCAGGTCGCTGACCTTGGAATCCGTGACCGCCAGCACCATGAGCTTGGGCAGGGAGGCCAGGGGGCTCAGGTCGCTGACCCGGGAACCGAAGATCATCAGGCGCTCCAGGTTCACAAAGGCGGACAGGGCGGTCAGATCGGCGACCTCCCCCCACATGTTCTCAAACCCCAGCTGGAGCTCCGTGATCCGGTAGGCGTCCCGGTAGGTGACCGGCCTGTCATGAACCCCGGTGGCCATGCGCAGGATGGTTTCCAGCGCAGGGTCGGCCAGGGGGACTGGATCGGCCGGGATATCCTCCGGAACGAACATCAGGTTAGTGTCCTCCAGGGCGGGCATCAGGCCCTCCAGAACGGATTGGTCGTTGCCCTGCCGGTCCAGGTAGAGGGTGCGCAGGGAGGTGAGGTTCTGGAGAGGCGACAGGCCGGAGATGGGATTGCCTTCCGCATAGAGACTCCGCAGGGCGGTCAGGCCCTGGAGGGGAGTCAGGTCGGACACCTGCTGACCCGTCAGGTTCAGGTCGTCCAGGTTGACAAAGTCCTTGAGGGGCGAAATGTCCGTGATGGGTTGGGGGTAACCGTCCCTGGCATCCAGATCCAGCCTTTGCACGGCAAAGGCATCCCGCAGGGTGATGGGCCTGTCCTGAATGTCCAGTCTTGCCCGCAGCGCCTTTTCCAGGTTGGGATCGGCGATGGTGAGCGGTTCCTGGGGGATGTCCTGGGCCTGAAAGCCCAGCAGAATGGCCGTCTTGTCAAAGTCCTGGCCGACGAGATTGGGCAAGATGTCTCGGATGGGCTCGTAGTTCTCGATGGGGTTGCCCTGGAGGTACAGCTCCGTCAGCGGCAGGCCCCGCAGGGGGTCCAGGTCCTTGACCAAGTTCCAGCTGATATCTACAGCGGTCAGGCCGGGAAGCTGGGCCAGCAGACCGATGTCCTCCAGCTCGCCGCCGGGGGCGCAGAGAATGGTCAGGTTGGGGAGCCCCGTAAGCTCGAGGGGCAGCGTCCGGCAGCCGCCCAAGTGCAGCTCCCGGAGCTCAGTCAGATTCTTCAGAAAGGGCAACTCCCGAAATCCGCTATCAAAGGCCAAGTTGTCAAGGGTGGTGATCTCCCCCAGGGGTGTTAGGTCGTCGATGGGATTGCCATCCAACCAGAGTCCTTTTAACCGGGGTAAATTCGTGAGCTCACCGATGTCGTGGATGTCATGGAAGGAGAGGCGCAAGCCCTCCAGGTTCACAAAGGCTCCCAAGCCGTCCAAGCTCTTGATCTTGGCATCCTCCGCCGCGTCCTGGGGGGCCTCGGCGTCCAGCCAAGTCAGGGCGGCGGCATCCTCCTGGGTAATAGGACCCCCCGTCTTGCCTAGGGCCTCCCGTACCTTTTGTTCCAACACAGCGTCAGAAAAGACGATCCCCGCCTCTCCCTGAGCCAGGGCGGGCCAGGCTATCCCCAAGCATAGCAGACATGCAAGCACGAACCATAGCGCTTTCTTCATTTGAGAGTTCCCCCTTGTTTCATTCTACGGACTAGAGTACCATCATTTTCTGCTGGAAAGGAATGCTGCCAGCATTCATGCTCTGCATGATATGGCCCTGCGTAAGCAGAATCGGGGATTTATCTCGAGTGATTGATTAAGATGAAACCTTGTTTGATCCCAAGGATAAAAACCTAATGGCTGTCAACCAAGAAAAGACTGCCCAGGGAACAAGGGAGGCCAGCGCGAAGTACATGCCAAGAGTCCCGGCGGTCGAGGGGATAAGCATCAGCAGGCCAGAAATAAGGCCGATCACGGCTATCCTTTTTCCATAAAGGATGCTATCGTTCATTACGTGGGAAATGATGATCAGGCAAAAGGCACTCAGGATATAGTAAATATCAAAGGCTGTGCCTTTCCACTGAAGGATCAACGCCTGTCCGACGGCAAGGCACGCGGCTCTTTCCGACTCAACGGCACTTTTTGCAAATTGTTGGCTCAAGGACAGCATCTCAAATGCAGGGTTAGATGTATAATAGGCCGCAGTAGCCAGCATTCCGCATACAAGGGCGATGAGCATCAGAGACTCGCTCTTTTTTTTGAGCGACAAGTAGAAGGCAAGATACATCAACGCAACAATGGTGTTGTTTATGATGTATAGAACGTCAAGGTGTAAAAGCCCCAGAACCCAGTTGCTCTGAAACAGTTGAAACCACGCAAGCGCAGTCTTGGGCATCGGCCACAAGGTATATACCGCAATCTGAA
>JAEZSC010000203.1 GCA_023422005.1 Bacillota bacterium | reverse complement strand
GGTACATCCCCACGAACTGCCTGCGACCCGGCCAGATTCTTGCGTCCAATCTGGAAATGAACGGACACAAGGTCATGCTGCGCAAGGGCGTTCAGTTGAGTGAACCGCTGATCAAGCGCATCGAGCTTCTGGGCTTTCAGGGCGTATACATCATCGATAACCTGTCCCGCGATCTAGAGGTTGCCGACGTCATCAGTGATTCGCTGAAACACAAGGCCCGCCAGGAAATCAAGTCCATGTTTATCAGCGTGGAATGCAGACAGGAGAACCGCGCCCAGACCCAACTGGATTTGATCAGCAAGGTCATCATCGACATCGTGGATGAGATCCTTTACAACCGCAGCATCATGGTCAACATCGTGGATTTGCGCACCTTTGACGACTACACCTTCAGCCACAGCGTCAATGTGGCGGTGCTCTCGGTCATGATGGGCACGGTGCTGGGCCTGAACCGCAACAATCTCAACGATCTGGCCCTGGGCGCGCTGGTGCATGACATCGGCAAGGTGTTCGTGGACAAAAAAATCATCAACAAGGTGGATCGCCTTTCGCCCGAAGAGCTGGCTGATGTGCGCCGCCATTCGGAATACGGCTACAAATACCTCGTGGACCATGCCAAGATGAAGGAAGACGTGCTGCAGGCGGTGCTGCAGCATCACGAGCAATACAACGGTCTGGGCTACCCTACCGGCACCCGCGGCGACGACATCCACTTATATGGCCGTATCATCTGCGTGGCCGACGTGTTCGACGCGCTGACCAGCGACCGGCCCTATCGGCGCGCCATGCTGCCTTCCGACGCCATCGAATATATTCTGGGCGGTTACGACACGATGTTCGATCCCCGGGTGGTCAAGGCCTTCATTCGCAAGGTGGCCCCCTATCCCATCGGCACCTGTGTCAAGCTCAGCAACGGCGTAACCGGCATCGTCGTAAAAAACTACGAACTCTATTCGCTGCGTCCGTGCATACAGGTCATCCGCGACGGCGTTCTGTGTCCCGAGCGCATCGACCTGGCCACCGATGCTTCCACGCTGAATCTGACAATCAAGGAAATACTCCCTATGTAAAAGAAACGCTCATGAGCCGGTGGATTTATACCGGCTCAGTCCAAACCGGAAAAGCCCATAGCTGGGCAGCAGGAACAGCATCCCCAGCAATGGCGCAAGCATATAAAGCACATTTTGATCTCTATCCAGCAAGTACAGCAGCGGGTAATATTGAAACAGCGCCAGCGGAATCACGAATGTAAGGAACATCAACACATTCTTCCCATACACGGAAAATGGGTATCGCCCGAACTGGCGCCCACCGTAGGTAAAGAAACTGAAAAATTCCAGGCCATCCACGGTAAAGAACGAGCAGGCCGCGTAGATCAGGAACAAACCGAAGAAAATTGCACTCCCGCTCAATATCATCAGACAGAGCGTGAGCGCTTTGCCGCAGGTCCATTCCACGCCGCTGTTCGGTATCGCATAGCACAAAACAAGCAGCGCTTGTGCCAGCAGGCCCAGCCGCGAGAAATCCATCTTGGGCACCAGAACTTGCAGGAGCACACTCCTGGGCCTGACGAGAGCGCGGTCGAACTCGCCGTTGCCCAGCATCCGCGGGAAAACCGCGAACCCGCAGCCGGCCATCTCCCCCAACGAAAACGCCATCACGACGACCGAAAAGCACAGGAGCGCCTGCTCGTAGGTGAAGTTCTCTATGGCCTGGAACCGCGTGAACATAAAATAGATACCGAAGAAAGCCGTGAACGCCGTGATGAACTGCCCCAAGGTGGTCAGAAAGAAAGACGCCTTGTACTGCATCTGACTTTTCAGATGAAGGACGAAGAAATTCAGATACAGCCGCATGTTATCCCCCCTGCACGATGACTTTTTTCAAGGCGCGGCGCATGGCAAGCTGCCCGATGAGCAACAGCGCCGCGAACCAAACTATCTGAAAGACGATTCCCTTTATGGCATCCGCGCCGGCGATGTTTCCGCTGTATATCCGCAGCGGCATGTTCTGCATCGCCGCGAACGGAAGCAACTCCACCACGGCAAGCACCGGCGCCGGAAAGAACGGCAAGGGGATCACGCCTCCTGATAAAAACGTCGTCAACGCCGTCACAATGATTCTGACACCCCGGTGTGACAGTGTGTAGAACATCGTTACATACATCAGCATCGCAAACGCCACCACAACACACAGCGCCAGCGCCGTCGACAGCAAAAACAGGCCAAACAACTCCACATTGGGAGGAAGCGACATTCGGTAAGGCTCCGGCACGATGAACGCAATCAGCAGCGCAGGCGCGCAGTGCAGCGCCGTGACCGATATACGATTGGCAGCCGACTGGGCAAACCAGCGACCATACAGACTCATGGGCCGAACGAGCTCATAGGCGATGGAGCCGCTCTCGATGGACGAGGATATCTCGCCGTCGGAAAACACCACCGAAAACACCAAGAGCAGAATTTGCTGCATCCATATGTAGGAAACGGTCTGGGAAAATTCCATCGGAAAGGCGGCAGGGCTGGCGTTGTAAAATGCCGAGAGCGCCAGTATCTCCATGAATCCCCAGGCGAATCTTGTAAGGATATGCGCGATCACAACGGCACGATACTGCAGGTTGTTGAGGAAGCGTATCCGGAACACCGACAGGTACATTTTCATATGCGATACTCCCTGTACAGCGCGGCGACCATTTCCTCGGCGGTGATGCCGGAGACGGAGACGTCCAGCAACTCCGTGCGCGCGGCCAGGCAGGCGATGGCATCCGAAACCGGCAGAACGGACGGGACGAGTGCAATCACCAGCCGCCCTTCCCTTGCCTCGCAAAGCGTCATGCCTTCGCACAGTTCCGGCGCAGCCCCGCTGTACTCCACAACCAGCGTCTTTCGCTCCGAGGAGCGCTTTTTCAGCTCTGCCAGGCTGCCGTCCAGCAGTATCCGGCCTTTTCCTATGAGCAGGATACGCTCGGTCAGCGCCTCGATGTCCTGCATGTCGTGGGTCGTCAGAATGACGGTGGTTCCGCGTTCGGCGTTCAGCCGCTTGATGAACTGCCGCACGGCGATTTTGGAAACCGCGTCCAACCCGATGGTCGGCTCGTCCAGGAACAGCGTTTTTGGGCTGTGCAGCAGCGAGGCCGCGATTTCACAGCGCATGCGCTGGCCAAGGCTCAGGCTACGGGCGGGCGTTTTCAGCAGCTCTCCCAAATCCAGCAGAGCGGATAGCTCGTCCAGGTTTCGCCGGTAAAGCTTTGCGTCCACCTTGTATATGTCGCGTATCAGTTCAAAGCTGTCGGTAACGGGCACATCCCACCAAAGCTGGCTGCGCTGACCAAAGACGACGCCGATTTCGCGGACATGGGCAACGCGCTCCTTCCAGGGCGTCCGCCCTTCCACGACGCAGGACCCGCTGTCCGGCGTCAGAACGCCGCACATGATTTTGATCGTCGTACTTTTCCCGGCGCCATTGGGGCCGATGTAGCCGACCATCTCGCCATCCCGAATGGTAAAGCTGATGTCGTTCAAGGCGGGAACGATCTCATACTCCCGGGAAAAAAGCGCCTTTACGGCGCGCCCAAACCCGGCCTCCCTCTTGGCGACCCGGTAGGTCTTTTGGATGTTTTGAAGGCTGATCATATGTTTGCGCTCCTATCAACCCGATGGCTCGGTGTTTCATCATATATAAAGCGGCGCAATATATAAAGCCCGATAATCACCGGCAGCGGACGTTGGCTGCACCAGAGGCGGGGGCAAACTCCATCATACGGGTATTTTCACAATAGATCTTGACAGGTTGCCGTTTGCATGGTAAGGTATATTCACAATTGATGTGAAACATCAAGGGTTTTATTTCCTACTATATCTGGAGTGATGCGGCGCAATGGCGCCGTTTTTTTGTTGGTACAAGAAAACAAACGCCCACACGACTGTTCGTGTAGGCGTTTGTTTTTACCTTCAGTTCGCTTCTTCCAGGAACTTCTCCATCTTGCGCTTGACCCGCTGCAACGCGTTGTCTACGGATTTCACGTGGCGGCGCAGGTCGTGGGCGATCTCGTGATAGCTCTTGTCCTGCAGGTAGGAGTTGAGAACTTCCCACTCCAGGTCGCTGAGCGTCTCGTTCATCTTCTGCTCCAGATAGTCGTGCTTCTCGCGGTCCAGCAGCAGGTCCTCAGGCGATGCCACGACCTCTGTGCTCATCACGTCGATCAACGTGCGCTCGGAGTCCTCATCGTAGACCGGCTTGTTGAGCGACACGTAGCTGTTGAGCGGGATGTGCTTCTGCCTTGTGGCGGTCTTGATGGCCGTGATGATCTGGCGCGTGATGCACAGCTCGGAGAACACGTGGAAGCTGGCCTGGCGGTCGTCGCGATAATCGCGTACGGCCTTGAAAAAGCCGATCATGCCTTCCTGAATGATGTCTTCCCGATCAGCGCCTACGAGAAAGTAAGAGCGCGCCTTGCTGCGTACGAAGTTCTTGTATTTGAACAGCAGATAGTCCAAGGCGTTGGCGTCGCCCTCCTGCACCAGGCGCACGACGCTTTCATCGCTTTGGCTCTCGTAACAGCAGAAGCGGCCATCCACCGCGTACTCCGTTAAAACTTGCTCAATGCTCATTGGTAACCTCGTGTGCATACTGGCTTCATTATAGGTTTGTATATGAATACCGTCAAGGACACCTAATTGTGTTTTTATGCAATTTTTTAGCGTCCTGTGACAAAGGCCTAGGCGTATATGGCGCGCTCCAGCGCTGCCAACTGATGCGCGCTCAAGTCGCACTGGGCTGCCGCCATGGATTCGTGCAGCTGTGCCTCGCTCTTGCACCCCACCACGGCGATCGTCGGGTGAGGCTGGGAGATCAGATAGCTCAAGGCCACCTCGGTCATCGTGCGGCCGGTCTGGTCGCACACCGCCCGGGCAGCCTCATGCACGCGGCGGTTTCCAGCGGTGTCGTAGATGGCCCGGCCGCCCTGGGCCGCCCGTGGGTCGCTTTGAGCCAGCTTCGTGAAAAAGCCGTTGGCCTGCGACGTATAGGCCACCGTCGTGATGCCGGTGCGCTCAAAGGCCTGCCGCAGCGTGGGGTCGCAGGCCACGCAGGTGTCATCAGAAAGGCCTCGGCTGTTGTGGGAGCCCAGGCTCCAGAACACCTGGTTGGCCGCGAAACCTTGCCAGCCGCGGCGAGCCGCGCAGGCGTGGGCCTCCTCCATGCGGTCGGCCTGCCAGTTGGAACACGCGTAAGCGCGGATCTTCCCGGCCTTCACGCAGCCCTCCAGCGTGTCCAGGATTTCCTCCACCTCCCTGCCCCGGTCGTCGCGGTGCAGATAATACAGGTCAATGGCCTCTACGCCCAGCGCCCGCAGGCTCAGCTCCAGATCGCCCGTGATCTCGGCGGGGCTCATACGCGGCGTGTGCATGCTGTTCAGGCGCGGGTGGGCGCCCTTGGTGGCCAGATAGAAACCCCGCGTACCGCCCCGGCGGCGGATCCACTCCCCCAGCAGCCGCTCGCCTCGGCCCATCTCGCCGGGTATCCAGTCGGAATAGACACGGGCGGTATCCAGCAGGTTGCCGCCCATGTCCAGATAGGCGTCCAGCATGCGTCCGGCCTCAGGCACGTCGATGCCCACGCCGATGTCCGCCATGCCCAGGCTGATGGCGGAAAGCTTCCAGTCGGTTCCCCGCAGCGGTACCATCTTCATCGCTCACAGCTCCTTTATGCGTTTGTAATGGGTGGCGGAGTAGCCCTGGCGCTCATAGAACTCGTTGGCATGCTCGCGCACCAGCCGGCAGCACAGCTCGATCTGTCGGCAGCCCTGCTGCGCCGCCCAGCTCTCCAGCGCCCGTAGCAGCGCCTTGCCAGCGCCTGCGCCCCGGGCGGCCTGCGTGGCGATGAGCTCCTGCACCTCGGCGATGGGGCCGGTGTGGTGCAGCAGCTGCTGCACATGGGCGCTGCCGAAGCCCACCGGTGTCTCCCCGAGCCACGCCAGCAGATAGCGCACATCCTCCCGGCCCACGTTGCGCCCGTAAACGCGGTCGAAGGCCTGCCGGTCGATGGTCTCCAGGCCCTGTTCCAGCTCGCACAGCAGATCATACACGGTGGCGGCGTCCTCCGGGCGGGCCGGTCGCAACTCCAAATCAGCCATGGGATTCCTCCTGATAGAAGATCGCCACCGATCGCGGCGGCAGGCGCAGCTTGCCTTCGGATATCACGCCCTCGCCCAGCAGCAGCTCGCCGGGCGGCGCGGGCAGCGCCACATCCCCTTCCGATGGGTTCGCCGCCACCGTAAGCGCCTGGCCGCCGTGGCGGCGCGTAAGCACCGCCGCCGCGCCAAAGGGCTGCACATCCATGCCGCCATGGGCGTAGAGCGCGTGGTGCTCCCGGCGCAGCGCACCCAGCGCACGGTACCACTCCAGCAGCGCGGCGTCCTCGCGGCCCCAGGGGTAGCCCCGGCGGTTCAGCGGGTCCTCGAAGCCCTCCAGGCCTGCCTCGTCGCCATAATAAACACAAGGCGCGCCGGGCAGCGCGTATTGCAGGGCGCTGGCCAGCCGCAGCCGCCGGTCGGCCAACGCCCGCTGCTCGGCGGTCATGACATGGTGGGCCTTGTCCTCCCGGGGCAGCGTGAAGGCCTCGGGCCCGCAGCCCAGCACCGTGCGCACCCGGGCGGTGTCGTGGGTGCCCAGTATGTTCATCAGGCACCGCCGGGCCGGCGGCGGATAGTTTTCGTGCAGCGCCATGAGGCGGCACGCGAAGTCCCCGGCGCTCACGGCGCCCAACGCCAGGCCCAGTATGGCATCCTTGGCCGGGTAGTTGGTCACCCCGTCCAGCTCCTCACCCAGCAAGTAGCGCCGCCGGCAGCCGTAGCTGACCTTGTTGGACGCGTCCTCCCACACCTCGCCCACCAGCACGGCGTCGGGCTTCTCGGCGCGCACGGCTGCTCTCAGCGCCTGCAGAAAGTCGCCGGGCAGCTCATCAGCCACATCCAGCCGGTATCCCGCCGCACCCAGCCGCAGCCAGTGGCGCAGCACGCCTTCCCGGCCCAGCATGAAGGCTCGGTAATCGGGGTTGTCCTCGCGAACCTGGGGCAGGCTGGGCACGCCCCACCAGCTCTCGTAATCGTCGGGCCAATGGCGGAAGGTGTACCAATCGTAGTAGGGCGAATCCGGGCTCTGGGCAGCGCCCACGCCGGGATAACGCCCGGCGTCGTTGAAATAACGGCTGTCGCTGCCGGTGTGGTTGAACACACCGTCCAATACCACAGCCATACCCCGCTCCTTCGCCCGGGCGCACAGGTCGGCGAAGTCCTCGTTGGTGCCGGCGATGGGGTCCACCTTGAGGTAGTCGCCGGTGTCGTAGCGGTGGTTGGAGAAGGATTCGAAGAACGGGCTTAAGTACAGCGTCGTGACGCCCAGGCCGTGCAGATAGTCCAGCTTTTCGGCGATGCCCTCCAGGGTTCCGCCGAAGAAGTCGTAATTCTGCTCCTTGAGCGTGGTGGGATACAGGTCCGGCGCTTCGTACCAATCCTCATGAAACTTGAACGGGCGGCCTTCCCTGCCCGCCCGCCCGGCGGCGGCCGGGCGGTGGAAGCGGTCCACAAAAATGTGATACACGACGCCGCCGTCGAACCAATCCGGCGTAGCATAGCCGCGGTCATATACAGTCAGTTGATAGGGGCAGTCGCTTCCAAACAAAAAGGGGCGAAGCCCCCCCGTGACCTCGAACCAGTACCAATACAGCCCGGCGGGCAGCGCGAACACGGTGCAGGCGAAGCTATCCCACTCCCCCGCCGCCTCCTGTGCCTCCATGGGTACGCAGAAGGGTGAGCCTCCATCCTCCCGCAGCCACAGCAGCGCCTGCGAGGCATGCTGGTCGCGGGCCACGTCCAGGCAAAACCGGGCGCTCTGCTCGGAGCTCAACGCGCCAAAGGGCTGCTTGTGGCGGCCATCCCGCGGGTCAAAGCGAACGGGCTGGCTCATCGAACGGCCTTGAGGTGCCAGATGTTGTCGGCGTATTCGCGCACGGCCCGGTCAGCGGCGAAGATGCCCGCACCGGCGATGTTGCGCAGCGCCATGCGGGACCAGTGGGTCTGGTCCGCGTAGGCGTCATTTGCCCGGGCCTGGGCCAGCCGGTAGCTCTCATAGTCCGCCAGCAGCAGATAGGTGTCGTAGGTCAGCAGGCTCAGCGTCAGGTCGGTGAACTTTTCTCCCATCAGGCCGCTGCCGATGGAGTCGATGGCGGCCTTGAGCCTCGGGTTGTTCTGATACCACGCGCTGGGCATGTAACCGGAATTCACCAGGCCGTCGGCCTCGCCGGCTTTCAGGCCGAAGAGGAACATGTTCTCGTCGCCGACCTGCTGGCGGATCTCCACGTTGGCGCCATCCAGCGTGCCGATGGTCAACGCACCGTTGATCATGAATTTCATGTTACCGGTGCCGCTGGCCTCTTTTCCAGCCAATGAAATCTGCTCGCTCAAGTCCGCCGAGGGGATCAGCACCTCAGCCACGGTCACGCGGTAATCCTCCAGGAAAACGACCTTGATGCGGCCGTTCACGCGCTTATCGGCGTTGATTGTGTCGGCCAGCTTGCAGATCAGGTGGATGATACGCTTGGCGGCATGATAGCCCGGCGAAGCCTTGGCGCTGAACAGGAACGTGCGCGGCAGGAAGTCGGCGTTGGGGTTCTCCAAGATCTCGCGATACAGCGTGATGATGTGCAGCACGTTCAGCAGTTGGCGCTTGTATTCGTGCAGCCGCTTGGCCTGCACGTCGAAGATGCTGTCGGGGTCGATGGTCACCTGCATCGTGTCGTGTACGTACTTGGCCAACCGAACTTTGTTGTCGCGCTTGATGCGGGCCAGCTGCTCCAGCACCCCGGCGTCGTTCTCAAAGTGGCGCAGGTCCTCCAGCGCCGATGCGTCGCTCTGGAAGGCCGGGCCGATGAGCTCGGTCAGCAGGCCGGAAAGCTCAGGGTTGGCCTGGCACAGCCACCGCCGGTGGGCTATGCCGTTGGTCACGTTGAGGAACTTGCCCGGCGTCACGCGGTGGAAATCCTGGAACACGGTATCCTTCAAGATCTGCGTGTGCAGCGCCGACACGCCGTTGACGTGGCTGGCGCCGATGACGCTCAGGTTGGCCATGCGCACCTGGCCGTAGGCAAGAACCGCCATGCGGCTTACGGCGTCCAGGTCGCCATCGGTTGCCTCGAAGAGCTCGCGGCACGCGCGCTCGTTGATCTCGCGGATGATGGGCATCAGGCGCGGCAGGTGCATCTGGAACAGCGCCTCCGGCCACTGCTCCAGCGCCTCGGGCAGCACCGTGTGGTTGGTGTAGCTCACCGTGTTGCTCACGATGTGCCAGGCCGCGTCCCAGGAGAAGCCGTGCTCGTCCATCAGGATGCGCATGAGCTCCGGGATCACCAGCGCCGGGTGCGTGTCGTTGAGCTGTATGGCCTTGAACTTGTGCAGGTTGTCCAGCGTACCATAATGCTTCAGGTGGCTGCGCACGATCATCTGCACCGAGGCGCTCACGAGGAAGTATTGCTGTTTTAGGCGCAGGGACTTGCCCTCGAAGTGGTTGTCGTCGGGGTAGAGCACCTTGCACAGCACCTCGGCCATGGCGTTTTGCTCCATGGCCTGCAGATAGCGCCCGGAGGAGAACAGCTGCATGTCGATGCTGACCGGCGACTTGGCGGAAAACAGACGCAGCACATTGATGCCGTCGCCGCCAAAGCCGGCGATGGGCATCTCATAGGGGATGGCCAGCACCGAGTAATAATTCTCGTGCCGGGTCTTGAGCACGCCGTGGCTCCAGTCTTCGCTGACGTTTCCGCCGAAGCGCACCTCAATCGTCTCGTCGAAGCGCGGCACCATCCATGGCTCGCCGCTGTCCAGCCAGGTGTCGGGCAGCTCGGTCTGCCAGCCGTCCACGATCCGCTGGCGGAAGATGCCGTATTCATAGCGCAGCGAAAAGCCCATGGCCGGCAGGCTCAGGCTGCTCAAAGCGTCCAGATAGCACGCCGCCAGGCGGCCCAGGCCGCCGTTGCCCAGGCCGGGGTCGC
>JAEZSC010000180.1 GCA_023422005.1 Bacillota bacterium | reverse complement strand
CGCGGCCATCGGGGCTTAAGAGCCCCTCCACGGCGTGCAGCGAACCGTTGGGGTTGTCCGGGCACCCATAGGTTGGCCGGCCGGCGCCGTCGGCATACTGCGTGGCGATCTGCCCGGCGGCCAGCATATGGTCGAATTCCTGCTGCGTGCACACAAAACGCCCCTCGCCGTGGGAAACCGCCACGTCCAGCAGCTCTCCGGCCTGCAACCCCGCCAGCCATGGCGAGTGCACCGAGGACACGACCGTGCGCACGATGCGGGACACATGCCGGCCGATGGCGTTGAAGGTAAGGGTGGGGCTGTCGGTGCGCATGTCGCAGATGCGCCCGTAGGGCACCAGGCCTACCTTGATGAGAGCCTGGAAACCGTTGCAGATGCCCAGCGCCAGCCCGTCCCGGCGTTCCAGCAGGTCGGTCACGGCGTCGGCCACGGCGGCTTCGCGCAGCAGTGCGGCGATGAACTTGCCGCTGCCGTCGGGTTCGTCGCCGGCAGAGAAGCCGCCGGGAAGCATCAGAATTTGGCAGCGGGAGAGCTCATGGGCCATGGCCGCCACGCTCTGGGCAATGGCGTCGGCGCTCAGGTTGCGCAGCACCAGCACATGGGGCACGGCTCCGGCCCGCTCGAAGGCTCGGGCGCTGTCCACCTCGCAGTTGGTGCCGGGGAAAACGGGAATCAACACTCTGGGTTTGGCCACGGAAGCCTTGGGCTTCACATGGCTGCGGGCCGTGAACAGCGTGTGCCTCACATCGCCGGCCACCGGCGCCTGGGTCGGGAACACATCCTCCAGCGGCGCTTGCCAGGCGGCCAGCGCTTCCTGCAGCGGCGCCGTTTCGCCGTTCAGCATAATCTGCGCCTCGGCAGTCGTGCAGCCTATGATCATGAAGTCCAACCCTTCAAAAAGGACCTCCGGGCACCGCCCGGCGCGCACCTCCAGCACCAGGCTGCCCAGCGCCGGCGCGAACAGCGCCTTGCTACAGGCGTCCAGCCGCGCGCCGATGCCATTGCCAAAGGCCATCTTCGCCACGGCGCAGGCTGCGCCGCCCATGCCCACCGTGTGGGCTGCCAGCACATCGCCCACGGCGATGGTGCGGGCCACCGCGGTGCAGTTGGCTTGAAAGACCGCCATGTCCGGCAGGTCGTGTTGGTCGCGGGGCAGGTTCAAAAGCACGATGGCCGAACCGGCGGCTTTGAACTCCGCGGAGATCGTGCCGGATGCCTTACCCATGGCCACGGCGAAGCTTACCAGCGTGGGCGGTACGTCCAGATCGGCAAAGCTGCCGCTCATGGAGTCCTTACCGCCGATGGCCGCCACACCCAGCGCCGTCTGGGCCCAGAATGCGCCCAGCAGCGCCTGCAGCGGCTTGCCCCAGCGGGTGGGGTCCGTTCCCAGGCGCTCAAAGTATTCCTGGAAGGTCAGATAAGCTTTGGTGACGTCTCCGCCGGCGGCGGCGATGCGACCGAGGGACTCTATGACGGCGTACACAGCGCCGTGGAAGGGGCTCATTTGTGCCAGCTTCGGGAAGAAGCCGTGGGTCATGATGGAGCAGTCGTCGGTGTCGCCCTGCAGCAGAGGAATCTTGGCGGCCATGGCCTGGGCCGGTGTCAGCTGGCGGCGCCCGCCGAAGGGCATCAGCACCGTGCCCGCGCCGATGGTGCTGTCGAAGCGTTCCGACAAGCCCTGACCGGAGCATTCGTCCAGAGAAGCCAGCCGCTCCAGCAGCAGGGCGATACTCGCCTGTGGAGGCGGCGCGAAGAATGCGCCCACATCGGCCAGCGCGGATTGGGCGGCCGCCCGCTGGGGCGCGCCGTTGGTGTTGAGGAACGCGCGGCTCAGGTTCACGATCTCCTGGCCCCGCCAGTGCATGCGCATGCGCCCGTCGCCAGTCACCCGGGCCACCGGCGTGGCCTCCAGGTTCTCGCCCTGGGCCAGTTCCAGCAACCGATCCACATCTCCGGCTTCCACGACGACGGCCATGCGCTCCTGGCTTTCGCTGATGGCCAGCTCCGTGCCGTCCAGCCCCTCGTATTTGCGGGGTACGGCGTCCAGGTCGATGTCCAGCGCGTCGGAAAGCTCGCCCACGGCCACGCACACGCCGCCGGCGCCGAAGTCGTTGCAGCGCTTGATAAGCCGGGTGAAGGCCGGGTCGCGGAACAGGCGCTGCAGCTTGCGTTCGGTGGGCGGGTTGCCCTTTTGCACCTCCGCGCCGCAGGTGTCCTTGCTCTGCCTGGTGTGGGCCTTGGAGGAGCCGGTGGCGCCGCCGCAGCCGTCGCGGCCGGTGCGCCCGCCCAGCAACACGACAACGTCGCCGGCAGCCGGGGTCTCGCGGCGCACATGGGCCGCGGGCACCGCGCCGATCTCCATGCGCTTGGCAACGAAGCCGGGGTGATAATATTCGCTCACCTGCCCGGTGGCCAGGCCGATCTGGTTGCCGTAGGAGCTGTAGCCGTGGGCGGCCTCCCGGGTGATCTTGCGCTGGGGCAGCTTGCCGGGCAGCGTATCCGCAAGGGGCGTGCGCGGGTCGCCGGAGCCGGTCACGCGCATGGCCTGGTACACGTAGGCCCGGCCGCTCAAGGGGTCGCGTATGGCCCCGCCCAGGCACGTGGCCGCGCCGCCGAAGGGCTCGATCTCCGTGGGGTGGTTGTGGGTCTCATTTTTAAACTGGATCAGCCAGCGCTGCGCCTCGCCATCCACGGTCACATCGGTTTCGATGGAGCACGCGTTGATCTCGTCGGATTCGTCCAGGTCTTTCAACAGCCCTCTTTTTTTCAGAAGCCGCATGCCCATCGTCGCGACATCCATCAACGTCACGGGTTTGCTCTCACGGCCGGCGTACACCTCGTCCCTCGCGCAGAGATATTTTTGCCACGCTTCATAAAGAGGGCCGAAAGCCTCCAGTTCCACGTCGTCCAGCCGGGTCAGGAATGTCGTGTGCCGGCAGTGGTCGCTCCAATAGGTATCGATGACCTTGAGCTCGGTGATCGTCGGCTCCCGCCGCTCGCCGCGGAAATAGGCCTGCACATGCAGCAGGTCCGCCACGCTCATGGCCATGCCCATGCCGGCATGCAGCGCGGCCACGCCGTGCTCATCCAGCGCCGTAAAGCCGGTCATGACCGCCACGTCACCGGGGGTTTCCAGGTCCATCTCCAGCGTGTCGGGCTTGTTAAACGCCGCCTCGCGGGAATCCACTGCGTTGATCAAATAATCCTTGACGCGCTGGACATCGACCTCTTTCAAGCCGCCATACAGCGCATAAACCGTGGCGCAGCGCACCCGGGGCAGTTGCCGGGTCATCAGCTGCGCGCTGAGGGCTGCCCAGTCGGCCCGCTGGTCATATTGGCCGGGCAGATATTCCACGGCAAAAATCCAGGCATTGCCGAAGTCCATCGTTTCCTCGTGGAGCGCGTCCACGGCCGCCTCGCTCAAAACCTGCAGCTTGACCTGCTGCCAATCTCCATCGCCCAGGCCGTCCACATCGTAGCGCAGCGCCAGCCGCAGGTCACTCAGGCCCGTGATGCCCAGCGTGTGCTTGAGATCGTGGCACAGCTCGCGCGCGGCGATGTCGAAGCCCGGCCGCTTCTCCACAAACAGTCGTCTGACTCCCATGGCACCCTCCAAATATCCGAACATTAAATGTAATAACATATAAATTATTCGCCAGTTGAGTTGCAGTATAACATAAACAACGGCAAACGTCATGTGAAGAATGGGGAAAAAGGAGAAATGGCGAACGTTTTATTGCATTGATGTTGGATCATCTTTCATTGCTGTATAATGAGTGCATCCC
This sequence comes from Bacillota bacterium, assembly GCA_023422005.1. Lineage (GTDB taxonomy): Bacteria > Bacillota > Clostridia > Christensenellales > UMGS416 > JAEYRA01. The sequence continues at coordinate 27,867 of JAEZSC010000180.1, read as the reverse complement.
ACAGTTCAAGGAGAGAACCATGCACAAGCAATACGAAACCGGACGGCTGCAATTGAGAACCATCGACTGCTCCTGCACCGATCTGGTGATAGACTACTATCTGCGAAACAAGTCCTTCCTGGAGGAGTGGGAATCCGCCAAAGACGAGGCTTTCTACACCCGGGAGTTCCAGCAGGAGCAGCTGCGCAACGACCTTCTGCGCATCGAAAGTGGGGACGCCCTGCGGCTTTGGCTCTTCAAAAAGTGTGAAGATCAAAAAATCATCGGCTGCATCGCCTTTAACAACATCGTCCGGGGCGCTTTCCTGTCCTGCCATTTGGGCTATAAGCTGGATCATGAGGAAGCCAACAGGGGGTACATCACCGAGGCGGTGCGAAAGGGAATCGACATCATGTTCGGGGAATACGGCCTGCATCGTATCGAGGCCAACATCATGCCCAGGAACAAGCGATCGCTGCGCGTCGCCGAAAAGCTCGGGTTTTACAACGAAGGACTGGCCTACCAATATCTGAAGATCAATGGGAAGTGGGAAGACCACATCCACATGGTGCTGCTCAACGACAAGGTGTAGGTGATAGGAACACCGCTGCCAGTTCTATAAGTCAGAATGGGAGATTCTTCGCTGCGCTCAGAATGACAGTTCGGGCTGCGGCCACTGCACATTCTCTGTCAGCCAATCAATGGACAAAAAACGGCATCACGATCATCAAGATCGGAATGAAGACAACGCTGGCCACCGTCGTGACCAAAAACCCCGACGCCGCATAGTGGGCGTCGGCGTTGTACAGCCCCGCCACGATGGCGATCTGCGCCATGGCCGGCATGGCCGCCTGGGCCAGCAGCACTTGGGTGATGTCCGCCGGTGTGGCCACCGCGCGCAGCAACAGGAAGGCCACGATGGGCGCCAGCACGAAGCGCACCAGCGTGCCAGCCACCAGGGTGCGGTCCAGCTTCACCGATCGCAGGCCCATGGAGCTCAGCAGCATGCCGCAATAGATGAGCGCCACGGGGCTGACCATGCCGCCGGCGGTTTTGGCCGTCTGGCTGATGATGAAGGGCGGCTGGATGTCCAACAATATGAAGGCAAAGGCGATGGCCGTGGCCACCAGCGTGGGGCTCAAGAGCTTTTTGGCCCAGCCTGGAGAGAAGAAGCCGCCATGTGGGTTGGCGTCCCTTCGGATACCCGCCACGGCTACGGTCCAGAACAGCACCATGTTGGGCACAAAGGCCATGAACGCGAACTTGATGGCGCTCTCCCCGAAGAGCATCGTGGTCATGGGCACGCCGATGAACACCGTGTTGGAAAACGCAGCCGTTGCGCAAAACACACCGCGGCGGGTCTTGGGCACCCTCAGCGCGGCGGCAATGCCAAGACTTACGGCCCATGTGACCAGAATGGCCCCGGCGTAGACCAGCATGCTCAGGCCCGCGGTGGTCAACTGCGCGCGGTCAAAGCCATCGGTCAGATAGAAGAACGCCGAGCACGGCATGCCGATGTTGACGACCAGGGAACCCAGGCCCTTCCAGCTTTCGCCGGGGAACCACTTGCGCCGCTCCACAAACACGCCCAGGCCCACCAGAAGGATGATGACGGCGACGCTGCTGAAGGACCGCAGGATGGCCAGCAAATCCATGGCGGCTTAACCCACGAATTCGCGGTAGATCGCGCCGATGGCTCCCTCGAAGTCCTCGGTGACGACGCCGACGATGATGTTGAGCTCGCTGGAGCCCTGATCGATCATGCGCACGTTGATGTGGGCGCGGGCCAGCGCCTCAAACAGCCGCGCGGCGGTGCCGGGGTGGCGCACCATGCCGCCGCCTACGGTGGCGATCAGCGCCAGACCGTCGATGATCTCCACATCATCGGGGCATACGGCGGTGAACAGGTCGTCCAACAACTTGGCGCGGTGCCCGGCCAGATAGGCGCTTTCCACAACGACGCTCAAGGTATCGATGCCGCTGGGCAGGTGCTCAAAGCTGATGCCGTGGTCCTCCAGCACCGTAAGCACCCGCCGGCCAAACCCCAGCTCGCTGTTCATCATAGCCTTCTCAATGTTGATGACCGAGAACCCCTTGCGCCCAGCGATGCCGGTGATGGCGCCGGGCCTATTCTGCTCCGTCGCCATGGCGATGATCATCGTGCCCGGGTGCGATGGGTCGTTGGTGTTGCGGATGTGGATGGGGATGCCGGCCTTGCGCACGGGGAAGATGGCATCCTCGTGCAGCACCGTGGCGCCCATGTAGGAGAGCTCCCGAAGCTCGCGGTAGGTGATGGTCTCTATGGTGGCGGCGTCGCGCACGATGCGCGGGTCCGCCGCCAGCACGCCGTTCACGTCGGTCCAGTTCTCGTAGAGATCGGCCCCGGTGCCCCAGGCCACCAGCGCGCCGGTGATGTCGCTGCCGCCGCGGGAGAAGGTTTTGATCTGGCCATCGGGCATGCTGCCGTAAAAGCCCGGCACCACGGCACGTTCCACGGCCTTCAGGCGCGCGGCCAGCGCGTCGTAGGTGCGCCGCTCGTCCAGAGCGCCGCCGGCATCAAAGAACACGACTTCCGCCGCATCGATAAACTCAGCATCCCACGCGGCAGAAAGCACCCGGCCGCTCAAATACTCGCCGCGGCTGGCGCAATAATCCGCCGTGGCGCCGCCCCTCAGCTGCGCGGCAATCTGCTCAAACTCCACGCCCAAATCCAGCGCAAGGCCCAGGTCGGCCACAATGCCTTCATAGCGGGCGCGGATGTCGCTTAGCTGCCCGGTGAAATCCTGACCGTCAGCGGCCATCGCCTGGCAGCGGTACAGCATGTCGGTGATCTTGGTGTCGGCACTGGTGCGCTTGCCCGGTGCGCTGGGCACGGCGACGCGCCGTTCGGAATCGGCGCGCAGGATGGCCAGCACCTTCTGAAACTGCGCCGCGTCGGCCAGCGAAGAGCCCCCAAATTTTGCAACCTTAAGTCCCATTGTCACTGTTCCTCCTGCACCCGGATAGCCCGGCATTCCAGATAAAATCTCTTCTCGTCGGCCTCTCCCATGGAGAAGGCCTTGCGCGGCAGCGCCCCCAGCCGTTCCACCATGGGGAACAGGCTGCCCTTGTCCAGGGCGCTCAGCAGGAAGGCCATGTTGCCGCTGTGCGCGCCCAGCGCATGGGCCGCGTCGTCGCCGTGCACATAGTCCAGCGTGGCGCCGGGTATCTCCTGGAGCACGGCGTCCAGCGCCGCCTGCAGCGTGCCCACGGCCATAGGGTGAGGGCTGCTCTGTATGCCGATTACGCCGCTGCCGCCCTCGGATACATATTGAATGGTCTGCGGCGCGTCCTGCGCGCCCAAGGCGGCCTGCCAGCCCCGTTCGTTCATGTGCCACAGCAGCGACGCCAGCAGCGCCGCCGGGTCCACATGGAAAGCCACGCGGTGGATCGGGTGGAACACAAGGCCCGCGTCGTGCACGTTTACAAGCTCTACCAGCGCCCAGCGGGCGGGGTGGTTCTCGAGCTGTTCCGGCGTAAGGCCGGGCTTTATTTCCTCCCAGCACGCCTTGGCCGTGGCCAAAGAATGGTTACCGTCGCCCACGGCGAATGTCATACCGCCACGTTTCATAAGTTTTTCCAGCGCGTCAGCAATGCCACCCCACTGGGCCTGCCCCACCCGCCAGCCGGCGATGCGACCGCCGTTCAGCATCAGGTCGCCTTCGTAGAGCTTCTCCATGGTATCCTTGGCCGCGGTCAGAGGTTCGATGACGGCGGCCGCCGGATCATCGATCAGCACCATGATGTGGGGGCATTCCAGCGCCGCGCGGCGGCGAACAGCCATGCGCGGCGGCAGCCGGTGCAATATCGTGCCCTCGGTGGCCCTTATGGGTGAAGTGGCGCCGGGCGTGTAGTCATAGAGCTCCAGGTCCAGCGCGCCCACCAGGCCCCGGCGCAGCGGCGCGCATGGCGTGCTGCGCTCCACATAGATCAGGCTGTCCTTTGCCGTGGTGAACACATCCCCGTGCAGATAGCGCTCCATGGCCTGGGCGCAGGCGTTCTGGCGCTCGGCGATATCCGGGCAATCCAGATAAGCCTCAGGCAGGATCAGCCGCAGCGTGGAGGGGTTCTCCCCCACCAGCTCGTCGGCCTTCTCCCAATAATCGGGCTGGGAGGAATACTGGTCGCAGGCGATGACCGCCCAGCGCTCTACTCCATCCCTGGGCAGTAAAATATCTGTGGGCGCAAACCCCAGCGCCCGCAACCGGGCATGATCGTCCATGGCATCTATCTCTCTATCTCAAAAATTAAACAATGTGAAGTGCATATCTGAAATATTATACAAGATGCATTCCTCGGTGTCTATTGCACAGCATTACACTTTTTTCCTTGTCGTTTGCCCCAACCTTCAACCATTTTGCAATTCCTCACATCGTCTTTTTTGCATCCTTGACGCTGCGCCGCCCAAGTGATAGATATGAATCGGACAGATACGGACAGAAGGAGGCTTCAATATGGTCTTTTCGCTGCCGGAATACCGCAGCAAGGTGCTGGGCTGCTGGATGGGCAAGAACATCGGCGGCACCGTGGGCGCGCCCTTCGAATGGAATCGCCAGGTCAACGACATCACGTTTTACACCCAAGACCTGGGCGGCAACCCTATGCCAAACGACGACCTGGACCTGCAGCTGCTGTGGCTCGTGGCCCTGGAGGAGCGGGGGTTGGACATCGACGCCCGCATTCTGGGAGAATACTGGCTGACCTTCATCACGCCCCACTGGGCGGAATACGGCAACGGCAAGCTCAACATGCGCGCGGGGCTTGTGCCGCCGCTGTCGGGCATCGAGAACAACCCCTTCAAGGACAGCTGCGGCGCCTACATCCGCTCGGAGATCTGGGCGTGCATCGCCCCGGGCAACCCGGCGCTGGCCGCCAAATATGCCTATGAGGACGCCATCGTGGACCACGGCGACGGCGAGGGCATGTACGCCGAAGTGTTCTGCGCCGCCGTGGAGAGCGCGGCTTTCGTTGTATCCGACATCGCCGAGCTTATCGACATCGGCCTTAGCTACATCCCAGCTGGCTGCGGCATCGCCGGCGCCGTGCGCTGCGCGCAGGATTGCTTTGACCGCGGCCTGCCCTGGCGGGAGGCCCGCGACGAAATCCTTACGCACTACCGCGGTGGCTGCCAGTGGTTTTCCATCAGCGATGAGGACCGTAAGAAGGGCTTTGCCGAGGGCCGTCTGGGCTGGGATGCGCCCAGCAACATCGGCCTGACCGTGCTGGGGCTTCTGTACGGCAGCGGCGACTTTGAGCGAACGATGCAGATCACCGTGAATTGCGGCGAGGATACCGACTGCACCGCCGCAACCGCCGGCGCGCTGTTCGGCATCCTTCACGGCATCGAGGCCATCCCCGAACGCTGGATTGCCCCCATCGGCCGGGGCATCAAGACCGCGTGCCTGAACCTGGGCGAGCTTGGATACATGGGCTCCATGCTGCCCCAAACCGTGGACGAGCTGACCCAGCGCACCGAGCGCATCGCGCACCAGATGAGCCTGGCCGGGCGTTTGGGCGCGACCTTCACCGAACAAGGGCCCACTGACACAGCTGCCGCTGCGGCCAGCCTGCGCAGCAAGGACAACGGCGCGGCGCTGTACCGCTGCCTCAAGGGGACCATCCACCGCTTCGACTTCTTCGATGTGCTGGTGGAATACCCCGACGGCGCCTATGCCCGCGCCAATGAGCCTGCCCGCGTGGCCGTGACCATCGAGAACACCTATCGCATCCCGGCGGCGCTGCGCCTGCACTGGTACGCGCCCGAAGGCTGGGTAGTGTCCCCCGGCGACGGCACGCTGTACTCTCCCCACCCGTGGATGTCTCAGGGCAAGCTGACCCGGGAGTTCACACTGCAAACCGAGTGGTTCGACAGCCCCGAAGCGCGCTTCGTGCTGGAGATCACGATGCCGGGGAGGCATACGGTGATGCTGGCCCCGGTGTTGCTTTTGAATGGAGCGATGAAATAAAGGGATTGGTACGAGGGCGGCTGAACAGCCGCCCTCGCTGTTGTATCGGCAAGGCACATCCGCACATTGCTTGGGCACCTGCAGCATGCGGACATTTTCACGTTATAGATTGAATTTTGTTAAAACCTGTCATATAATGCCCTTGAAATAAAACAATTTATCAATCAATGCGGTTGGATTGGCATCTTCAGAAGTCTCTGTGTTGGGTGAAAGAAATGCAGCAGGAATCCAATATGATTGCAGAACCCGATGAAACCAAGTATAGACTCAACTTCCATCAAAGCCTATTATCCTGCGTGCATGACGCCATTCTGGCCATTGATGAAAATTTAACCCTCATATATTATAACGCAATGGCTGTGAAGCTTACCGGGTGGCCTGAGAGTGAAGTGCTTGGCCGCCACAGCAAAGTATTGTTTGAAAAAATGAACCTGAACATCCCTTGGGAAAACTTGATTGCGATGCTTGATGAAAAGGGATACTACGAAGGCGAACTGCTGGCCCGCAGACAAGATGGACAAAACATACTGGTAGAAGTTTATGTCAAACGAATGTATGGGCTCTGCGGCGAGTTTTGCGGAACTGTAGCAACCTTTAGAGATATTACCGATCGTAAGCTGGCGGAAAATATCCTCCGCAATCGAGAAGTCCAATCGCGGGACCTGGCCAACACACTGGAGAACAGGAACAAGCATATCACAGACTACTTCACGAACATATCACATGAGTTTAAGACGCCATTGTCTATTCTGTTATTGGCAATCGATCTTCTTAATAAAAAATTGGACAATGACAAATTCAACAAGGCTGATATTGTAAAAAATCTAGTCATTATGAGACAGAACGCATACCGATTGACAAAACTGGTGTCCAACCTGATTGACATTACGAAGTTGGACGCCGGATTCCTGGAGCCAACATGGGAAATGAACAACATCGTGGATTGGCTTAGAAAGCTGGTCAAATCCACGGAGCTGTATGCCAGGCAAAAAGGGCTTGTACTTGCGTTTCATTGCTCAGCAAAAGAGAAGTGGATGTATATCGATGGGTTCATTCTGGATCGGATAATCCTGAATCTCCTATCAAACTCAATCAAGCATACCCTGCGGGGGGGTAAAATAGAGGTTGTTTGCGTTGTTGAGAATGATAACATCAGGATAACCGTCAAGGATACCGGAGAGGGTATCCCGGAAGATAAAAAACATCTGATATTCAACCGCTTTCGCCAGGTAAACACAACCTTAACACGGGTAAGCGAGGGGAGCGGCATTGGATTGGCACTTACAAAATCCATGGTGGAGTTGCTTGGAGGCAACATTGCCTTTCAGAGCACGGTTGGCGTTGGAAGTGAATTCGTTGTAGACCTCCCCGTACTGCAGATTGAAAAAATGAATCCATCGGTTGGAAAAAGCGGTATGGATCTCGATAAAAGAATCCAGATGGAACTCTCTGATGTGATATAGACCAAACAACCGTAAAATGCAAGAAGGCCCGCCAGCCGGCGAGCCTTCCTTTTATTAACTTTATCCTTCGAACACCACGATGGCGCTCTTGCGCTTGATGCGCGGCAGCACCGATTCCAGCACCCGGAAGCTGTGGTTGAGGTCCTTGAGCTCCAGATAGGCGGTAGAAAGGTCCTGCCCCACGACCAGGTCTACATTGCGGGGCTCAGCGCTCAAGAGCACCGCAGAGCCCTTGGCCAGCGCCGGCGTCTTGAAGATGCGGCCATCCACTAGCTTGGCCAGCCGGTCGATCTCCAGCAGGCCGGTACCGGGCTGGATGCGCTGCAGCTGCAGATGCATGTCCGGGCTCAGCACCAGGGTATAGCTGCCATAGATGGCCTGTTCGGCCAGCTGGGCGATGGCCCCGGCCACGTCGGCAAAGGCGGTCTCTCCTTCGGCCCAGTTGCCGCGCTTTCGTTTGCCCACACCTGGAGCGGTAAACAGCCCTTCGATGCCCAGCGTATGGTTGCCATAAAAGATCAGCTTGTCCTCGCGCAATGCGCACTGCTGCGCGGCTGCGGCGGCGGCGGTCAAGTCCGGCGCGCGGCCGGTCTGTTCGGCAGCCATCAGATCCCGCGAGAGCAGCGAGAAATCCTCATAGAGCAGCGGAATCTCAGCATAGCGGCGGCCGGCGGTGGTCACGAAGCCGTCGGCGACGACCTCGGTTAAAGCGTCGGCGTCGTCGATGGCCACGCTACCAGAAGCTGCGCCCAGCGGCCCATAAATGCTCAGAAAACGCCGGCCGGTCAGCAGTTTCTTGGCGGCGGTCACGACGGTCTCGTCGATGTGCGCCCACAGCGCGGCGTCCAGTGAAGATGTATCTCTAGCCAGATAATCCATTTTTGTTCCTCCCTTCATAGGTGGATGCATGTATCGGAGAAATTACTCCTGGATCAGGCTGCCCACGGTGGCCTTGGTGGCATTGGGTGCTTCCTTTGGCAGGATGCCCAACTCCTCCATGGCCTCACGCACCTCGCCCTCGCCGGTAGCAAAATGCTCGGCCTCTTGGGGGTCCAGCGCCTTGAGCAGCGTGAAGAGCTCGCCCACATGGGCCTTCTCCTCGTCACGGATCTCGCCGATCACGCGCTTGGCCAGCTCATTGTCGGTGGCATGTACGTGGGCGTCGTAGACATATATGGCCTCCAACTCGCCGGCGATGTCCAGCCGGATGGCCTGGATCAGCTCTTCCTTGGTAAGCTTGCGATTGACGTTGCCCTGAAAGGGATTGGGAAAACTCGGCATTGGTGTGGCCTCCTGTTCCGTTTATTGTTTGAAAGTTTCCTATGCTAAGAATAGCACTTTTCAACGGAGAAAACAAGGTTGCATACGACCAAATTTATAACAGTTCTTTTTGCCATATCAGCAGGAAACCAGCGCCGCCGAATGGCTGCGTCGCTCGGGATGGCCCTCCCGCCAAGGAGTTACGGGCGGTTCTCTTTGTTCTTCTGCTCCTGCGGCGAGTCGGACTTGCGGGCGTTGTCCGCCTCCTGCTGGGGGCGATAGAACAACGATTGGTACCCCTCTACCTCGGCGTCGGTCAGAGGCGGCGTGGGGATCATGCCTGTACTCTCGGTGGTGGATGCCAGATTGAAGCAGAGAGCATCCTCCGTGCTGGCCATGTCAGCCTTGCCCAGCGGACAATCTTTGGCTATGCTGTTGGGAGTTTTTTTGTCCACGATTATCACCTGCTCTTGTTTTGGATATCGTATGCAGTTGCAGCCATAAAATACTTGAAAAGATGGATTCGTCCACCGCAAAGAAACGTGCCGGCGCGTCCTTGCGCCGGCACGATGGAATTCTATATTTTAGTGCGTATACCCGCTCCTGGCCTGCTGCTCCTGCGGCGAATCGGCCTTGCGGGCGTTGTCCGCCTCCTGCTGGGGGCGGTAAAAGAGCGCCTCGTAGCCTTCCACATCGGCATCATCCAGCGGCGGTGTCGGAATCATGCCGGTGGCCTCAGACAGGGAGGACAGATTGAAGCACATGGTCACTTCTGTGCGGGCCATATCGGCCTTGGTCAGAGATTCACAGCTGATGGCCTGGGTTTCGGATGTTTCGTCATTCATGGTCTCACCCGCTTTCTTGATTTTCCTGTGATGGAAGCTTGATTGTTTTGGTGCTTTCAACGGCATCATACGCAATTTCAGGGTTGCTTTCCTTGACCAAAATCACACAAAACGGAAATGCACCAACAAACGGGGAGAGCGCCCCATACGGAGCGCTCCCCTCTTTGCCTGCTAATGGGCAGGTCCCTTGGCGTAGGTGTTAACGGCTCATGCCGGCTGCCTTGCGCCTGCGGGTGTACACGACCAGCGCCGCACCCACCAGCAGCACCGCGCCGCCGCCCAGCAGGATGTTGTAATCCATGGAGCCGGTCTGATAGTCCTTGGTGTCGTTGAGTTCATTGGTAACGGTCAGCTCGGTGATCTCACCGGCGGGCACATCCACAGCGATGGGGGTGGTGTTGAGCTTGTAGGACTTTGGCGCCGAGGTCTCCACCAGATAGTAGGTACCGGGCTTCAAATCCTTGAACTCGATGATGCCATCCGTGCCGCTGACGCCACTGGCCACGAGGATTCTGCGCGACTCGTCGCTGTAGAGGTTGAACTTGGCGTTGGCCAGAGGCTTCTGGGTATAGCCGTCCACCTTCAGCACGTTGAGCTGTCCCAGCTCGTCCTCAAAGCCTCCGGTTTCGTCCTGCTGATTGGTCAGCGTGAGCACCGCGCGTTCGTTGGCATTGATGATCACGGGTACTGCGAATTCGTTGAGAATGTAGTTCTCCGGGGCCCTGGTCTCCAGCACCCAATAGACGCCGGGGATCAGGTCGTTCACGTTGAGCTCGCCGTTGGCATCGGTGACGCCGGAGGCGGCCAGCTCGGTGAGCTCCTCGTCAAAGTAGATGTTGAAGGCGGCGTCTGCCAGCGGCAGGTTATCCGTCGCGCTGACCTTGAGCAGTTGCAGATCTCCGGTGCTCAGCGCGTTGGTCAGCGCCACTTCGGCGGTCTGGCCCAGCTCCACCATTACGGTGCGCACCGTGTCATCCAGCTCGTAACCCTCGGGGGCCTTGGCCTCCCGTACGTACCACGTGCCGGGCACCAGTGCCGCGCTGGTCACCGTGCCGTCGGCGGCGGTTGTCAGCGTGATCGCGCCGGTGAAGTCCTCATTGTCCGCCAGGGAGAACTCCGCGCCGGCCAGCGCGTCCCCGGTGTCTGCGTCGGTCTTGATGATCTTCAGGAAACCCTGCGGTTCGTTGACGAACTCCACGGTCTCCTCCTCACCGGCTTCCAGCGTCACGGTCTTGGGTGTGGGGTCCACCACATAGCCGGCAGGAGCGGAAAGTTCCGTTATCCTGTATTCGCCGGGTTCCAGATCAGGCAGATCCACGGTGCCCTCGGCCCCGGTAACCACCTGCCATGTGTCCTCGCTGCCGAAGACGGATGCAAGGAATCTGGTAAGGACATTGCCCTGGTTCGTCCTGACGATCTCCAACGTTACGCCCTGCACGCCCAACCGGGTCGCGCTGTCAATCTTGACGATGTGGAGGATCGCCTGTTTGCGGTTGTGGTAGGTCACTGCAACGTCGCGGGTTTGCGCACCGACGATGGCGGTGATCACGCCGTCCAATGACTGGTAGCCGGCGGGTATATTGGTTTCGGTGATCGTGTATTCGCCCCAGACCAGGTTGTCCAGCTTCTGGGACCCACCGTTGGCCAGCGTCACGACCTGGCTGAACCCGTTGGGGCCGGTGATCGTGAACTCGAACTGGGCGGTGTCATTTTCGGTGGCGCCTTCCACGGCTTTGGTCAGCGTCAGGCTGCCGTGCTGCTTGGTGTTTGTGGCCGTGATGGAAATGGCCTCGGTCTCGGCATCGATGGTGAACTCGGTAGCGCTCAGCTGCGACACGAAGTCGCCGGGCACGTTGAGCTCTTCCACAGTGTAGGAGCCCAGGGGCAGATCCAGATAACCGCTGGTTCCATCGGTGGACTGGATGATCCATTCGGTGGTGGCGGGGGCCGGACCTACGATCTTGAACTCATATTCCTGTGCCTTCTCCTCGTCGCTGAGGTTGAAGCCGGTCACGACCTTGTCGATGGTGACACGGCGGGAGTGTTTGGTATTGGTGGCGGTCACGGTGATGTTCACCGTCTCACCGCCGATGGTGAAGGAGGTCGTGTCCAGCGAAGCGGTGAAGCCATCGGGAACGTTGATCTCCTGGATCGTGTAGTCGCCGTAGGGCAGGTTCAACTCGCCATCGGCAGCGTCTGTGGCGGAAACCGTCCACTCGGTGGTGGCCGGCGCGGGGCCGATGACCTTGAACTCGTAGCTGCGGGCCCGCTCATCCTCGGTGACGTTGAGGCCATCGACGATCTTGTTTACGGTCAGCTTGCCCTGCTGCTTGGTGTTGGTGGCGGTCACGGTGATGTTCACCGTCTCGCCGCCGATGGTGAAGGAGGTCGTGTCCAGCGAGGCGGTGAAGCCATCGGGAACGTTGATCTCCTGGATCGTGTAGTCGCCATAGGGCAGGTTCAGCATGCCGTCAACGCTGTCGGATGCCGAGACCGACCACTCGCTCGTGGCAGGGGCGGGGCCGACGACCTTGAAGCTAAAGTTGAACGCCTTGTCGGCATCGGTGAGGTTGGGGCCGGTGACGACCTTATCCACGGTCAGCATGCCATGCAGTTTGGTGTTGGTGGCGGTCACGGTGATGTTCACCGTCTCGCCGCCGATGGTGAAGGAGGTCGTGTCCAGCGAGGCGTTGAAGCCGGCGGGCACGTTGATTTCCTGGATCGTGTAGTCGCCATAGGGCAGGTTCAGCTCGCCATCGGCCGCGTCCGTGGCGGAAACCGTCCACTCAGTGGTGGCCGGCGCGGGGCCGATGACCTTGAACTCGTAGCTGCGGGCCCGCTCATCATCGGTGACGTTGAGGCCATCGACGATCTTGTTCACGGTCAGCTTGCCGTTCAGCTTGGTGTTGGTGGCGGTCACGGTGATGTTCACCGTCTCGCCGCCGATGGTGAAGGAGGTCTTGTCCAGCGAAGCGCTGAAGCCCGCGGGAACGTTGATCTCCTGGATCGTGTAGTCGCCGTAGGGCAGGTTCAGCTCGCCATCGGCCGCGTCCGTGGCGGAAACCGTCCACTCGGTGGTGGCCGGCGCGGGGCCGACAACCTTGAACTCGTAGCTGCGGGCCCGCTCATCCTCGGTGACATTGAAACCATCGACGATCTTGTTAACGGTCAGCTTGCCCTGCTGCTTGGTGTTGGTGGCGGTCACGGTGATGTTCACCGTATTACCGCCGATGGTGAAGGAGGTCTTGTCCAGTGAGGCGTTGAAGCCGGCGGGTACGTTGATCTCCTGGATCGTGTAGTCGCCGTAGGGCAGGTTCAGTATTCCATCGGTCGCGTCCGTGGCGGAAACCGTCCACTCGCTCGTGGCCGGCGCGGGGCCGACGACCTTGAAGCTATAGCTGAACGCCTTGTCGGCATCGGTGACGTTGGGGCCGGTGACAACCTTATCTACGGTCAGCGTGCCGTGCAGCTTGGTGTTGGTGGCGGTCACGGTAACATTCACCGTCTCGCCGCCGATGGTGAAGGAGGTCTTGTCCAGCGAACCGCTGAAGCCGGCGGGTACGTTGATCTCCTGGATCGTGTAGTCGCCATAGGGCAGGTTCAGCTCGCCATCGGCCGCGTCCGTGGCGGAAACCGTCCACTCGGTGGTGGCCGGCGCGGGGCCGACGACCTTGAACTCGTAGCTGCGAGCCCGCTCATCCTCGGTGACGTTGAGGCCATCGACGATCTTGTTCACGGTCAGCTTGCCCTGCAGCTTGATGTTGTTGGCGTTCACGGTGACGTTCACCGTCTCGCCGCCGATGGTGAAGGAGGTCTTGTCCAGCGAACCGCTGAAGCCGGCGGGTACGTTGATCTCCTGGATCGTGTAGTCGCCATAGGGCAGCGTCAGCGTGCCGTCCTGGTTGTGGGAGGCTGACAGCATCCACTCAGTCGTCGCAGGGGCGGGGCCCACAACCTTGAAGCTGAAGGCGTAGTCCTTGTCGGCATCGGTCGCGAAAGCGCCCAGCACGGTCTTGTTGACCGTGAGCTTGCCGCTCTGCTTGGTGTTGGTGGCCGTTACCTTGATGTTGACGGAGTTCGGCCCGATGGTGAAGGAGGTCTTGTCCAGCGAAGCGCTGAAGCCGGCGGGTACATTGATCTCCTGGATCGTGTAGTCGCCGTAGGGCAGGTTCAGTTTGCCGTCAACGCTGTTGGAGGCCGTGACCGTCCACTCGGTCGTGGCCGGGGCGGAGCCGACGACCTTGAAGCTATAGTTGAACGCCTTGTCTGCATCGGTGACGTTGGGGCCGGTGACCACTTTGTCCACGGTCAGCGTGCCGTGCAGTTTGGTATTGGTGGCGGTCACAATGACGGTGTTGGCATCGCCGCTGCCGATGGTGGCCGTAGGTTTATCGATGGAGCTGGAGAAACCGGCTGGCAGGCCGGTTTCGGTGATCGTATATTCGCCGTAATCCAGCTTTTCCAGCACAGTATCGGTGCCTGCAACTACCTTGACCCCGGTCTTGGAGTAGCCGTTGGGGCCGGTGATGTTGAAGGTGTATTCGCGGCTGCTGTCGGCACTGTTGAGGTTGAGGCCGGCCAGCTCCTTGCGCAGGATCAGCTTGCCGTACTTCTTATCATTGGTGGCCGTCACCTTGATCGTCTTATTATACTTATTGATGGTGAACGAGGTCTTATCCAAAGAAGCGGTGAAGCCTGCGGGAATGTTGATTTCTTCAATCGTGTAGTCGCCATAGGGCAGGATGAGCTCGCCGTCGGTGTTATGGCTGGCGGTCACCGTATGAACGGTGGTGGCCGGCGCGGGGCCGACGACCTTGAACGTGAAGTCCCTGGTTTTGTCGGCGCTGGTGACGGTGATGCCGGTCAGCTTCTTGTCCACGATCAGCTTGCCCTTGGGAGTCTGTGTCTTATCAAAGAACACAGCGATGTGGCTGATGCCCTGGCCCTGATTGTCATTGCCGGGGTTTTCCACATAGATCGTGTTACCGCTGATTGTGATGTTGAAGACCTTGGGTGAACCAGCTGGCGATATCTGCTGGATGTCGCTGTTGCTGTTGACCTTGTACAGGTAGAACTTGGCGCCGCCCTTTACGGTGATGTATTTCGGGGACGGGTCGGACAGCGCATCTCGGGTAGTTTGGTCCTGGTCAGCTTCCCAAACGGGCATGTTGCTGGACATCGTGGCGGAGAAGGAGTCTCCCCCGTTACCCGGCGTCTTGGCGCCAACCATCGAGCCTAGTGTAGAGGGGAACTGACCGAATTCCTGTTGCGGATAGCTCCAGGATTCGCCAGCGGCAATGACCACAGGCGTATTCCCGAATACCGTCAGGAATATAGCCAAAAATGCTATCACCTTTCTTGTAGTGTTCATATGACATGACCTCCAAATATTTAATTTTGTAGCTTTTGCGAACGCCGATCAGGTGGCGCGACCCCGGAGCACCCTTCCGGCTGTGGAAATTTCTGAGGGTACAGCAGGATGCCGATGCCTGCCATATACTGTCAAGGGCATCATAGAGCAACTCCGGGTGCGCGTACTTTGATCAAAGTCACACAGCCAGATAATAAAATAACCCCTTTCGTCAAAAACGAAAGGGGTTGAAGATCGTATGAAGCTGTTTTAGTTGTGCAGGTCTTAGGCTTTCTTTTGCTGCCCCACCCGGCGGATGAGCTTGTAGATCTCCATGATCGGCACCGGAACCAGCGCCAAGCCAGCCACGATGGCCCACATCTGGCCTGTCAGCTCATACAGCCCGAAGATGCTGCGGCCCAGCGGCGTGAGCGCCACCAGCAGCTGCAACGCCAACCCCACGAATAAGGCCCCTACCAGGAACTTGTTGTTGAGCACGCCGGTGGCAAACAGAGACCGCTTGGATTTCAGGTTGAAGGCGTGCACGAGCTCGGCCAACGCCATGACCATGAAAGCCATGGTGATGCCTGCGTCGGGTGCTTCGCGCAGCACATCTGCCGGAGACACACCGGTGAGCGCGCGACCCAAGAGGAACGCAATCAGCACCAACGCGCCCACCATGACGCCCTGCAGCAGCACCGACAAGCCGAAGCCTTGGGCAAAGATGCTCTCATCCTTGCGACGGGGGCGCTCCTTCATCACGCCGGGGTCCACGGGCTCCACGCCCAGCGCCAGCGCCGGCAGGCTGTCGGTGACCAGGTTGACCCACAGCAGGTGCGCCGCGCTCAGCGGCGTGGCCCATTTCATGATGACCGAAACCAGGATGGCCAGAATCTCGCTTAGGTTGGTGGCCAGCAGGAACTGTATGGACCGCATGATGTTGCCGTAGATGCCGCGGCCCTCGCGCACAGCCACGACGATGGTGGCAAAGTTGTCGTCGGTCAGCACCATGTGGGCGGCGCCGCGGGCCACGTCGGTGCCGGTGATGCCCATGGCGCAGCCGATGTCGGCGGCCTTGAGGGCCGGCGCATCGTTGACGCCGTCGCCGGTCATGGCCACGATCTCCCCTGCCCTCTGCCAGGCCCGCACGATGCGCACCTTATGCTCCGGTGCCACGCGGGCGTACACCGAAAACTCCCCGATGCGCCGCTGCAGCTCCTCGTCGCTCATTTCGTTGAGGTCCGCGCCGGTCAGGGCGCGGTCTCCGGGGCGCAGGATGTGCAGCTCCCGGGCGATGGCCACGGCGGTGTCCACATGGTCGCCGGTGATCATGACCGGGCGGATGCCCGCGGCGGCGCACAGGCCCACGGCGTCCTTGACCTCCTCACGGGGCGGGTCGGTCATGCCCACCAGGCCCACAAAGGTCAGGCCGTTCTCCAGCAGCTCCAGCGTGGCTTCGGGCTGAGCGTCAAAGCGCTTGACAGCCACGGCCAACACCCGCAGCGCCTGGCTGGCCATATCGCGGTTGGCGGTGTGGGCGGCGTCCAGGCGGCCGTCATCCACACAGTGGGAAAGCACGATGTCTGGCGCTCCCTTAGTGATGCTAAGATACCCCTCGGGCACCTTGTGCACCGTGGTCATCATCTTGCGGTCGGAATCGAAGGGCAGCTCGTCCACCCGGGGCATGGCCCGCTCCAGTTCCGGCTTGGGCATGCCGGCGGCCATGGCCGCGGCCACCAGCGCCGTCTCGGTGGGATCGCCCACGCGCTTCTGCTTACCGTCTTCCTCGGTGATCTCGGCATCGGTGCACAGGCTGGCCCAGCGCAGCAGGTCGGCCTGTTTGCCGGTCTCGTGGCCGGTCAGCTTCTGCAGATCGTCCACATAGTGGGTCACCACGGTCATGCGGTTCTGGGTCAGCGTGCCGGTCTTGTCCGAGCAGATCACCGAAGCGCAGCCCAACGTCTCCACGGCGGGCAGGCGGCGGATGATGGCGTTCTGCTTGACCAGACGGCTGACGCCGGTGGCCAGCACGATGGTGACGACCGCGGGCAGGCCTTCGGGGATGGCGGCCACGGCCAGAGAAACGCTGGTCATAAACATCTCCACCAGCGGCTTGCCTTCCAGCAGGCCCACGACGAAGATGACGGCGCAGATGGCCAGCGCCAGCAGGCCCAGCAGCTTGCCGATCTTGGCCAGCTTCACCTGCAGCGGCGTGGCTTCATCCTTCTCGCTGGCCAGCATCGTGGCGATGCGGCCCACCTGCGTGCCCATGCCGGTGTGCGTCACGATGGCCGTGCCGCGACCATAGCTCACGATGCCGGTGGCAAAGAGCATGTTGCGCCGGTCACCCAGCGGGATGTCGCCCTCAGGCAGCTCGCCCGAGTGCTTGTCCACGGGCACGCTCTCGCCGGTCAGCGAGCTTTCCTCCACCTTGAGGCTGGAGGCCTGCACGATGCGCGCGTCGGCGGGCACCAGGTCGCCGGCCTCCACAAAGATCACATCGCCGGGCACCAGCGAATCGGCGGGTACGACCTGGCGGCTGCCGTCGCGCATCACCTTGGCATTGGGGGCAGAGAGCTTTTTCAAAGCGTCCAGCGCCTTCTCAGCCCGGGCCTCCTGCACCACGCCCAGCACGGCGTTCAGCAGCACCACGGCGAAGATGATACCCGCGTCGGCCAGGCCCTCGGCGTGAAAGCCGAAGCCCTCTTCACTGACGAACAGCGAGATCAGCGCCGCGACCAACAAGATCGCGATCATGACGTCCTTGAACTGCATCAGGAAACGCACCCACATGGGTGTCTTGGGCGGCTCAGCCAGAGCGTTGGGGCCGTGGCGCTGCAGGCGCTGCTGGGCCTGGGCGGCGGTCAAGCCCTTTTCCGGGTTAACCTCCAGCGCCTGGGCAGCCTGCAACACGTTCATCGAGTAATGTTCCATGGTCCACCTCTCCTCAGGAATTGCTGAATAAATGGGGCGTCCGAATTGTGCAGTGTATTTTTTCGTCCTGCAAGACGGAGGAGGGCGCTTATGCAGATGAGCATAAGCAACCGACGACAACGAAGCAGGACGGAAAAAGACCAAGCAAGGTGGATGCCATGCTTTATTCAGTAATTTCTTAATAGTTTACCCAAATAAAAAAGACTTTTGACAGTCCCTTTGGGCATGTCAAAAGTCTCGTTACCGTTTTCGGCTGCATCTCCAGACGGAGAACCCGTCGTGCTGTTGGTGATGCATGAAACTACTCCCTTTTGCGTAAAAAATTATACATTAATAATAGGTGACTGTCAATGTTGTGCGGCTTTTTTCAACTTCCAACTACACATTTTCAAATTGACAAAACTCGATTTGAAGCATATACTGCATCGCATCAAGAAATTTCGATGTGAGGAATGTCATGGAGAGCACCTATGAAGCGCAGGCCAGAGTGTTCAAGGCCTTCTGCGATGAAAAGCGTTTGAGGATACTCGAACTGCTTCGGGACGGAGAAAAGTGCGCCTGCATTTTGATCGAGCAGCTCGATATGCCGCAGTCCTCCCTGTCCTACCACATGAAGATTTTATGCGAGTCCGGCATTGTGGATAGCAGGCAGGAGGGGAAATGGACCCACTATCAGATCAGCGGGCAAGGGCGCAGCACTGCTCTGGCTTTGCTGGAAGCAATTACGGCGACAAACGCGGGAGCGCAGGAGCCCCTGTGCTGCAGATATCCGGTGACAAAAAGTGAGGCGTTGGAAACATGCACGCTGTCAGAATGATCTGGGACTTTTTCCAGAACCAGATACTAGGGATGAAGTGGCTCAACGAGGCGCTTGGCGGACTTCTGTCGGCACTGGGCCTGGATGTTTCCAATCGCTGGGTCGCAAGCGCCCAGTTTTTCCTGTATGACGTTATCAAGATCACGGTGCTTCTGTGCTTGCTGATCTTTGCGATCTCCTATGTCCAAAGCTATTTTCCTCCGGAGCGAAGCAGGAAAATGCTTGGACGCTTCCACGGCATTGGCGCCAATTGCATTGCGGCCCTGCTGGGTACGGTTACGCCCTTTTGCTCGTGCTCGTCCATCCCTTTGTTCATCGGCTTTTCCAGCGCGGGCCTACCGTTGGGCGTGACCTTCTCCTTTCTCATTTCTTCGCCCATGGTCGATCTGGGTTCGCTCGTTCTGCTGATGAGCATATTCGGCGCAAAGGTAGCGATCGTCTACGTGCTCGTCGGGCTGGTCATCGCCGTGCTGGGCGGCACCGTCATCGAGAAGCTGCGCATGGAGAACCATGTTGAGAGCTTCATCCGGTCTGCAGGCAGCGTGGACATCCAGTCGCCGGACCTGACCTGGCGGGATCGCATTGCATATGCCAAGGAGCAGGTTGCGGTGACCTTCAAAAAGGTATTCCCCTATATCCTGATCGGCGTGGGCATCGGCGCCGTGATCCACAACTGGATTCCGGAGGGCTGGATTGATGCCGTGCTGGGCAGCAACAACCCCTTCTCAGTGGTTCTGGCGACGCTTGTGGGCGTGCCGATGTACGCCGACATCTTCGGAACCATCCCCGTGGCGGAGGCGCTTTGGAGCAAGGGCGCGCAGTTGGGAGCCATACTGTCTTTCATGATGGCCGTCACCACGTTGTCCCTGCCCTCCATGATCATGCTTCGCAAGGCTGTGAAGCCAAAGCTGCTGGCACTGTTTATCGGCATCTGCACCGTAGGCATCACCATCGTTGGATATGTGTTCAACGCATTGCAGGCCTTCATCGTGTAGAAGGAGCTCGTCATGGGCAACACATGGCATTCTGCCAAATTCCTATGAATACCCAAAAACAACCAACGGAAGGGAGCAATCATCATGGCGCTGTTCGGAAAAAAGATCAAGCAAACACAATCGTCTTCCTGCTGCGGTGGGAGCTGCGACGCTCAATGCATGGCCAAGGCGCAGGCCGCCAAGACGGAAGGCGCAAGCGTTAAGGTTTTGGGGAGCGGCTGCGCGAAATGCAACCAGCTGGAAGCCGCAACCAAGGCGGCCCTGGCTCAGCTGGGCATGGACACCACGATCGACCACGTAACGGACTTCGCGCAGATTGCGGCCTATGGGGTTATGACAACGCCGGCCCTCGTCGTGGATGGCAAGGTTGTGTCCTATGGCAAGGTGCTCAAGACCGAGGAAGTTGTGAAGATTCTGCAGAAGGTCAGATAGCCGCCTTTCGCCGCCGGCACTGTTGCGTCGTCGGCGATTCAGACGACTTGTCCTGGCTGCCCGCTATCGCCTGCCGCACATGTCGCCAGGCGATATCTTTACTTTAACCCACATACTCTATATCTCATGTATCGCCTGCGGGCGGGTATTTTTCTACCCACTGCTCGTTCTCCATTTCCTCCCGCCGGATAAACCGTCGGTCGGCTTCCAGCTATTCTTTGCAAACCGGGTTCTTTGACAAGCTGGCCGCCGACGCTGTTGCATCGGCGGCGGTTGTCATGAGCAATTTCACTTCGCTCCAATAAATACGAATATGCGAATTGATGCTGTATCCTGACACGCCCGTGGATTATAATAGGACAAGCACCATCAACAATTCCTGCCATGTGAGGATCAAATGGAGCGCCAACGGCCAAGGGACGTCCTGACGATGGACGATCTGCACAGCTACCTCAATGCCCGCAGCGGCGCTCGCTGCCGCATCTATCACTATACCAACTACAGCACACTGATCAAGATTTTGAAAAGCGGCATGCTGCTGGTCAACAACATCAACAACGTGAATGACGCGCTGGAGGCCAACGGCGACGCCGACCACAACGTATTCGTGGCCAGCTTCACCTATGAGCAGAAGGAGGCTGTGCACTACTGGGCTGTGTACGGACGCAACGACCCCTACAGCGTGCGCATCTCCTTCGTGTGCGACGAAAGCCAGGATCATTTTATGGAGGGCCTGCACTTCACCGCCCAGGGCGCTCCGGTGCAGCCCATTTCCAAGCGCCTCAGCGATGTGATCTACTACAGCATCACGCCCTCCCGGGGCCGGCACTGGAAGCACGACAACAACTACTTCTCTCTGGACGCCGACATCGAGGCCGTAAAGCGGGAGTTCAGCGGCCTGTGCAAGTATGACATTTGGGAGCACGAGAAGGAAACGCGGCTGCTGGTGCTGACGCAGGAGAGGCATGACCGCATCTTCGCCACGCTGCCCCCTGCCTTCTTCCAGTCGCTGGAGGTCGTCTTCAGCCCGTGGATCGACGAGGAGGTGCAGGCAGAGCTGGCCGTGCCGGTGGGGAATTTGTTAAGGGAGAGGTATGGGGTAAGCGATATGAAGGGGGTCATTAAGACGAGTTCGATTCATAATTTGGTGAGGGTGAGGTAGCGGCTTGCACGCTGGACTTCCGCAATGAGCCTGTCCAGCCTTTGGCTTTGCGCGAGGACGGCTTCCGGCAGTCTACCGGAGTATCCCCTCAATGATTGTTTTGCGATCGCCCGGACGAGCGTTTCACGTTCCTTCTCCAGTTCCTGAAGCAGTTCATACATGCGTACACCCCCATCGTATCAGCAATTCTATCCTATACATACCCGTTTTCTTCAGTCCAAAAAAGAAAATATCGCGACACAAGAAGGGCCGGTAAGCCCATGCCCACCGGCCCATTGGTTCCAAAACAATACATCAGCTATGCCGCCCTGCGCTTATACACCCGCATGGCAAACCCATAGGCCACAATCAAGATCCCTACCAGCCACGCCATCGCGACCCAAATGTCATTGCCCACCGGCTGGCTGTAGAGCAGCGCGCGGATCGCTTCCACGATGGCGGTAACCGGCTGGTTCTCGGCAAAGGCGCGGACCACCGGCGGCATAGACCCCGTGGGCACGAACGCCGAGCTGATAAAGGGAAGGAAGATCAACGGGTAGGAAAAGGCACCCGCCCCGTCCGGAGATTTGGCGGATAATCCCGCTATCGTCGCGACCCATGTCAAGGCCAGCGTAAACAGAGCCAATAAACCGGCCACGGCCAGCCAGGACAGTATGCCCGCCGACGAGCGGAAGCCCATGATGAGCGCCACAAGAATGATGACGACAACCGAAATCGCGTTGGATACCAACGAGGTCAGCACATGGCCCCACAGTGCCGCCGAACGGGCAATCGGCATGGAGTGGAACCGTTCGAAGATACCTCTTTGCTTATCCATGAACAGACGGTAGGCGGTATAGGCAATGCCGCTGGCGATCGCCATCAGCAGGATGCCGGGCAGCAGGTAGTTCACATAGTTGCCCGTGCCGGCCTGAATGGCGCCGCCGAACACATAGACGAACAGCAGCATCATTGCGATCGGCGTGATGGTGACCGTGATGATCGTGTCCATGCTGCGCAGAATATGGCGCATGGAACGCCCAAGCATCACGCCTATGTCGCCGACAAAGTGGCTCTCGACCGTCTCCATTTACATTGCCTCCTTTTTGCCGATGATCGCCAGGAAGATCTCCTCCAAGGTCGGCTGCTTCTCCACATACTCCACCTTTGCGGGCGGGAACAGCTTTCTCAGTTCCCCGAGGGTGCCGTTCGCGATGATCTTCCCCTCATGCAGTATGGCAATCCGGTCGGCGAGCTGCTCGGCTTCCTCCAAATACTGCGTGGTCAGGAGCACCGTCGTGCCACCATTGGCAAGCTCTTTGACCGTCTTCCAAACCTCGTTGCGCCCCTCAGGGTCCAACCCTGTGGTCGGCTCGTCCAGGAAAATGAGCTGCGGGTTCCCCACCAGGCTCATGGCGATGTCCAGCCGGCGGCGCATACCGCCCGAATAGGTGGCAACTCTGCGGTCGGCGGCATCGGCCAGGCCCAGACGGGTCAGCAGATCACCGGCAACCTGCCGCGGGTTGCTGAGGTGCCGCAGCTTGGCGATCATGATGATGTTTTCCCGCCCGGTCAGGATCTCGTCCACGGCGGCGAATTGCCCGGTCAGGCTGATGGACTGGCGCACCTGGTCGGGCTTGGACGCCACGTCGTAGCCGTTGACGGCAGCGGTTCCGCCGTCCTGCTTGAGCAGCGTGGTCAGGATTTTGACGATCGTCGTCTTGCCCGCGCCGTTGGCGCCGAGCAGGGCGAAGATGCTGCCCTTCTCCACCTCAAAATCCACGCCCTTAAGAACACGCAGCTTATGATAGGACTTTTGCAACCCTTTCACTTGAATTGCTTTTTCCATCCCCATATCCCCTTTTACTTCAATTTATCCGTAAACCTTTTCATGGCCTTGCTTACTTCACGGTTGGCGGATTCCTGGGAGACGTCCGCGTAGGTTTTCGAGTCTTTGATGAGATCATCGCAGAAGGCCGCTACATCGCTGCCCGTCACGTCCAGCACGGCTTTCCCCGAGGCCGCGCCCTCTTCGAAAAGATCGACAATCCCCGAGAGCAAACCCGTCCCTTCGGTCAGCTCAACAGGGCCGACCTTGAAGAGGTATTTTTGAATCTCTTTATAAACGATCTGGTACTCCTGCGGCAGCGCTTTAACCCGCGCCATGTGTGCCCGCCACTCTTTCTTGCCTTCGTAAATATCATGAAAGTTCATTTTGATCCCCTACTTCCCCAGCTTCTTGGCGATGTTCCGGTTCAGCTGCTCGCGCCACTTGTCTCGAAAAGACTTTGCTCCCTCTCCGCCGGCCAGCGCTGAGCAGAAGCCCTTGATGTCGTCGCCCATGACCTCATGGGCGCTTTGACCATCCGCCACCCCTTCTTCCAGCAGGCCCAGCACGCCGTCCAGAATGGGCATAAGGTTGCGTCCGGTGAAATCTGAGTGCGTCCAAAGATTGGCTTTGATTTCATCCCATGCCGCCTGATAATCCGCCGGCAGCATTTTTGCTCTCGATTCAAAAGCTTTCAGCTCTTTGGTCATGTCATTGCCCGTGATTTTATCCCAGAAATTCATGGTCTCTTCTCCCTTAACTCGCCCAATTTGGATGCAATAAACTCCCATTTTTCCCAGAACCTCCGCAACTCCTCACGCCCCGCGTCATTGAGCGCGAAAAATTTCCGCGGCGGCCCCATGTCCGAAGGCTTCTTGGAGATCTCTACGAGCTTGCTTTTTTCCAGCCGGACCAGGATCGTGTATACCGTTCCCTCCACTACGTCGGTGAAGCCGAGGGCGTTCAGCTGCCGCGTGATTTCGTAGCCATAGGTCTCCTTGCGGCTTATAATCTCCAGTACGCAGCCCTCGAGCACGCCTTTGAGCATTTCCGTCAGGTTTTCCAACACAATCACTCCCCCTCTATTCTGTGTGACTGATATTCAGTATTGCTTACTACCGCTATATAGTATCACGCAATAGACGGTCTGTCAACAACGGTTGTTCTGCCCATGACAACAGCAAAAGCCCGGCAAACGTTACCGGGCCAATTGCAATCAACACTTCACTCTATATATTGTTATAACTCCGATTCCTCATAAAATTGCCGCAATTCGATCTGCCCTTCCCCATACCCTATCGGGTCCGGCATCCGCATGGCCCACTGTATGGCTTCTTCCCTGGACTTCACATCGATCAAAATGAAACCGGAAATCAGCCCGCTCGCTTCCGGGAACGGGCCATGGGTGACCACCGGCTTCCCCCCTGGTTCCGGGAACGAAAGGCGCATCCCATTGGAGCTTGGTTGCAGCCCTTCCGCCATCACCCGCACACCCGCCCGGAGCAAATCCCGATTGTACTGCGACATGGCTTCTATAAGCTCTGCACTCGGAGAAATCCCCGCTTCCGAGTGCTTGGAGGCTTTGACAATCAACATAAAAAGCATAGATATCCCTCCCTAGTCAAGTTCCTTTCACGGAACAGTTCATGCTGCCTGTATACTCTATCAAAACATCAGTGTAGTAAAATGAACTTAAATCACCAAGCATGGCCGATATAGATAAGAGAAGCCCCGGCGATTGTTGTCGCCGAGGCGCAAAATGGAATACGATTGGTTTACCAGCCCGCTTTGTCAATCTCTCGTCTGGCAATCTCCACAGCGCGCCTGCCATTGTCCAGGTTGCCGTGCAGCGTGTAGACGTCGCGGATGATGAACTCCATCTGGCAGCCGCGAGCGGCCTGCAGCGAGTCGCGAATATGGGCGGCCCAGGCTTCCTCGTCCAGGTGCACATCCACGCTTAAGAAGTTGGGATGCGGCTTGCGCGAATAGACGATGCCGGTGCCCCGCAGCGCCTCACCCATCAGGGCTTCGTCGCACCAGCGGGAGATGGAAACCTTCTTGAGGTTGGGCAGCTTGGAAATAGCCCGCTCCCACAGCGGCGAAGCCGGCTCGCAGCAACCGTAGTACATCAGGCCCGCCCGCTCGCAGATGCGCTGATAGTATGGAAGGCAGAACTCCACAAACATGGCCGGCGACACGCCAACGGTCTCCTGGGAGTTGGTGGACAGGAACATGTCCTTGAGGCGATAGGGCCCGCCGGCATAGTCCAGCTGGGGCAGCTCGTCGGTGAAGTTGAAGCTGGAGCCAAAGCTGGAATGGTTGCCGTTGCTGGGCGTAAGTAAGCCCTGGCTTTCATGGAAGCTCATGAGCGCCAGCGCGTTCCCGGTCAGGTATTCCATCAAGGCATGGGTTTCCTCGGGATAATCGTACATCGAGGTGAAGAACGTCTCCATACCCATGAGCGCCACCACGCGGTGTGTCAGAAAGAGCGGCATGCCGCCGCCGCTGCACACGATCTCCACCGGCAGCTCCGGCCCCAGGGTGTCTTCCAGGAAGGCCTTGTATGCATAGGTCTTGTCTTTGTCAACCGAAAAGCGCATGGGCTTGAGCAGGCCCATGTCCCGCTGCAGATCCTTGATTGGATGGTCGAAACGGTAGCCGGTCTCGATACCGTCGGCGTCCTGGATGGCGTGCACGGGAATCTCCACGCCGAATTCGTCCATGTCGGTAAACCACCCAATCTGAAAGGTCGCCGGCACAACCTTATCGTCGCCCAGCAATTCGTGGCTGCGGATGTTGTGAAGCAGGCGGTATTCGATCTGCCGGGCCATCTTGCTTTCGCACCGCAGCAGGCCATCGGGCATGAAGTCCCGGGCAAACGTCCACTCCTCGATGACGACCGGCGGCCTCGTGCCGCCCCGGCCGGTGTTCACGGCGTACCAAAGCTTCTCCCGTTCGACCATCACCGGCAGGGCGGCATAGCCGGCCTGCTTGCGGGCGAGCTCCCTTAAAATCGGGCGTTCCCAATCCAAAACCTCATACATTGGCTGCCTCCTCATTTGATCGACCGGCAGGACCCGCCGTAAAACCCAGCAAAAAAGCCCAGCAAGCATCACTCACCGGGCTTTGTTTCTTTACGATATCACACTTCGCCCAACTTGTTGACCAAGTCGTACAGCGACCGGTTGAACACCCTGGGCATCGCCAGCGCCTGGATGATGTCCATGTCGATGATCTTGTTGTCGCGGATGCCCACGGCCCGGTTGCCCACACCCTGGTCCAGCAGCACCACGGCGTGGTTTGCCATCTGCACCGCCAAACGGATGTCGTTCACGCTGGGCTGGCCGCCGCGCTGCTGATAGCCCAGCACCGACTCGCGGATGTCGCCCACAAATTCGCCGCGGCGCTTGAGCTCCTCCTCCAGGCGCGTGCGCAGCGCGTAGGCGCGATGGGGGTTTTCAAAGCACACGCCCTCGGCCAGCAGGATGAGGAAGCTGCTGCGCCCCTTCTTCTTGAGGTTCAGCAGACGATCGGCCAGGTTGGTGATGTCAAATTCCTCGCAATAGTCCACCTCGGGCACCAGCACATAGTCAGCGCCCAGCGTCAGGCCCACGTTCAAAGCAATGTCACCGCAGTGGCGGCCCATGACCTCCACAATGCCCACGCGCTCGTGGCTCTCCATGGTGTCCTTAACCTTGAGCGCCGCGTGATAGGCGGTGTTGCAGCACGTGTCATAGCCCAGCGTGAGGTCAGTGTAGGCCAGATCGTTGTCTATGGTGCCGGGCAGAGCGATGGTGGGCACGCCCCGCTGGGCCAATATGGCAGCGCCATGATAGCTGCCGTCGCCACCCACGACGATCAGGCCGTCCAGATTGTGGGCACGAGCCATGGCGATGGCCTCGGCGCGGCCCTCCTCGGTTTTCATGCGCAGGCAGCGGGCGGTCTTTAGCATGGTGCCGCCGCGGTTCAGGATGCGTGTCAGGTCATTGGGCGTGATTGGGTGCATGTCGCCATCGATAAGACCTTGATAGCCGCGGTTAACGCCCAATATTGTCATGCCGTGGGCGTAAGCGCTCTTCACAGCCGCCCACACCGCGGCATTCATACCGGGTGAGTCGCCGCCGCTGGTCAAGATGGCAATGGTCTTGTTGCTCATGGTACTCTCCTGATAAAACGGTATCTGCGCGCCGGATCAATCTTTGCCCGACGTGAGGCTTCCATATTTGGTCAGTATCTGCGCCCGGCCGCGTATCTTGATGGCCGACGTATTCTCCGTGAACTGGGCGATGACGACCTCACCCTCGTCGATCTTTTCGGTGTGGTGAAAGCGCGTGTCCCGCCCGCGGGTCATACCGATGACCTGCACGCCGTTCTCCAGCGCCTTAACGCAGATATAGTCGCCCAGAATTTCGTCCTTTTCTTCCACTGCGGTACCACCTTTCGCCACAGCACAGCGTTCCAAGGTTTGAGTATACCATGAAACGTTCCGATTCTCCATATCAAAATTGTTGGATTTGCGCAACAAACCCGCGTACAAACGACCAGTCCCAGAGGGACCCCCGCCAAAAAAAGATAATCTTTGGATTGACACGAAGAAATGAGATTGATATAATGTACCCGCTCGGTTGATGACGGTGTTGACAGCATAATGGCGCTGTGATATGATGGAACTCCGTCAGCGGCAAGGTGCCATGGGTCTAGCTGGGTAAAAGGCTTGCGCCTGTAGCTCAGGGGACAGAGCAACGGCCTTCTAAGCCGTGGGTCCGGGGTTCAAATCCCTGCAGGCGCGCCAATCGCGGTGGGTATAGCTCAGTAGGT
>JAEZSC010000178.1 GCA_023422005.1 Bacillota bacterium | reverse complement strand
TGTTGGTGCCGGTGCCCAGTATGAAGCCGATGTAGCTGTCGAACTTGCGGCCAACCTGCGCCGCCATGCCGCCCAGCAGCGTGGAGACGGTGTCGTTGAGCAGCACGATCGTGTGGTCGTGCTTGCGGCCCATGCGCTTGAGCGTCTCCAGCAGGCCCGCGCCGATCATCTGGCCTTCCACGCCCTCGGCGCGCACTTCCTTGCTGAAGCGAATCAGACGGCCGTCGCCGTTGGGTTGAATCTCCGTAGGATAGGAGAAGCAGAAGCCGATCTTGGAGCTGCGGTCCAGCACCGGCGACAGATACTCTGCGATGGTCTCAAAGAACTTCTCACGGCTGATGGCCTCGCGGGCGCCGGGCATCGGGTGGTTCTGATGATGCTCGATGACCGCGCCGTTCACAGTGAACGTGACCAGGCACACGCGGAAGTTGGTGCCGCCGGCGTCTATGACGATGACGGGCTCATTCATCGGGATGTCCGCGCCGGCGTCCACAAAGGCCGGTATCATCAGCAGCGACTTAGGCTGGCCATTCAGGCCGGCCTCCATCTCGCCCAGGAAGGTCTGCACGCCTTCGTTCATGTCGATGTCGCCGTGCCACATGCCGTGCTTCTGAAAAAAGCTCTGTACGTTTTGCTTCACGCTGCTCATATTCATCCGTCCTCTTTGCTCTCAAGTAATAGGAAAACCGGAAATATTATATCAGAAGTCCTGGGTTCTGGCTATCTTTCCACGCATACTTCAGGCATGCGACTGCCATTTGTCCAAATAGTCGCCGTCGAAGATGTTGGCCTGCTCGAAGGTGCCCATCTGCCGGTACATGGTCTGTGCCGCCCGCAATATCGGGAACAGCAGCACCGCGCCGGACCCCTCGCCCAGGCGCATGTGCATGCGCAGTGGCGCCTCCAGCCCCAGTTCCGCCAGCGCGTGCACGGCGCCGGGCTCCTCGGACACATGGCTGGCGAACAGGTAATCCGCCGCGGCCGGGCACAGCCGCCGGGCGCACAGCCCCGCCACGCAGGAAATGTAGCCATCGAGCACCATGGGCCGGCGCAGCGCCGCAGCGCCCAGGCACGCCCCGGCCATGGCGGCGATGTCCAGCCCGCCCACCTTGGCCAGCACGTCGATGGGGTCACCGGCGTCGGGCCGGTGCAAATCCAGCGCCATCTGTACCACGCGGCGCTTGTTCTCCAGCTGCACATCGTCCAGGCCCGCGCCGCGCCCCACGGTGCGCTCCGGCGGCAGCGCCGCCAGCGCGCTGAGCACCGCGGCGGCAGTCGTCGTGTTGCCGATGCCCATCTCGCCGATGGCGAACAGCCCCGCCCCCCGGGCGTGGAGCTCCCGCACGCAGGCGATACCCGCCTCCAGCGCGGCCACGGCAGTGTCGCGGCCCATGGCCGCCTCTCGCGCGATGTTGCCCGTGCCCTCGGACATCAGCTTGTGGTGCAGCACGCCCGCATGGGGCGGCAGGTTCTTAACGCCCAAGTCCACGGGGGTGACACTTGCTCCCACGCTGCGGGCCAGCACGCACACCCCGGTCAGGCCCCTGGTCAGGTTTACCGTGACCTGCCGGGTCACATCCTGGGGGCAGGAGCTAACGCCCTCACCGCACACGCCGTTGTCGGCGCAGAACACCAGCACTTCGCCGGCGCCCAGGTCAAAATCCTCACCGGCGATGGCCGCCAGCCGCGCCGCCATGTGCTCCAGCAGCCCCAGGCTGCCGACGGGCTTGGCCAGCGCGTCGATGTGCCGCCAGGCCGCGGCCAGCGCAGCCTTGTCCACTGGCGCTATGCTTTCGATTGTCTTTTGTAAAAGGGACATGTATCCGCCTCTTCCTCTCGCAGTACATCCAATCGCCCGCCAATTGTGGGCGATGCTTGTCTACCGATAGCAGACGACCGGCAATGCTCTTATAGCGTCGTCTGCGACGCCGCTATCCCGCATTGCCTGCGCCGTCACCCTATCCTCATGGCCACGACGACCAACGCCAGCAGCGACGCCAGCTCCGCCAATTCACAGCACCCACCCAGGCAGTCGCCGGTCAGGCCGCCCAGCTTGCGGTTGCACAGGCCAAAGAAGGCCCACGCCGCCAGGAAACCCACGCCGGCACAGCCCGCCGCCGCCAGCGCCAGCGCGCCGCCGCCCAACGCAAAGCCGCACACCGCAAAGCCCATCAGCGCGCAGGCCAGGCTGCAGGCCGCCGTGAAAGCGGGTACATTGCCGATGAACAGCGCGCCGCTGCCGCCGGGCCGGGCGCTGGCGCCCACGGCCGCCGCCCACGCGGTGCAGGCGCGGCCCAGCACCGGCACCACCAGCAGGAACCACAGCCAACGCTGCGGCAGCGCCGCCACGGCCAGCGTGCGCAAGCCCACGTCGAACACCAACGCCAGCGTGCCGTAGGCGCCCATGCGGCTGTCTTTGAGAATGGCCAGCATGCCCTCGCGGTCTCTAAAGCAGAAAAAGGCGTCGAAGCAGTCGGCCAAGCCGTCGTTGTGCAGCGCGCCGGTCAGCAGAACCAGCGTCAGCGTGTAAGCCGCCGCGCCCAGCGGGCGGCCCAGCAGCCAGCTGCCCAGCGCCGCTGCCAGCAGGCTGAGCGCCCCCAGCAGCAGCCCCACCGGCCCGAACCACGCCGACGCCCGCCGGAAGTCCTCCTTGGCGCAGGGCAGTTCCCGCTTGACCGGTATGCGCGTGAGCATCTGCACCATCAGCAGAAAATCCATCGTTCGCACCTCACTTCAGGCGCAGCGGCAGGCCGCAGGCCACCAGATACACCTCGTCACAAAGCGCCGCCATGCGTTGGTTCATAAACCCGCACAAGTCGGAGAACAACCGCCCCAGCGGGTATTCGCTGACCAGACCCCAGCCCACCTCGTTGGTGACCAGAGCCACGGTCTTGCCGGTCTCCCTGGCCGCGCTGATCAGGCCCTGAGCCTGTTCCGTGGCCAGAGCCAGCGCCGCGTCCAGCGTGTGGGTCGTGATGTTGCCGCCCTCCAGGTCCACCCCGGCGGCGCCGAAGAGCAGGTTGGAGAACCACAGCGTGCAGCAATCCAGTAGCACATGGCCGTGGGGCGTGGCGCGCACGACGCATCCTAAGTCCATATACCCCTCGTGGGTGCCCCAGTTGGGGTTGCGCCGGGCGCGGTGGCGGGCGATGCGCTCGTCCATCTCGCCGTCGGAGCGCGTGGCCGTGGCGATGTACAGCACATCGTCCCGGTCGGCAAACAGCCCCTCGGCAAAGGTGCTCTTGCCCGAGCGGCTGCCCCCGGTGATCAGTATGATCTTGCTTTGGCTCATGGTCCCTCCTCCGCCGGCTCCCCCGGCCAGATGGCGCCCAGATACAGGTTGCCGTATTCATAATGCACGGCCGCCACGTCGCCGTTGCGGCACGCGAACTTCCAGAACAACGCGGGATCGCCAATCACGAAGCAATAGCTGGCCCGCAACACGCCGCCGTGGGCGCTCAGCAGCGCGTCGCCTTCCTCTTTGGCCAGCAGCTCCCGCCAGAAGCCCGCCACGCGCTCGTAGAACTGCCCATAGCTTTCTCCGCCGGGAATCTCATAACCCACCCAATCGGCTTGCCACGCGGCGCACTCTGTGGGGTATCGCTGGCAGATCTGCCCGTAGGTGAGCCCCTCGAAAATGCCCATGTCCCGCTCCCGCAGGCGGTCGTCCTGTTGGGGGAGCACGCCGGGCAGCGCCAGCGCCGCGCTCTGTATGGCTCTTGGGCTGGGGCTGCACCACAGGCGCGCGATGCCCGCGCCGGCCAGCCGCGCCGCAGCCGCGCGCATCTGCTCCCGGCCGCGGATGGTCAAGCCCGCGTCTCCGCCGCCGGCATACCGGCCGGCGGTGTTGTCCGCAGTCTCGCCATGGCGCAGCAAATAAATCTTCATCTGTTGCCCTCAGTATTCAATGCCGCAGCGTGCCTGCAGTCCCTCGTCATAGTAGTGCTTGATCGGGCGCATCTCGGTGACCAGGTCAGCCCGCCGGACGAGGTCCGGATGGGCGTGGCGGCCGGTCAGCACCAGCTCCACTGCGGCGGGCCGGGCGTCCAGCAGGCCGTGCACCTCGCCCAGCGTCAGCAGGCCTGCGTGCAGTGTACCCAATATCTCGTCGCACACCAGCAGATCACAGCCGCTGGTCAAACGCTCGTGGGCCGCGGCCAGCTGGGTCAGGGCGGCCTGGCGCTCGTCGGTCAGCTGGCATTGCAGAATTTCAAAGCCCAGCCGCTCGGCGCTGATATGCTCGCCGCAGCGCTGCTGCTTCCAAAACTGCACGACGCAGGGCCGCAGGCCCTGCCCCGCCGCCCGGAAGCACAGCCCCAGAGAGGCGGTGGTCTTGCCCTTTCCGTTGCCGGTGTATATCTGTATCCTGCCGTTGTGGGCCATGGGAATCCTCCGCGTGCGCTCAGTCTGCGTGGATTATACCATGCCGCCGGACTCCCGATAAACCTCTTGAGCGAAATCACAACAAGAAACCGCCAGCCGCCCATGAATATCACCAGTTGAGCTCGGTTGCAATGCCGGCACTGTTGCGGTATCCTTCTGCCATGGCACAAACGAGTCGCATTTTAGTCAAGATATACAAGCTTAAGCGAACGCTGCAGGTGTGGTGCGCCCAGGAGAAGCTGGCCGAATACCCCATAGCTCTGGGCAGCCAGCCGTTGGGCCACAAGCTCCGGGAGGGCGATGGCTGCACGCCCGAGGGGCGCTACACGGTTTGCGTGCGCAACGAGGCATCCAAGTATCATCTGGCGCTGGGGCTGACCTACCCCAACATACAGGACGCCGACACCGCGCTGGCCGAAGGCCGCATCGCCCAGGACCAGCGTGACGCCATCTGCGAGGCCATCGCCGCCGGCCGCCGCCCACCCTGGGATACGCCTCTGGGCGGGGCCATCATGATCCACGGCGGCGGCGCTCAAAGCGACTGGACCGCCGGCTGCATCGCGCTGAACAACGATGACATGGACCAGTTGTGGGCTTGGGGCGCGTTGGGCACGCCGGTGGAGATAGAGCCCTAAGGTCAGCTGAGACGACGGCTGGAAGGCCGTATGCAATACGGCCCTACGATGCGGACAAAAAAGGGTCTATGCAACGCAGAGGGCGCGCCAAACGGCGCGCCCTTGATGTTTACTTATATTGTTGTTGTTAGTACTTACCGAACTCCCGATCGTTCAGAGAAATTCTAGGCCTTGTGGGCTTGGCGTCGCCGCGGGCCTGGGGCAGCGCCTTGTGCGCTGCCTTGCCCTGCTGGACATGGCCCTTTAGCCGGAAGCGGCCCACCATCTCCTTGAGCAGTTCGGCCTGGCCGGAGAGCTCCTCGCTGGTGGCGGCACTCTGCTCGGCGGTGGCGCTGTTGGTCTGCACGACCTGGCTCACCTGCTCGATGCCCCGGTTCACCTGGGCCACCGCCGTGGCTTGCTCGTTGCTGGCCGTGGCGATGCTGCCCACCAGCGCCGTGACCTGATCCACGCCCTCCACGATCTTACCCAGCGCCTGCGCCGTCTCGTTGGCGATGCGGGTGCCGCCCTGGGCCTTCTGGATGGAGCTCTCGATCATCGCCGTGGTCTCCTTGGCGGCGTTGGCGCTGCGGGCGGCCAGGTTGCGCACTTCCTCGGCCACCACGGCGAACCCCTTGCCGTGCTGCCCGGCCCGGGCGGCCTCCACCGCGGCGTTCAGCGCCAGCAGGTTGGTCTGGAAAGCGATGTCGTCGATGACCTTGATGATGCGGGAGATGTTGGCCGAAGATTCGTTGATCTCCGCCATGGACTGCAGCATCTGGCGCATCTGGGCATTGCCGGTTTCGGCGTTGTCCTTGGCCGCGGCGGACAGGCTGTTGGCCTGGCCGGCGTTCAGCGCGTTCTGCTTGGTCTGGCTGGCGATCTCGGTGACCGAGGCGGAAAGCTCCTCGATGGCGCTGGCTTGCTCGG
>JAEZSC010000153.1 GCA_023422005.1 Bacillota bacterium | reverse complement strand
CCAACGCCCGCTCGAAGAGCTCCCGGGCAAAGCGCTTGCGCCGCAGCACGATGCGCGCGCCCAGTGGGGCCAGCTGCTCATCCCACACGGGCAGCATGTCGGCCTTCTTGGGGCTGAAGGGGATCTGCTTAAGCAGCGCGTTGCGTTGGTTGAGCGCCTTCTGATAGGTTTGCAGGTCGTAGAAGTGGTTGGCGTCGGTCTGGCTCATGTCCATGTCCAAAAAGCGCCGGCGTACCGCCGGCCCTGCCTTCACCAAGGACAGATCCTCCGGGGAGAACATCACGGCGTTGACGTGGCCCATGAGCTCGCCCATACGCCGCGCTGGCAGGCCGTTTACTTTGAGCATCTTCTTGCCCGCGTTGGATAGGCCGATCTCCACCAGGTGCCGCCCGTCGCGGTGCAGCGTCTCGGCGCGCAGATAGGCCGTCTGCTCATCCCAGCGCACGAGCTCCTTGTCGTGGGCGGTGCGGTGGCTGCGCCCGGTGCAACAGAAATACACCGACTCCACGATGTTCGTTTTGCCCTGGGCATTGCGCCCTACGAACACGGTGATCCCCGGCTCCGGCCTGAGCTCCAGCGGGTTCAGGTTTCTGTAGCGTGCCAGCGTAAGCTGCGTGAGAACCAAACGGTACCTCCGGTCATGATACTATGATACGTTCTGCGCGCCTGGCATACAAGGGGGTGCCTGCCTTTCACCTTTTGCTGCGCCTGAGCATAGCTAGCAAGGGAGACCAAGGAAAGGGGAATGTCAGCATGAGCACCAAGGAACTGCACTACTACACCAGCGGTTATACCGCCAAGGGCCACAGAAGTCTGCTTGCCAGCAATTTGGAGGGAATGGAGCACGTATACATATTGGAGGGCGGGCGTCACACTCAGCGTACCGCATTGCTGCGGGAGGCTGCCGAACGCCAGGTCCAGGCCGGGAGCACCGTGGAGTATCTGCACAACCCCATGGGAGAGGATGCGCTGGACGGCCTCGTGATCCCCGCGCTGCGCACAGCGGTGGTGCAGGCTGAGGCGCTGGAGGGCCCGCTGCCCGACGCGGTGACCATGCAATGCGGCGCGCGGCAGGAGCCCACGGAGATGCAAAAGCTGGACACGGTCATACAAGCGGGGCTGGACGCCGCAACAAAGGCCTTCAAAGAGGGGCTGGCCATACACGACGATTGGGAAGCGCTCTACATCGCCCGTATGGACCGCGCAGCCCATCGCGCAGCCACCGAACAGCTGATCGAAGACTTGCTGGGTGAAAGACGGTTGGAAAAGCCTGCTGTCGCCCGTCACCGCTTTATGGGCGCCGCCACGCCGCTGGGTTCCAGAGACTTTATCCCCAACCTGACCGAAGGGTTGGCGCGGCGGGTTTTCCTGAAAGGCAGGCCGGGCACCGGCAAATCCACGCTGCTCAAGGCGCTGGCCGCCCAGGCCGCCGACAAGGGCTTAGACACAGAGGTATATCACTGCGGTTTTGACCCCGACAGCCTGGACATGATCATTCTGCGGGAATTGGACGTCGCCGTCATCGACACGACTGCGCCTCATGAATACTTCCCCGACCGCGCCGGCGATGAGATCTTCGACCTGTACGAGAAGATCATACCCGCCGGCACCGACGAGGAGCTGGCCGGCAAGCTGGCCGACATCGCCGCCGCCTACCGCGCCAAGGTGGCCCTGGGCACGGCCTGCCTGGCACGGGTGCAGCAGATACAGGATGCGTATGCTGCCGCAGGCGCGCCGCCGGACGCTGAGAAACAGGAGGCCGCCCGGCAGGCGCTGCTGGACGCGCTGGACCGTCTGCATGCCGTATAGGGGTATCACGAACCTTGCCTGGTCTGCATTGTTAAGCAACAGAAAGCCGCCGGCCCTGTGTACGCAGGGCCGGCGGCTTTCTGTTTTGCATGTTACGGGTGAGCCAAAGCCATGCCGGATGAGGGCCTAGATAATCGCGTTCTCCTTGCCCTCGGTTTTGTTTACAAAGTCCATGTAATATGTTTCGGCGTGATGGTCTTTGATCACGATGCCCTTTGTCAATTGGATTTTCAAGTAACAGCAGTTCTCATCGTTTTCGTTGTTCACGCTGTCGTACCAATTGATAAACGCCGCGCGAATTCCGGTTCTGATCTGCGCGTTCATCGGGTCCAGCACCCAGCCAAGATTGATACCTGTGCCGTTGCCGGAAAACCACTCGGCGCAAAGCGTAAAGGAGACTTCCGGGTTTTGCGCGATTTGCAGCATTTTTTTGGATTTTGCATGTGTTACGATATAAAACGCGCCGTCTTCATAATAGGCGTCCACATCACGGGAATAGGGGCGGGGATTTCCGTCGGGGCTCGGCTCTGTTGCGATCGTCGTCAGGGAGATCAGATTGTCTTTTTCTTCTCCATTTTTGCCGCGGCATCTCTCTTCTATGAGCCGCAGTCCGTCTTCATACCTGCTCAAACGTATGCCTCCTAAAAAATGTGTATATTGGTATGAACAGTATAATATGAAATCCAATAAAACTCAAACGCCATTGATGCCGCTGGAAGGACGCGGTTCGCTGCCCGCTTTTCCTTGTCCGGCATGCGGCATGTTTGATATAATAAACCAATTCTCGACAGGGAGCAGCCATTTTGCTTTTTCGTTATGTGCAGCGCAACGCCGGCGCGGACCCAACTGCCGCAGCCAGCCTGGCCAGGGAGTTGGGCGTTACGCAGGTGACGGCGTCGGTGCTCATCGGCCGCGGCGTGACCAGCGCCGAGGATGGCCGGCGTTATTTCGGCGCGGGAGTGGAATACTTGCGGGACCCCTTTGGCCTTGCCGATATGGACCGCGCTGTGGAGCGCATCCGGCGGGCAGTGGACGAGGGCCAGCGCATCACCGTGTACGGCGACTATGATGTGGACGGCGTGTGCGCCACGACGCTGATGGTGTCGGCGCTGCGGGAGATGGGCGCCGATGTGGGCTACTATATCCCTTCGCGGCACAGCGAAGGTTACGGTGTGAACGCCGCCGCCATACAGAGCCTGGCCGGCACGCAGCTGCTGGTGACCGTGGATTGCGGCGTGACCAACGGCGCGGAGTTGGCACAGGCCTGGGAGCTGGGCATGGACGTCGTGGTGACCGACCACCACGAGTGCCCCGACACGCTGCCCGACGTGCTGGCCGTGGTCAACCCCAAGCGGCCGGGGCAGGGCTACGGCTTTACCGGCCTGTGCGGCGCCGGTGTGGCGCTCAAGGTTGTGCAGGCGCTGCGGGGACCGCGGGAGGCTGTGCGCTTTGCCGATCTGGCGGCGCTGGCCACAGTGGCGGACATCGTGCCGCTGGCCGATGAGAACCTGGCCATCGTGCGCATGGGCCTCGCGCTCATCAATGCCGGGCAGCGCCCGGGCATACAGGCGCTGCGGGAGGTGGCTGGGCTCTCGGGCAAGCCCGTGCGCAGCGGCCACATCGGCTTCGCGCTGGGGCCGCGCATCAACGCCGGCGGGCGCATGGACCACAGCGCCAAGAGCGTGGAGATGCTGCTGAGCGCCGACCCGGCGGCTGCCACGGCAACCGCCAAAGAGCTGGATGGCGACAACCGCCAGCGCATGGCCGTGGAGGACGCCATACTGACCGAGGCACTGGCCATGATAGAAGCGGATTATGACTTCGCCCGGGATCGGGCCATCGTGCTGTACCAGCCCCATTGGAACACCGGTGTCACCGGCATCGTGGCATCGCGCATCGTGGAGCGCTACCACCGGCCCACGCTGCTGTTTGGCCGCGGCGGCCACGGCCACGACGACCCCGAAGGCCAGCCCGATGTGGACGGCGCGGACGACGGCCCGGCGCTGCTCTATGGCAGCGGCCGCAGCGTGCCCGGCGTGCACCTGCACCGGGCGCTCAAGCACTGCGAGGCGCTCTTCGCCCGCTACGGCGGCCATGAACAGGCGGCGGGATGCGCGCTGGCCGAAGACCGGCTTGACGCGCTGCGCCGTGCCCTCAACAGCCATCTGCGCGAGACCTATGACGACGAGCTGTTCCTGCCCCTGCGCTATTATGACGCGGAGCTGACCGCCGAGCAGCTGAGCCGGGAGCTGGCGGCGGACCTGGACGCCCTGGAGCCTGCCGGATACGGCAACCCCCGGCCGGTATTCCTGCTGCGGGGTGCGGCCTGCGCCGGCGCCAGCCGCACCGCCGATGGCAAACACCTGCGGCTGCGGCTGGGGGCCGGTGGGCTGGAGGCCATCGCCTTCCGCCAGGGCGACGCCGCGGGCTGGCTGGCGGCGCAGCCCAGCTGCGACGTGCTGGCCGTGCCGGAGATCAACGAATGGCAGGGCCGCCAGCGGCTGCAGGCTCTGGTGGAGCATATACGCCCGCCCCAGAGCTGGCAATCCTGTGATGCTGCCCTGCGCCGTGCCCACCCACTGCCGGCGCTGCCCAAGCAGGCGGAGCCTGTCGGCGGCAGGGACATGGAGTGGGACGGGGCGCTGGATTTCCTCACGCAGGAGGCGCAGCGCAGCCCCTTTGGCGCGCTGTCGCTGTGCTTCACCCGAGGCAGCGCCCAGGCTGTGCTGGCGGCGCTGGGGCAGGCCGGCACGCTGGAGCGCGCCCACTTCGCCGTGGGGGATGCTCCTCAGGCCGCCCGCGGCGAGAACGCTGTGGTGCTCTATCCCGGCACGGCGCTGCCTGCCCGGCGATGGGCGCGAGTGTTCGTGTTCGACGGGCCGCTGGGCATGGCGCTTGCGGGCCAATTGAAACTGGATGAAAATAGCGATATAATAAAGGTTAACCATCCGCCGCAGGTATGCGCAAGCTTACAGCGCGAGGCGCTGCTGGAGCTCTACCGGCGGATGCGCGACACGCTGGCCGCCGGCCAACCGTTGGAATTGCTGGAATGGCGCCCGCAGGGGGAACCCAACCCCTGTTTGGCGGAGCTGGCGGCGCGGGTGTTCTGCGAGCTGGGCCTGCTGCGGCAGCTGGACAAGAGCCCGTGGTTCGCGCCGGGGGACCGGCGGGGCAGGGCGGACCTGAATGACAGCCCCACATGGCGGGTGCTGACAGCCTCAGGATATGACCCATCCGCCGACGGTGGCGTGGAATCCCCTGTGCGAACCCAGGGGCGCAACATAGGCCTGCCCACAGGTGGGTAGCACGCATACGACAGAGATACTTTTGAAAATCAGGCAGCGGCCCCCGGCCGCAAGGAGGTTGCCGGACATGAACCTGAAGGACAAGATACGGGTTGTACAGGATTTCCCGATGCCGGGCATCCGCTACCGCGACATCACGACGCTGCTCAAGGATGGAGAAGCTTATGCCGAGCTGCTGGAGCGCATGCATGAGCACCTCAAGGACAAGGGCATCGATCTGGTGGCCGGCCCGGAGGCCCGCGGCTATCTAATCGGCGCGCCGCTGGCCTACATGCTGCGGGCGGGCTTTGTGCCTGTGCGCCGCCCAGGCCGCCTGCCCGCCGAAGTCTACCGCTACGAATACCAGATCGAACAGGGTCGCAGCGACACGCTGGAAGTGCACAGGGACGCCGTGCTGCCCGGTCAGAAAGTCGTCGTCGTGGACGACCTGCTGGCCACCGGCTCCACGGCGCTGGCCACATGCCAGCTGCTGGAGCGCATGGGCGCCCAGATCGTGTGCGTGTGCTTCGCCATGGAGATGACAATGTACTCCGGGCGCGAGCTGCTGGAGGCCTACGACGTGTTTTCGGCCATTAAATTCTAGGGGGATTGCCGTTGAACGGGCTGCTGGAAAGGCTCAAGAGCAACGAAAACCCGCGGCTGGACAATGCTCTGCTGCTGCGGGTGTACGAGTACGCTCAAAAGGCCCATGCAGGCCAGGTCCGCGAAAGCGGCGAGCCCTACTTCACCCACCCGTGCCAGGTGGCCACCATTCTGCTGGATATGGAGATGGACACCGCGACGATCGCCGCGGGTCTGCTGCACGACGTCGTGGAGGACACCGACACGGTCATCGAGCAGGTAAGGGAGCTCTTTGGCCCCGAGATTGCGCTGATTGTGGATGGCTTGACCAAGATGGGCAAGGTGGAGTACCAGAGCCGCGAGGAGCGCAAGGCAGAGAGCATCCGCAAGATGCTGCTGGCCATGAGCGAGGACATCCGCGTGATCCTCGTGAAGCTGGCCGACCGCCTGCACAACATGCGCACGCTGGACGCCTGTCCCCGGGAAAAGCAGCTCTCCGTGGCCCACGAAACCCAGGACATTTTTGCTCCCCTGGCGCACCGCCTGGGGATTTTCCGCATCAAATGGGAGCTTGAGGACCTGTCGCTCAAGTTCATAGACCCCGAAGGCTACGCAATGGTGGAGCGCAGCCTGGACGAGGAGCGCTCCAGCCGCCTGGAGGAGATCAACCAGATCATCGCCTACATCGACGAGCGCCTCAAGGAAAGCGGCATTACCGCGACCATCGAGGGCCGCCTGAAGCACTACGCCAGCATCTACCGCAAGATGAAACAGCAGCACAAGACCATCGAGCAGATCTATGACCTGCTGGCCGTGCGCGTCATCGTGGACAACGTCAAGGATTGCTATGGCGTGCTGGGCATCGTGCACACGCTGTGGCGGCCGCTGCCCGGCCGCTTCAAGGATTACATCGCCGTACCCAAGCCCAACCTGTACCAATCGCTGCACACGACGCTGATCGGCCGAGGTGGCGCGCCTTTTGAGGTGCAGATCCGCACATGGGACATGCACCGCACCGCCGAATACGGCATTGCCGCCCACTGGAAATACAAGGAGACCCAAACCGACGCCAAGTTTGACGACAAGCTGGCGTGGCTGCGACAGATTTTGGAATGGCAGAACGAGACCCGTGACGCCCGCGAGTTCATGGACACGCTCAAGATGGATCTGTTCAACTCCGAGGTGTTCGTGTTCACGCCCAAGGGTGACGTTGTGGACCTGCCCCGGGGCGCCACGCCCATCGACTTTGCCTACATGATCCATTCCGCCGTAGGCAACAAGTGTGTGGGCGCCAAGGTCAACGGCAAGATGGTCATCCTGAATTCCGAGCTTAAGACCGGCGACATCGTGGAGATTATCACATCCAACACCAGCCGGGGCCCAAGCCGCGATTGGCTCAATATCGTCGTGACACCCCAGGCCCGCAACAAGATCCGCACATGGTTTAAAAAGGAATACAAGGACGAGAACATCGAAAAGGGCCAGGACATGCTGGAGGAGGCCGCCAAGCGCGCAGGCTTCGTGTTCGGCGAGCTGCTTAAGCCCGACTGGCTCAACAAGGTGTTCAAGAAGTTCACGCTCAACAGCGTGGAGGACATGTACGCCGCCGTGGGTTATGGCGGCATCTCCACCGGTCAGATTCTGCAGCGCCTGGCCGCCGAATACCGCAAGGAGCAAAAGGCCCAGCGGGCCGAGATCGCCCAGACCGCCGGCACTGAGGGGCACGCCAAAAAGAAGGACACCGACAGCCGCGGCATCGTCGTGAAGGGCCACAAGGGCATGCTGGTGCGCTTCGCCCAGTGCTGCAACCCGGTGCCCCACGATGAAATCGTGGGCTTCATCACCCGCGGCCGGGGTGTCAGCGTGCACCGCAAGAACTGTACGAACATACTGGATATTTCCTCGGACCCCAGCCGCTTCATCGATGTGGCCTGGGAGGACGACGCCGCCAGCGATTATCGCGCCCGCCTGCAACTGCAGGCCTATGACCGCCCCGGTCTGGTTGTGGAGATCTACAAGGTCATCGACGCCAACGACGCTCAGATGATCGAATTCAACGCCAAGGTGAACGCCAAGGGCGTGGCGTCCATGGCGCTGCTGGTGCAGATTAAGGACAAGCAGCAGCTGGAGGCGCTGGCCAAGGGGTTCCGCAAGATGCCCGAGATGATCGACGTATATCGGGGTACGTGAAATAGCTCCTAGAATCCTTGTCTCCGTTCTATTTGCTCTTTTTCGTCATATTATCACATTGAACCCATATGGCATTGTTGATATGATGATCTTATAGGTCATATCTTTATAAGATTGATGAGAGTAATATGAAGAAGCGGACAATATGGGCGAAGCACTTCGCAACGATCGTCATCGCTTTCATCCCGGCCATCCTTGGCTATCTGGCCAAGGCATACATATTGCCCGATCCCTTTTTGATCACGGTTTTTTCCATCGACAGCAGCCAAGGTGTAGCGGCGGTCAATAAGGATATCGCCCTCATCAAAGATTGCCTCTGGCTGGCCAGCGTTCTGTTTACGGCCATTCCGTTGCAGGTCTATATGATACTGAACAAGGAACGGGAATGCAGAGCCATCGCCGAACGTGACGGTCTGCTCAAATTCCTGCGGGATCAGTTTCAGTACAAACTGGAAGAGGATGTCAAGACCAAATACCCAAGCATCAACATACGTGTATATCTGCCCAGACACAAGATCGTTTCTGTCGTGAGCGCAGGCGGTGATGCAAGGAAAAAGAGGCTTCTTTTGTTCCGAACCGTGCTCAAACTCAAGAACATCAATGGCTTTCGTTGTAACAGCGCCCCAGAGGGGTTATACTTTCACACAGGCGATAACGCTCAGGGACTGGTGGGAAAGTGCTATACCGATAAGGACATGCTGTATGAAGAGGACCTGCGCAAGGCGGATTCGGTATACCATCTGACCGGATATCAGAAGGATCACACACGCAATACAAGATTCTGCCTGTGCTTTCCTTTGTTCAATGAGCAGGACAAGGTTGTGGCCGTCATCAGCTTTGACAGCCAGGAGCCCATCGCCATCCATAAGGCAGAAAAGAACATATGGTGCGATAATGTTACCGATTTCTGCCTGACACTTGAGCATACAGTGCCGCATATCTTTAAGTAAAAGGAGTCTCTTGGATATGAAAGTGCTTTGCAAAAACGTGCCGCATCTGATGGGCCAGGAAAAATATAAGATGTATGCGGCATCCTTGTTGAGAAGCACTTATGCGGCCGGCACGATTGCAAGGAAAAAGGTCAACTCGGATGCATATGAAGTCATTGCCATCGATGTGAAGAAGGAACAAACGCAGGAAGGCTAAAATGACCTTTTAGAGTTCCAATCGTTTGCGAATCCTCTCTCCATCCTGAGTTATCCTCTATATTATGATTAGAAAAGCCCGCCGTCGGTCAGACGGCGGGCTTTCAACAGCGTATGGCCTGTTATGCCAAGTGTAACATCTCGCGCAGCACTTCCTGTATGCTCTCGGGCTCGAATACCTTCTTCCAATCATCGCGCAGCACCTTGCGCTTGCCATAGGCCACGGCGATCTGGGCGGCGTCGGAGAAGGGGTTGCTGCTCTTGAGCACGATGGCCAGCGGGATCTGGATGTGCCCCAACAGGAAGGAGCGGGCGGCGGCCTCGGGTACGCCGCGGCGGATGGCCTCGTCCAGCGCCTCCTTCATGATCGTGGCGCACATGGCGATCACGACCTCGGCGGCGGCAGGCTCCAGTATGGCCATCTGCTCCACGGTGATGCGGTGGCACTGCTCCACGGGGTT
>JAEZSC010000030.1 GCA_023422005.1 Bacillota bacterium | reverse complement strand
GTGGCCGGCAACGCCACGCAGATCGACGTGGTGACCAACGACGGCAACCGCCGCCCCGGCAAGACCGTGTGGAGCGACAGCGCTTTGGACTTGGCTGTGGTCAAATGCGAGGGAGGGCCTTATCCCGCCGCCGAGATGGGCAACTCGCAGAACCTGCGGGTCGGCGACACCGTGATCGCCATCGGCACGCCGCTGACGATGAACTTCCAGCACACGGTGACCAGCGGCATCGTGTCGGCGCTGCGGCGCACGCTTAAAGTGCCCACCGACGCGGGCCTAAGCTTCATGGAAGAGCTCATACAGACCGACGCGCCCATCAATCCCGGCAATTCCGGCGGCCCGCTGTGCGACCTGCGGGGCCAGATCGTGGGCATCAACACGCTCAAAGTAACCGAAGCCGAGGGCATTGGCTTTGCGATCCCCATTGAGATCG
The DNA here is from genome assembly GCA_023422005.1 of Bacillota bacterium. Taxonomy (GTDB): domain Bacteria; phylum Bacillota; class Clostridia; order Christensenellales; family UMGS416; genus JAEYRA01. The sequence continues at coordinate 17,359 of JAEZSC010000030.1, read as the reverse complement.
CCCGGCCCATCGTGCAGATGATCGAGGCCGACGGCGGGTACACGACGCCTTATCTGGGCCTTTATACGATAGACGCTGAAATTGCCCGCTACTACAACGAGGCCACGGTGGATCGCGGTATCCTGGTCATCAACGTGGACGCCGAAGGGCCTGGCGCCGCCGCAGGCATCCGCAAGGGCGACCTGCTGACCGCTGTGGACGGCAGGCCGCTGACAACGGTGCTGGGCCTGCGCCAGGCCGTATACGCCCGCAAACCTGGCCAGCAGGTGCCCCTGGAATATGAGCGCGACGGCCAGGTCAACTCCGCGGTCGTGATACTGGGGAGCAAACCGGTCGAATAAAAGAAACGAGTTGTCGCTGTCATTCTGAACGCAGTGAAGAATCCCCGAGAGAATGCCGTTGTTCTCAGGGGATTCTTCGGCCGTATGCGGCCTCAGAATGACAAAAAGGGATCCACGCCGCACTCCGTTACTGTCATTCTGAACGCAGTGAAGAATCTCCTTATCGAGAACGTCTGACGTCCCATTGGGAGATTCTTCGGGTGCTACGCACCCTCTGAATGACAGAACGGTGTGTTGCTGTGAAGCCTATTCTGTCATTCTGAACGCAGTGAAGAATCTCCTTGTCGAGAACGCCGACGTTCCCATTGGGAGATTCTTCGGGTGCTACGCACCCTCTGAATGACAGAACGGTGTGTTGCTGTGAAGCCTATTCTGTCATTCTGAACGCAGTGAAGAATCTCCTCATCGAGAACGCCGACGTCCCATTGGGAGATTCTTCGGGTGCTACGCACCCGCTGAATGACAGAACGGTGTGTTGTTGTGAGGCCTATTCTGTCATTCTGAACGCAGTGAAGAATCTCCTTATCGAGAACGCCGACGTTCCCATTGTTGCTGCGCTTCTTTCTATTGCCTTCTGAGTGCAGGAAGGAATCTTTTGGTACAGCACAACCACATGTATTTTGCATTTCTTGCTCTGCGTTTTGCCCGCTCGTTGTCTTATCTGCATATTGTGTTTATAATTCATATTAATATTGGTACAGAGAAATTGTACCTCATTTACCATGGAAAGGAAGATGACCATGCGTCCCTATGATCTTCGCTGTGAATACCGCGTTAACCCGCTGGGGCTGGACGTCCAGGCGCCCAGGTTTTATTGGAAGCTGCAGGGCGGCGGCGAGCGCGGCGCGCGCCAGAGCATGTGGCGGCTGCAGGTGGCCGACAACCCTCGTTTTGAGAACCCCTGCTGGGATAGCGGCGAGCGCGAAGGCGCCCAGAGCACCCATGTGGCCTATGAAGGCGAGACGCTGCGGCCCCGCACCTGCTATTTCTGGCGCGTGCAGGCCTGGGACGCCGCCGGCCGCAGCGGCGGTTTCGGCGAGGAGGCGTGGTTTGAGACCGGCCTGATGAACGAGGGCTGGAAGGCCCGGTGGATCAGCGCCGACGCGGACCCGTCAGCAGAAGCATGCCCGCTGCTGCGCCGCGAGTTCCATGTGGACGGCCCCGTGCGCCGCGCCCGCGTCTACGCCACGGCCAAGGGCATGTACCGCCTGTGGATCAACGGGCAGCCGGTCAGCGCGGACCTTTTCACGCCGGGCTGGACCGTGTATCGCAAGCGCATACAGTATCAGGCCTACGACGTGACGGCGCTGCTGCGCGACGACGGAAATGCCATCGGTGCCATGCTGGCCAACGGCTGGTATCGCGGCCGTTTGGGCTGGGAAAGGAAGGACGCAAGCCAGCGGCCCCCGCGGGAGTTTTTGGCGCAGCTGCACATCCTCTATGAGGATGGCCGCGAGCAGGTGCTCACGACCGGCTCCGAGTGGAAGGCTTGCGATGGGCCGCTGCTGCTGTCGGAAATTTATGACGGCGAGAGCTACGACGCCCGCGCCGAGGTGCCGCGCTGGAGCCAGCCCAACTGCGAGGCGGGGGACTGGCGCGATGTGCTGGTGAGCGCCGAGGGCGGCCGCGGCGTCGTTGTGGCGCAGGACGGTTTGCCGGTGCGCGCCATTCAAGAACTGCGCCCCAAGCGTCTCTTCAAGACCCCGGCCGGCGAGGCTGTGCTGGACATGGGCCAGAACATGGTGGGCCACCTCCGCTTCCGGGTGCGAGGTAGTGCCGGTGAGCAAGTGTCGATGCGCTTCTTTGAGGTGCTCAACCGCGAGGGCAACGTGTACACCGACAACCTGCGCAGCGCTCAGCAGCGCGTCGTCTATACGCTCCGGGGCGATGACGACGAGATTTTCCAACCCATGTTCACGTTCATGGGCTTTCAGTATGTGCACATCGAGCAGTGGCCGGGGGAACCCTCTCTGGAGGACTTCACCGGCGTGGTCGTGCATTCGGACATGGAGCCCACCGGGCGCTTTTCATGCAACGACGACATGGTCAACCAGCTGCAGCACAACATCGTCTGGGGCCAGAAGGGCAACTTCGTGGATGTGCCCACCGACTGCCCCCAGCGCGACGAGCGCCTGGGCTGGACCGGCGACGCACAGGTTTTCATTTCCACGGCCTGCTATAACTTCATGACCGCACCGTTTTACACCAAGTGGCTGCGGGACATGGCCGCTGACCAGTTGGAAAACGGCGGCATTCCCTTTGTCGTCCCCAACATGCTGGGCGGCGATGGATCCGGCGCCCATTCCTCCGCCGCCTGGGGTGACGCAGCCACCGTGTGCCCATGGACGGTGTATGAGTATTACGGCGACCGGCGCGCGCTGGAAGATAGCTATCAGATGATGAAGGGCTGGGTGGAGTATATCCGCAAGCAGGGCGACGATGAGGCTTTATGGAATACCGGTTTCCACTTTGGAGACTGGTTGGCGCTGGACGCCCCCAACAGCGACAGCAACTGCATCGGCGCCACCAGCCGCGACCTGATCGCCACGGCCTATTACGCGCTGTCCACGCGCTTGACTGCCCAGGCCGCCAGCATACTGGGCTATGAGGACGACGCCGACGAGTACGACAAGCTGTACCGCAAGGTGCGCCGCGCCTTCCGCGACGAATTCGTGACGCCCAGCGGCCGCCTGGCCTGCCCCACCCAGACTGCCCAGGTGTTGGGCTTGCATTTCGACCTGCTGGACAAGCCCTCCCGCAAGCGCGCCGTACGCATGCTGCAGGCGCTGCTGCAGGAGAGCAAGAACCATTTGATGACAGGCTTTGTTGGCACGCCCTATCTGTGCCACGCGCTGAGCGACAACGGCCTGCACGACACTGCCTGTGAACTGGCTCTGCAGAAGGATTATCCCTCGTGGCTGTATCCCATCACCAAGGGCGCCACGACGATGTGGGAGCACTGGGATGGCATCAAGCCCGACAGCAGCTTCTGGTCGCCGGGCATGAACTCTTTCAACCACTACGCCTATGGCGCCATCGGCGACTGGCTGTATCGGGACATTTTGGGCATCGCGCCGGACCCGTCCTGCCCGGGCTTTGCCAACACGAACGTGGCCCCGCAGCCCGGCCCCGGCTTTACCGAGGCCAGCGGCAGCCTGATGACGCTCTATGGCGAGGTTTCCGTGGCGTGGAAGCTGGCCGATGGCCGCTTCCGGCTGGACCTGCGGGTGCCGGACAACGCCAGCGCAGCCGTGACGCTGCCGGGCGCCACCAAGGGCGCCGTCACCGAGAACGGCGTGAAGCTCTCCCAGGCAGAAGGCGTGTGTGACATCCAGCGCGGGGACGAAGGCGTGAGCTTGCGCGTGGGCAGCGGCAGCTACCGTTTTGAGTACGAGCTGCAAACCCAGGAATAGGGATTGCACCGCGATAAAACAGCCCGCCGGCACATGCCGGCGGGCTGCTGCATGCATAGGGTCAGCGGCTGGGCGATTGCATTGTTGAGACCGGTTGGGCATGCCGGGTTTTGCGCAACTGAGGTGCCAGGCGCAAGCCGCGGATCAGGCTCCACAGAGCGATCGCGTGGAAAGCGACAGAGAACCAATCTCCACCCAGTGCCACCAGCACCGTATCCAACGCATAAAGCACAATGGCCGTTATGAAAGCCCATTGGCAGGCTTTGTGGGCGAAGATGCCCAGCAGCGCGAAGATGCCGGCAATGACAATATCCGCCGCAATGGCGACCGCCCACACAAACGCGGCGATTTGGGAGAGTTCCTCTGCCAGCGCTTGCGCGAACGCGTCGACGAACTGCGTCGTTCCCAAACCAATCACAAAGGAAAAATCCCATCCCAACAGCACGGCAAGTGTGTTGGCCGCAGACAAACCGGCGATCCAATACAACCAACCGGCGCTGCTGCGCAGACGGGTCCATGGGGGAGCGGACGCGATGGGAGGCGCTTCCATCCCAGTGGCTCCCGAACCACCGAGGGCGGGCGCGGCGGAGGAAGGCGACACACCATCCTGCGCCGGCAGGTCGATCTGCCGGGGAGCGCCGCCGCTGCGCAGGCACAGGCCCACCGCGCCATCGGCCGGAGCCAGACGGAGAATGTCTCGGGAAAAGGCCTGGGAATCGGCAAGCGAAAGCGGGATCCAGACTTTTTCAAAGCGACCGCGGACCTGCAGCTGCAAATAGCGGAAGAACAAAAAGCGGCGGGCGGAAGCCGCGGCAATGTCACCCCAAGGGATCAGCTGATTGATACGGCGGCGCGGATTGCCCGGATAGATGCCTTGATCGCAGAGTGCCACAGCAACTGGTCTTGTAATGGCAAAGGCGAAAAGCAGCGCTCCGGCTTGACTCATCAGCGTCAGCAGCAGCATGTCCGGCGGCGTCAGTGTGTCGTCGGTGAGGATGGCGAACAGCGTAAGCCCAAACATGACGATGCCCATCAGGGCATAGCCCGGCCACAGCGCAAGGCGGTAGAAAAGGAGTTGCGATGGGGCAGCGTCGGCACGCGCGGGGAACTCTGTCATAAGGGCTCCTCCCACAACTTTGTCAGACTACTTTCAATAGAAGAATACCATATGTCTATGGTGTTGCACAGCGTGCATTTTACAGATGGCGCTGTGCTGTTCTTCTTCTTCCCGTTTTGCTATAATGAACGATAAGCTTAGCATCATCAAAACACGGAGGAAGACGATGAACGAGGTAGACGCTGGCGCCAAGAACCGCATGTTCTTTACCGCCATATTGGATGAATACAAGATCCGCCTGGAGGCCGTGGAGAAGAACCGCGCCCAGGCACTGGGCATCCTGCCGGTGTTGGCGTTGACGGCGCTGGTTTTCGGGTGGTATTTCTTCGTCTATGTGCTGGGCGGTGAAGGCGGCGGTATCACCGTGGGGGCCGTACTGGCCTGCGTGGCCGAGGCGTGCTTCGTGGCTGGTACGGTGTTCCTGCTGCTGACGGCATCCCGCAAGGGCTTTGTGAGAGCCGACGTCAACGCGCTGCTCAAGGCCGCCCGCCAGGAGGACGACCAGGCCAGTGAGGCCATGGCCAACCACTACATCGACCGTGTCAACGATCTGGACCATTTGCTGGTCGTGCAGCAGCATCACTTCCGCAGCGGCACCTGGCTCATGTTTGCCTATGCCACCGTGGCGGTCATCGCGTTTGTTCTGCAGGGTGTTGTTCGTTAGCGTTTCGTAGGGTTTTCCATTTTCCAGCTTGTCAGCTGCCGTTTATCGCCGGGGCAGGATATCTTGACTTCTATACACACATTATGCTTCTGTCAGGCGCTCAAGTATGATAGGGCGGACTTTTTGTGCCGCCTTGTTCCTTCTTTTCACTTTCTTCGGCCCAATGAGCTGGCGGTCAGCGACAGGATTTCGCACCTGCCGATTTCCACCATGACGAAAGGGCTCGAAAAAATGGGCAAAAAGGCGGTGCTCAGACCTATTGCCCCTCTTTAGTGGATGGAATATAATAACACCACAACATCTAGTGCGTTCGCGCGCTAGGTTCTATATTCGGAGGATGAAAAGTTGATAACGAAGATCCGCAAGCGCAACGGTTCCTTTGAGCCCTTCAAGAAGGAGAAGATCACCTGGGCCATCTTCAAGGCGGCCACAGCCGTGGGGGGCAACGACTATTCCCGGGCTGAAGCGCTGGCCGATCAGGTTATGGATATCCTTACGCTGCGCCACCCCGACGGCGTGGCCGAGGTTGAGCAGATACAGGACACTGTGGAAAAGGTGCTCATCGAGAACGGCCACGCCCGCACGGCAAAGGCGTTCATTCTCTATCGCGAGAAGCGCAAGGGAGCCCGCGAAGCCAACGCCCTCATCGGCGCTACGATCAATATGTTCTCCGACTATTTGCAGGACAAGGACTGGCACATTCAGGAGAACGCCAACACCGGCCGCAGCATCAACGGCCTGAACAACTACGTGCGCGAGGCCTTCACCAAGCAGTACTGGTTGCACGAAATCTATCCAGAGGACATCCGCGATGCCCACGTCAACGGCGACATCCATCTGCACGATCTGGGCTTCTTCGGCCCCTATTGTGCCGGGTGGGACCTGCGCCAGCTGCTGCGCGAAGGCTTCGGCGGCGTGTCCGGCAAGGTGGAGAGTTCCCCGGCTAAGCACCTGCGGTCCTTTTTGGGCCAGATCGTCAACTCCACCTTCACCACCCAGGGCGAGACTGCCGGAGCCCAGGCGTGGAGCAGCATCGACACCTACTGCGCGCCTTTCATCCGCCGCGACCACCTGACCTACTGGCAGGTCAAGCAGGCGCTGCAGGAGTTCGTGTTCAACATCAATGTGCCCACCCGCGTGGGCTTCCAATGCCCGTTCTCCAACCTGACCTTCGACATCGTCGTGCCCCACACGCTCAAGAACGAGGCTGTCGTCATCGGCGGGGAATACATGGATTGCGTCTATGGTGACTTCCAGGAAGAGATGGACGTGTTCAACCAGGCCTTCTGCGACGTGATGCTGGAGGGCGACAGCAAGGGCCGTGTGTTCACGTTCCCGATTCCCACGATCAACGTAACCCGCGATTTCGATTGGGACAGCCCCGTGGTCAACCGCTTCATGGAGATCACGTGCAAATACGGCATTCCCTATTTCTCCAATTACATCAACAGCGACCTGTCTCCCGAGGACGCCGTTTCCATGTGCTGCCGCCTGCGCCTGGACACCACCGAGCTGCGCAAGCGCGGCGGAGGCCTCTTCGGCAGCAACCCCATGACCGGCTCCATCGGCGTCGTCACGATCAATCTGCCCCGCGTGGGCTACCTGAGCCGCACCGAGAGCGAGTTCAAGAGCCGGCTGTGGCGGCTCATCCAGCTGGCCAAATCGTCGCTGGAGATCAAGCGCAAGATCGTGGAGGATCAGACCGAGAAGAACCTATACCCGTACTCCGCGCATTACTTGAGGGACATCAAGGCCCGCACCGGCCGTTATTGGTACAACCACTTCAACACCATCGGCATCGTGGGCATGAACGAGGCGCTGCTGAACTTCCTGGGCCGGGACATCACCACGCCCGAAGGTCAGGATTTCGCCCAGCGCATGATGGAATACATGCGCGGCCTGCTCATGGAGATCCAGGAGCAGACCGGCAACTTTTATAACCTGGAGGCCACGCCTGCCGAGGGTACCAGCTTCCGCCTGGCCATGGTCGATAAGAAGCGCTACCCGGACATCATCACCGCCGGCACCGAGGAAGCGCCCTATTACACCAACTCCACCCAACTGCCCGTGGGTTATACCGACGACATCTTCGAGACGCTGGACCTGCAGGATGAGCTGCAGAGCGGCTACACCGGCGGCACCGTGCTGCACCTGTATCTTGGCGAGAAGATCAGCGACATCGAGGTGTGCAAGAACCTCATCCGCAAGATCTTCACGAACTACAAGCTGCCCTATGTGTCGATCACGCCGACGTTCTCCATCTGCAACACCCACGGCTACATCGCGGGCGAGCACTTCACCTGCCCCCACTGCAACGCCGACACCGAGGTGTGGAGCCGCGTGACCGGTTATCTGCGCCCGGTGCAGAACTACAACCGCGGCAAGCGCCAGGAATATGCCGACCGCCGCAAGTTCGTGCTGGAGGAAACCGCGCTGGTATAACGGCGGAAAGGTTCGTTTCAGCCGTACAGACTGTTGATAAACCCAGGGAGGAAGGCAAAAGATTATTCCGATTGCCGATTCATTCGGCAGGAGGAAACTAAAAGATAGAAAATGCCGTTGAAGAACCCGCCCGCAGGCGGTAATCGTCTCTTAAGAAAACAGTATGAGCTCAAAAGCAAAGATATTGCCCGACGACGGTTGTCGTCGGGCGATAAAGCAGCAGTGAGCACAAGTCGTCTGGATCGCCAAGGCGCAACAGCGCCGAAGGCGAGGTGAAACATGATCAAGCTCGCAGGGTTGGCCAAAAACTCCTTTGTCGATTATCCCGGCCGCATCGCCGCAGTGGTGTTTGCGGCCGGTTGCAATTACGACTGCTTTTTTTGCCACAACCGCGCGCTCATCGATGCCGGCGCGCCGCCCATCGACATAGCCCAGGTGTGGGAGATGCTACAACGCCGCCGGGGCCTGCTGGATGCCGTGGTCGTGAGCGGCGGCGAGCCCACGCTGCAGAGCGATGGCCTGCGGGCCTTCTTGTTCCGCGTTCGCGCTTTGGGTTATCTGATCAAGCTGGATACCAACGGCAGCCGCCCGGAGGTTGTGGAGGCGTTGCTGGGCGACCGCCTGCTGGATTATGTGGCGCTGGACATCAAACTGCCCCCGGCGCGCTACGGCGAGCTGGGCGGTGCTGCGGCCTGGCAGCCGGTGGAGCGCACGCTGGAGCTGCTGCGCACCGACAATGTACCCTTCGAGTGCCGCACGACCTTCGTGCCCCAACTGACGATGGACGACATCGCTGAAATGGCCGACGCCATCGCGCCCATTCCGCGTTGGGCGCTGCAGACCTACCGTGTGCCCGCTCTTTACAAGCCCACAGACCGCTTCCGCGTGCTGGCCGCGCCGCATGGGCCGCAGGATATGAAACGAGCCGCTGAAGCGGCCAAGGGGTGCGGGGGAGAGGTTGTTGTAAGAGGGTGAGTGCGAACGACTGACGATGGCGAGACTCTTGCCTCCCTTGAAAAGGGAGGTGGCAGGCCGCATTGCGGCCTGCCGAAGGGTTCTTGCCTTACCGGCATGCTTGAACCCCCACCGGCCCATGGCCGGAGCCCCAGGATGCATGGGCGAGCAGGAGGCATAGCCTCCGGCCAGCCCCTTGCTAAGAGGGCCAGGATTGGCGCAAGGCGGCCGTATGCAATACGGCCCTACGAATGCGGCAGCGAAAATAGATAGATAGTAGTCAAATTTAGTGACTCTTCCGCCTATAAGATGGGTGCCGAAGGTTTCCAAAGGGCGATCGGAAAGCCCTTTGGCCTTGGCGCAGGATGCATTGCCCCGCCTTGCGGCAATGCCGGCTTTGCCGGCGTGAGAGCAAGGTGATGCTGCACGCAGTGCAGCAAAGGGCGCCGTAGCCCAGCGTCGCCTTGTGCGGCTTTGCCGCACTCGCCGACTGGACGTCGGCGAGGTATTATCCCAGGCTTGCGACAGCGTCGGCTCCGCCGATGCGACAGCAAGCCGTAGGCTGTGCGAAGCACAGCGGGGCGATGCGTAGGTCGCGCCTCAAAGGCGCGAATCATGTCATTTCCGTGCAACCTCCCTTTGTTCATGCTATAATAATCAAATAAAACCTTTCAGGAGCATCCATGGATTTCGTCAAGATCAACCAGCTCAGGAACGGCCTGTCCGCCACCGGCTTCTATCTGGTCAAGAACGCCGCCATCAAGACCAGTGCCAGCGGCAAATCCCAGTACGGCGATTACACGCTGGCCGATGAGACCGGCGAGATCAACGCCAAGATATGGGACGTGGCCGAACCGGAGCTGTGCCCCAAGGCCGGCAGCATCATCAAGGCGCAAGGGTTGGTCAACGAATACCAGGGCAAGCTGCAGTTCCGCATCGATAAGTTTCGCGACGCCGCCGCCGGAGACCCGGTGGACCCTGCTGCCATGGTGCCCTCGGCGCCTAGCAGCGGCGAGGAGCTCTTTGACGCCGTGAGCGAATACGCCATGCGCATAGGCAACGAGAAGCTGTGTCTGCTGGTGCTCTCGGCGCTGGAAGAGAACAAGGAAAAGCTGCTCGTGTGGCCCGCCGCCGTAAAGAACCACCACAGCATCCGCGCGGGGCTGCTCTATCACACCCACACGATGCTGCGCAACGGCGAGGCCATGATGCAGGTGTATGACTTTCTGCGCGCCGACCTCGTGTTTGCCGGCGCCATTCTGCATGACATCGCCAAGCTCTTTGAGCTGGGCGCCACGCCCACAGGCATCGCCACCGAATACACCCGCGACGGCATGCTGCTGGGGCACATCGTGCAGGGCATCCTCTATGTGGAAAAGCTGGCTGAGAAGGTGGGCCTGGAACCGGCCATCACGTCGCTCATCCAGCACATGCTGCTCAGCCATCATTATGAGCCCGAGTATGGCAGCCCCCGGCGGCCCATGTTTCCCGAAGCGGAGATCCTTCACTATCTGGACATCATCGATTCTCGCATGTATGACATGCAGAAGGCCTTGGAGGCCGTGGCGCCGGGAGGCTTCACCGAGCGGTTGTGGACACTGCACAACCGACAGCTCTACCGCCTGACCGACGAGGAAAGCCGCTGAACCTTTCAGGGACGAACGCGATGGCATGGCCTTATTCCGGTCTGCAAAACGTTTCGTTTTCCAAAGGTGAACGAGAATTATTTCGTTCGAGCGGTGTCGACATAATTCTGCATAAACGACCATAAATAGACTTTTCTTCCTATTGAACACCAAATTTGTGTATAGTATGATGTGTGTATGCTAGATGTTGTGTATGTCAGGAATCGTAATCGAATCCGGACACAGAGAAGGCGGGGATGTCCGGCCTATGAGTTGTCGGATTTCTTCAGTGAGGGGAACGTGCTGCACGATATGCTGAAACAGGAATTGAAACTGATTGAATGGCAAATCGATCAGATCAATGATCAATATGCGCGCATCAAGCACGACCTGGAATCGTTGTATTGCACCTTGCGTTGTGAAAATAAGCCCTACCAATCGGAAGACACCGACGGGCAGCAGGATCTGATTGCCTTAAGCTGCCGGGCCGATGCGTGCATCGGCGAAGTGTATGCACTACAAACCCGCAGAAAAACGCTGTTGAACCTCATTGATCAAAGCATGTAACGTCTTTTTCTCATTTTCTGTCCTTTCTGCTTGTGAAAGATACAGTTTTACCAGAAAAGTCCGTACAAGGGCTTTCTTGACCACACTTCAAAGGGTATAATGTTGTCAGGCGGGTGTTATGGAATGAACGAGAGGCGGCGAACCGAGCTCTGCTGGGACCGGCAAGAGTTGCGCGCCATGCTGGACGGCATGGAGGATTGGTATGCACTGCTGGACGGCTTCGGTCGGCCTGTGTTTGCCAATGCCGCACTTTGCCGCAGCCTGGGTTGCGACGGCGATTGCCTGGGTTGCAGCCTGGACTGCCCGGTGCAGGCTGCCGCGGCCCAAAGCGACGCTGTGATCGTGGAGGTGGCCGGCAGGCTGTACAGACAGGCCTTCTCCCGCCGGGTGGATGGGCTGACGCTGGCCAACTGGCAGGATGTCACCCGTGAGCAACGGGTGGGCGAGGCGCTCAAGCGCCAGTACGAGCGCATGCGACGGGACATTCTGCGGGCCCAGAGCATACAGAGCAGCCTGCTGCCCCAGGAGCTGGCCCGCGCCGAGGGGTATCGTTTCGATTCGCTGTATCGCCCCTGCGAAGAGATGAGCGGGGACATCTTTGATATCTTCCGCATCGGCCGGGACAACATTGCCTTTTACGTCGCCGACGTGGCCGGTCACGGCGTAACCGCCGCGATGCTGACGGTGTTCTTCAGCACCACCGTGCGCGTGGAGATGCACCCCACCGACATGCCCGGAGATGTTCTGACCCGCATCCAGCGGCGCTTTTCACAGCTTCGCCTGGAGGAGCAGCACTACATCACGGCCTTTCTGGCTCGTCTGGAGCTGTCTACAGGCCGGCTGTACTGGTGCAACGCCGGGCACATCTGCCCGCCGGTGCTGTGGGACGAAACCGGCGTCACGGCGCTGGAGATGCCCGGAATGCCCATCTGCCGCTGGTTCGAACAGCGCGAGTATGGCACGTCCGAAGGCATGCTGGCCCCCGGCGCGCGCCTGGTGCTGTATTCCGACGGGCTGGAGTCATTGTGGCAGTGCAGCGACAAACCCGACCTGCTGGCCACGGTGGGAGCCATCCTGGCCCAAGGCGGCGATGATTGCCTTGGGAGGATTTGGCGGGCGGCCGGCGAGGGCATAGGCGACGGCGAAAGCCGCGACGATACAACGCTGCTGCTGGTGGAGCGGCTGGCCGATCAAAAAAGGAACGAGGAATCCTAGTTTGCTGCAGAAGCTTCTGGAGGCCATACAGCCTGCACTGACACAGATTCAAATGGATCCCAAGGATTTTGTGGACATCCTCATCCTTTCTTTTGTCGTGTATCAATTGCTCAAAGTCACCAGGGAGACTCGCGCCAGTTCGGTGCTCAAGGGCCTTGGTGTGCTGATCGTCGTGGCCCAGATCGCCGAATGGCTTGGGTTAAGCGGCGTAGCCTGGCTGCTCAACTACATCGTGGGCGCAGGCGCCATCGCGCTGGTCATCCTGTTTCAACCGGAGCTTCGCCGGGCGCTGGAGCGCTTGGGCGCCGGCCGCCTGCTGGACAACACGCCCATCCGCCACGCGCTGGAAGAGGCCGACGCCGCCCATGTTGCCGACGAGATTGCCCGCGCCGTACAGAACATGGCCAAGAAGCGCGTGGGCGCCCTGATCGTGCTGCAGCGCACCAACACGCTTAGCAACATTGTGGAGAGCGGCACCGTCATCGATGCGCGCCTGAGCCACCAGATCATAGAGAACATCTTCGTGCCCAACACGCCGCTGCACGATGGCGCCATGATTATACACAGCGACCGCATCGTGGCCGCGGGCTGCTTTTTGCCCCTGGCGGCAGACACGGCGCTGGCCAGCGATCTGGGCACGCGTCACCGCGCCGCCGTGGGCATGAGTGAAACCACCGACGCCATGGTTATCGCCGTGAGCGAAGAGACGGGCATCATCTCCATCGCCGAGAGCGGCAAGCTGACCCGTTACCTGGATGCGCAGACGCTGCGCAAGTCGCTGGATCGCATCTATACCAAGAAGGAGACCATGGCGGGACGTGTGCTCAACCTGAACCTGAACAACTTGATTCGGCGGAGGAAACGCGAAAATGAACCGCGCCCGTGAAGTGCTGAAAAAAATCTGGGCGGCTGTCCGCAGCAATCTGGGCCAAAAGATCGTGTCGCTGCTGTTCGCGCTGATCCTCTGGAACTATGTCATCGCCGAGATCGATCCATCCCGGCCAATAACGCTGAAGGATGTTCCCGTGGTCCTGAGCGGCGAAAGCACCATGAGGCAATCCAACCTGACCATTCGGGGAGACAGGAATTTTACCGCGGATGTGACGGTGGAAGTTTCCCGCAGGGTTTCGTCTTTGTTGCGGCAGAGCGATGTGACGCTGCGGGCGGACCTGTCATCGGTGGCGCGGGACGGAACTCAGAAGGTCCGGCTCTCCTGGCTGACGGCGCGGGGTATCATCGTGCGCGTGGAACCGGACACGATCACGGTGAACGTGGAACGCTTACGATCCAAGGTGGTACCGGTGAACGTCGTGCCAACCGGCACGCTGCCCGACGGCTATTGGAGCGGCACCCCCGAGGTAAGGACCGGCACCACGCTGGAGATCACCGGCGCCTATACAGATATACAGACCGTGGCGCGCGCCGTGGTGGAGGTCTCGCTGGATAATCTGACCGGCAGCCTCTCGCGTACCCCTCCCTACACGCTGCTGGATGCCAATGGAGCGGTGGTGGCCACGGGCAACATGACGCTGAACCCGCCCAATTGCATCGTCAATCTGCCGGTATACCCGACCAAGATGGTGCCGGTTTCGGTGCAGGCCGAGGACATTCTGACCGGCGAGCTGCCCGATGGATATGCGCTCAAATCGCTGACTGCGGACCCGCCCCAGATTGAAGTGGCCGGTCCGGCCGAACTGCTGGACGCACTGGATGTGATCAGGGTTCCCCGCATCGACATTACGAATAAAAAAAGCGATTTCAACGAGGACAAGACGGTGCAGCCGCCTGCGAACATATGGATCGTGGACAACGCCCGTGTCAACATCGCCGTGGGCATTGCCATGAAGATGAGAACTGTGACGCTGGACAATCTGCCCGTCACCGTAACCGGCCTGGGCAGCGGGCTGGCCATCGACGACAAGCTGACCGCTTCGGTCAGGGTCACCTGCCCGGAGCTCTATTACCGAAGGGTGACCGCCTCGCGGGTGCACCTCTTTGTAGACGTCAACGGGCTGGGCGCCGGGCAGCACAAGCTGGCCGTCCGCTCAGAGCTGGACCCCTACCTGGGCCAGGCCAGCGCCGTGGTCATGCCGGCGGAGGTTACCCTGAACATCCACTCGGAGGTGCAGGATACCGCAATCATTGGAGGCATGCCATGACCGACACGGCCAGCCGCGACATCTGCCGCGCCGCCATCCTCATGAGCCTGACGCCCAGCCGGGAGGAGGAGCGCGCCCTCAAGGACCGCTATGCCGCCCAGGGCTTCCGCTGCGCCGCGGTGGATTATGGCGGCGAGTTCATCGCGTCGGTCATGAAGATCGTGGAACGCACCGTGGTGGCGGCCAAACGCGAGGGCATCATCGGCGACCACCACAACGAGGAGGGTGCCGTTGCCGGCGCCGTGCGAGAGGCCATTTCACAGATTTCCACCAAGGCCATAGGGCTCAACATCGGCTGCAAAATCGGCATCGCCCGCGCCGGGGAGCATGTGGCAGTCAGCATCTTCAGCGGCATCGGGCTGCTGCACCTCAACGAAAACGCCATCGGAATGGGACATAGGGTTATATAGAGGCGGCGACAATTAGAAACTGCGCAGCAGAATAATAAATTGTCGCCGCACAAGCTCGCTTAGGGTAAACAAAATGTGTAAGATAGTTGTTGGAGTAATATGAGCAACGCACACCCGATACAGATCGCCATAGACGGGCCGGCCGGCGCCGGCAAATCCACAATTGCCCGGGCGGTGGCCGCGCGGTTGGGCATTGCCTATCTGGACACCGGCGCCATGTACCGTGCCGTGGGCTTAAAAGCCCTTCGGCTGGGCTTAAACACCGACGACGAGGCCGCCGTGTCCGCCATGGCGCTTAGCACCGCCGTGGAGGTGCGCGCCGGGGATGGCGCGCAGCGCATCCTGCTGGATGGAACGGACGTCACCGCCGACATCCGCACGGCGGAGGTTTCCATGGCGGCCAGCAATGTTTCGCGCTTTGCCGCGGTGCGTGCGCACCTGGTGCGCCTGCAGCAGCAGTATGCCGGCCAGAGCAGCGCCGTTATGGATGGCCGCGACATCGGCACCCATGTGCTGCCCAACGCGCAGTTCAAGTTTTTCATCACGGCCTCGGTGGAGGTGCGGGCCCGGCGGCGCATGCTGGAGATGCAGGCCCGCGGCGTGGAACGGCCTTTGCAGGAGTATATCGATGACATCGCCGGCCGCGACCATCAGGACAGCACCCGCGCAGCGTCGCCGCTCACGGTGGCGCCGGACGCCGAGGTGCTGGACACATCGGACATGACCGTGCAGCAGGCAGTGGATTATGTCGTAGCAAAGGTGACGGGAGCGCTATGAATTACAGCGAAATGAAATGGCACCATAAGGCTTTCTATAAGTTTGCGACCACGGTTGTCAAGCCTCTGGTCGGTTTGCTGCACCCTTTGCAGATCCGGGGCCGGGAGCATCTGCCCGACAAGGGCCCGTTCATCGTCATCGCCAACCATGTGTCCATGTGGGATGTGCTGTTTATTTCCCGTATGCTGCTGCCGCTGCGTACCGAATATATGGCCAAGGAAGAGCTCTATGGCCACGGGCGGTTCATCTCCTTCGTGCTGGACTCCTGCGGTGCTTATCCGGTGCGCCGGGGCAGCGCGGACATCGGCGCCATGAAAAAGGCGCTCACGACGCTGCGGGAGGGCAATGTGTTTGGCATCTTCCCCGAGGGCACGCGCAACCGCAATTGGGAGGGCGATTTTCAAAAGTTCTATAGCGGCGTGGGCTACATCGCGCTCAACAGCCGGGCTCCGGTGATCCCGGTGTTCTTCGCCGATACCCAGGGCTTCCGTACGTTCCGCAAGGTGCGTGTGTTCGTGGGCGGGCCGGTGCCGTTGGATGATCTTTATGGAAAAAAGATCAACGGAGAGGCCAGTGAACAGGCTACGGCGCGCATTTTGCAGGCAATGCGTGATATAATGGAAGAAAGTGGCTCTAT
The DNA here is from genome assembly GCA_023422005.1 of Bacillota bacterium. Classification (GTDB taxonomy): domain Bacteria; phylum Bacillota; class Clostridia; order Christensenellales; family UMGS416; genus JAEYRA01. The sequence goes on along the minus strand of JAEZSC010000030.1, from coordinate 1,038 downwards.
AAAATCGTGAGTTAATTGCAATGATATTTGAAATATGATATTTTATGGTATATAATCATGGTATGTACGTGAAAATCAGGCGAGCGGAAAAGGGCGGTTTTTGTTTCGGCGTCCGCCGTGCGGTGGATATTGCGTTGCAAAACGCCAATTCCGGGCGCCCGGTCTACACGCTGGGGCCCATCATTCACAACAGCCAGGTCGTGGACCGGCTCAGGGGAGCCGGCGTGCAGGTGGCACAGGACTTGGAGCAGCTGCCCCGGGGTGCAGTGGTCGTGGTGCGCTCCCACGGGGTGCCGCCGGAGGTGCTGGAGCGTTGCCGGGTGTTGGGATTGGATGTCGTGGACGCCACGTGCCCGTGTGTCAAGCGCATCCAGAACCGCGCCAGCGAAAGCGCCGCTCAGGGTATGCCCGTCGTGATCATCGGCGAGCGCGAGCACCCGGAGGTGGAGGGCATCGCCGGCTGGTGCGCGGGGCAGGCAACTGTCGTGAGCAGCGCCGCCGATGTGGAGGCCCTGCCGCCGATGCCAAAGGCCTGCGTCGTCGCCCAGACGACCACGCCCGAAGCGCTGTGGTGCGAGCTGTTGCAAAAGCTGCGGGAGCATATCTGCGAGCTGGATGTGTACCCCAGCATCTGCCACGCCACCAGCGAACGCCAGCAGGAGGCCACGGAGCTGGCCGAGCAGATGGCCCGCCTGGGCGGCGCCGTCGTGGTGGTGGGCGGGCGAGACAGCTCCAACACCAAGAAGCTCTACCAGATCTGCGCCGCGCTGTGCCCCCGGACATGGTGGGTGGAGCAGGCCGGTGAGCTGCCGATGGATGAGATCGGCCGATATAAGGACATTGCGATCATTTCTGGCGCTTCAACGCCGGATTGGATAATTGAGGAGGTTTGCACCAAAATGAGCGACACGGAAAACAGGGCCAACGCACCGGCGGAGGAGATCGTGCTGGCGCAGGATTCGGCAGAGTTGAAGGAGGTTCCGCAGGCGTCGGAGCCGGTGCAGGCCGCCGAGCCCGAAGCCGCTGCCCCCGAAGCGC
>JAEZSC010000027.1 GCA_023422005.1 Bacillota bacterium | reverse complement strand
GATCAGCACCGGCATTATGATGTTCTGTATCATTTGCATGGGTCCTTAGGGTTCCTTTCGCGAGTTGGGATGCTATGGCTTATAGCCTGTCCAGATATTTACGGGCCATTTCACGATCATCAAAGTGCCGTTTGACACCCATAACATCCTGATAGGTCTCATGGCCCTTGCCGGCAATCAGCACAACATCGCCGGGGCGGGCGGCCTTGATGGCGGCCTCTATGGCGGCTTCGCGTTCCACGATCTTCAAATAGGGCCTGCCCCCCTCCCGCGCGCCGATCTCGATGGCGTCCACGATGGAGCGCGGGTCTTGGGTGCGGGGGTTGTCGCTGGTGATGATGGACAAATCCGCCATGGACGCGGCGATGCGGCCCATGTGGGGGCGTTTGGTGCGGTCGCGATCACCGCCGCAACCGAACACCAGTATGATGCGGTTCTTGGCGAACACCTTGGCTGCCCGCAGAAGGTTTTCCAGGCTGTCCTCAGAGTGGGCATAGTCCACCAGAACGGTGAAGCCGTGGGCGTTGTCCACGCGTTCCATGCGACCGTTCATCCGCTTCATGCTCTGCAGGCCGGTGCGCACGCTTTCCAGCGGCACCCCCAGCAGCAGCGCCGCGCCGGTGGCGGAAAGGGCGTTGCTTACATTGAAGTGGCCGCTCAGTCCCAGCTCTACGGGTAAAGACCGATTCTCATAGTTTATCGTGAAGGAAACGCCGTCGGGTCTCGCGTCCACTGCCGTGGCGCGCAAAGCTGCGCGCTCGCTCAGTCCGTACCACAGCCGCGGGCCGTGGAAGCCGGCGGCGATGGCTTCGGCGCTCGCGTCGTCGGCGTTGAGCACGGTTGTGCGGGCCATGCCGTCGGTAAACATCAGCGCCTTGGCCTTCTGATAGTTCTCCATGGTCTTGAAGTCGTCCAAGTGGTCCTGGGTCAGGTTGCTGAAAATGGCCACATCGAACACGATGCCAGCCATCTTGCGCAGCGCCAAAGCGTGGGCGCTCACTTCCATAACCACGCGCTGGCAGCCGGCGTCGGCCATGCGGCGCAGCGCGGCGTGGAATTCCATGGGGTCCGGCGTGGTAAGCGTGGCCGGCAGCGCCTCGTCACCCACCAGCGTGGCAATGGTGCCCATGAGGCCCACTTTTTCGCCCGCAGCCTCAAAGATCGCCTTGAGCAGGTAGGTCGTCGTGGTTTTGCCGTTGGTACCGGTGATGCCCACGACCGAAAGCTGTGCCGCCGGGTTGCCGTGGAAAGCAGCGGCCAAGCGGGCCAGCGCCTCGCGGCTGTCAGCCACCCGCACCTGGGGCAGGTTGAGCTCCGGCAGCGGCCGCTCCACGACCAGCGCCGCCACGCCCCGTTCCGCCGCCTGGGCGGCGTAGGCGTGGCCATCCACCTTGGTGCCCGGAATGCACACATACAGCGCGCCGGGCCCAGCCTTGCGCGAATCAATGCTGATGTCGGTGATCTCCACATCGGGGTTGCCGGTGATCTCCAGATGGGCGCATCCGCGCAGCAATTCCGTCAACTTCATCGCTTTTGTTCTCCGTTTCTCAATCGTCTGCGGCCTGATCGTCGCCCTCATCGTTCGCCGGTGCGAAGGTGACTTCCACTGTTTCTCCCGGCAGCAGCGGTGTGCCTGGCTCAGGGTTCTGCCCCACGGCCACACCGCCGGTGCCCTTGGCCTTCATGCGGAAGCCCATGGACTGTATCGCGTTGTTGGCTTCCACCGCAGGCATGTCGGTGACGTCCGGCACAGGCTGCATGCTGTCCGACGTCTGGTCATCCACTTGTTTGAGATAGAGGATCACCGTGGAGCCGGGCGCGGCCTCGCTGCCGGGCTTGGGCATCTGGTCGGCCACCTCGCCGCCGAAGCCCTCCACAATACCCTGGAAGCCCTCGGCCTGCAGGTCACTCAGTGCCTTGGTCACGTTCTTGCCGATCTCATCGGGCACGTCCTTGCGCTCGTCCACGTCGTCCTTATCCGGTTCCACGTCGGGCGGCACGTTGCCGTATTGCAGCGCCTGCTCCAGTATCATTTTAGCATAAGGAGCGGCGACAATGCTTCCATAATCCACCGCCACATTGGGTTCGTCCACGATGACCAGCACGAGATATTTTGGCTTGTCCGCCGGTGCGAAGGCGATGAACGATGAAATGTGCTTATCGGCCATGATCTTGCCGTCGGGGCCGTATTTTTGCGCGGTGCCGGTCTTGCCGCCCACGGAATAGCCGTCGATGTGGGCGTGTTTGCCGGAACCCTTGTCCACGACGCTGCGCAGGATCTCCCGCATGGTTTCCGACGTTTGGGGCTTGATGACCTGACCGATGACTTCCGGCTGGAAGCTTTCGATAACCTCGCCGGAGGGCGAACGGATCTCCTTGACGATGGTGGGCTTGATGAGCTTGCCGCCGTTGATGATGGCGCTGACCGATGTGGCCAGCTGCAGCGGCGTCACGGCGATGGCCTGACCGAAGCCGATGCGCGCCAGATCCACGTTGCGTACGTATTTGGGCGCCATCATGATGCCGGAAGCCTCGCCATAGAGCTGGATGCCCGTAGCCTTGCCGATGCCGAAGCGATCCAGATAGTCGTAGAAGCGATCCTGCCCCAGCGCCAGGGCTATGGTCATGAACACCGGGTTGCAGGATTTCTGCACACCCGCAAAAAGGTCAAGATCGCCGTGAGAACTGTGGGTCCAGCAGCGGATCCTCTCTCCGTCCACGATCTTGTAGCCCGGGCAATAGAAGTGGGTGTTGGTAGAAATCACACCGGCGTCCAAACCGGCTGCCACGGTCAGTATTTTGAACGTGGAACCCGGCTCATAGGCGTCGGCAATGGCGGAATTGCGCACGCCGGCCCGTAGCGCTTCCAGATCCTCCCGCGGCGGGGCGTTGTTGTCAAAGCTGGGCTTCTGGGCGCTGGCCAGTATCTGCATCGTATTGGGGTCCAGCACCAGGATCTCCACGCCTTTGGCGTTCTGTTCCGTCAACGCGCGCCCGGCGGCGTTCTCTGCGAAAGATTGCATCGCCGCGTCGATGGTCAGCACCACGTCGTCGCCATCCACCGGGGGGATGTAGCTCTCCACGCTGTCGGGGATCGCACGGCCCTGGGCGTCGGTCTCGCTGAGGATGGAGCCCTCGGTGCCGCGCAAGTATTTGTTGTACCGCGACTCAATGCCTTCCTGCCCATCACCATCGATGGACGTGAAGCCCAGTATCTGCGTGGCAAAATCGCGCATGGGGTAGAAGCGCGTCATGTCCGCACTCAAATGAACGCCGGCAAGGTTTTTCTCCAGCACGGCGTTCTTTTCCTCCGTTGTGATCTGGCGCTTGATGAGCACTTCGGACTTCTTGGTGTCCAGTGCCCGGCGCAGCACCAGCGCTTCATCCACGCCCAGCAGCGAGGCAAGCTCCTTGGAAAGCGTTTGGGCATAATTGGGGTCATTGTTTTTCAGCGCCTGCTTCTTGGCGTAATCCTCGATCTCCTTGGGGCGCAGCACCACCATGTAAGAGCTTGCACTCTGAGCCAGCACCGTGCCATAGGTATCCAATATGCTGCCGCGCTTGGGTTCTACGGTCAATTCCCGCGTCCACTGGTCGGCTGCCTTCTGCTTGAGCCAATCGGCCTTATAAATCTGCCAATAACCCACGCGGAACACGAGGGTCAGCAACATCACGGTGGTCATGGCGATCACAATGACGGATATTCTTCTTCTGCTGCTGACCTTCGGCGGAGCCACCGGTATTCTTCACCCCTTCTGTCAAAAAGGCACTGTGATGCCCTTTGATCTAGACGTTATATCTTTCTTGCTGTGAATCGCCCGCCGATGATCCCTTGTGCGGGCCTTAGGAGGCGATCACCATGCCGGCCTATTTCTTCGCGCTTATGTCCGTGCGATCCAGGCTGCCCAGGGAAACATAGAGCACCTGGCTCTGCTTGGGCGTGCCCATGCCCAGCTCCTGGGCGCGGTCCATGATGATGCTGATGTTCTCGGCTGCGGCCATCTGGGCGCTCAACTCGCTGTTGGTGCGCTCCAGCTTGGTCAGGTTTTTCTGTGTATCGTTGATGCTGCGCTGCGTCGCTGCCACCTGCGCCTTTAGGAACAGAAGGCCGATGCAAGCAGCCGCCACCAGCACCGCCGCCGCGAACAGCAGCACCCGCTGCAGCGCCACAGGCTGAGTGCGCTGGGCTACCCGGGGCTGTGCCTGGGTATGGCTTGCGCTTCTCTCCCTCTCCCGCTCTGCCGCGCGGTAATCATACGCGTGATTGGACCGATGTGCTACTGACATATTATTCCAGCTCCTTTTATGGTAGAACAGTTAACTTCTTTCAAAAACCCGCAGTTTGGCGCTGCGGCTTCGGGGGTTTTCCTGCTGCTCACGCTCATTCGGAATCTCCGGCTTGCGGGTCAGCATGCGTCCTCTGGGCTGTCTGCCGCACACGCAGTACGGCGCGTCCTTGGGGCAGACGCAGGGATTCTCTGCGGTCTTCATGGCTTGCTTGACGGCGCGGTCCTCCAGCGAATGGAAGCTGATGACGCACAGCCGGCCTCCGGGCTTGAGCAGATCGATGAGCTCCCCCATCGTTTGCTCCAGGCCGGCCAGCTCGCCGTTAACCTCTATGCGCAGGGCCTGGAAGGTGCGCTTGGCTGGGTGGGGCCCCTGGCGGCGGAACTTTGCCGGTATGGCCGCGGTGATGAGCTCTGCCAGCTCCACGGTGCTGCGGATGGGCTGCCTTTGCCTGCCCTCCGCCAGGAACGCCGCAATGCGGTTGGCGAAGTGGTCCTCACCGTAGTCGCGGATGATCTGAGCCAGCCTCTTTTGGTCATAACCGTTGACCACGTCATAGGCCGTCAGGCTCTGGGAGCGGTCCATACGCATGTCCAGCGGCCCGTCGCTGCTGTAGGAGAACCCGCGCTCGGCGCTGTCCAGCTGCCAGGAGCTCACACCCAAGTCCAGCAGGATGCCGTCTACATGATGGATGCCCAGATTGTCCAGCAGCTGTGCCATATGCTTGTGGTCGCCCTTTACCGGCACGAAGGCGCTGCCAAAGCGGCTCAACCGCTGCCCTGCCGCACGCAGGGCGTCGTCATCGCGGTCGATACCCACCAGCGTACCGCCGGGCGTCAGCTTCTCCAGCACCGCCTCGGCGTGGCCGCCGCCGCCCAGCGTGCCATCCACGATGGTTCGCCCGGGCTCCGGGTTCAGCCAGCGCACACAGCTCTCCAGCATGATGCTCACATGGGAAAACTCCGTACCCATGGTCATACGCTGTAGCCGCGGCCGCGCAGGCTGGCCATGGCATCCCTGAGGTCGTCATTGTCTCCGTCGGTTTCGTTGTAATCCTGGCGGTTCCAGATCTCCAGATGGTCGTCCACTCCGGCCACGATGACTTCCTTTTCCAGCCCGGCGAAAGCGCGGAAACTTTGAGGAATCAGGATGCGCTTCTGGGTGTCCATCTCCACCTCGGTGGATTTGGAGAAGATGCGGCGCTTGACGTCCTGCCCCGCCTCATCGGTCAGCGGCACGTTGTTCAGGCTGGAAGACAGATTGGTGAATTCCTCCTGCGACATCACGTACAGGCAGCGGCGATAGGGCCATTTGATCAGCACAACGGTTTCTCCCAGGGCGTCGCGGTATTTAGCGGGCAGGAACATGCGACCCTTGGGGTCAATTGTGTGTTCATATTCGCCCATGAACACCATCCTGCTCGCCTCCTTTCCTTCGGTCCGCCGCTACACCGGCCTACACCGTCATACACTTCTCACCACTTATGACCCCATTATACGAGAATCATACGGAA
>JAEZSC010000007.1 GCA_023422005.1 Bacillota bacterium | reverse complement strand
CTGACGGCGCTGTCGGTGGTGCTGCTGCTGGCGGTGCGCACGTTCCCTTACTTCAACCTGTCGGCGCTGTTTGTGCTGAGCCTGCTGCCGGTGGCGCTGGCCGCCGAGCGGCGCTGGGCGGACGCGGCCTTGAGCTTCATGGCCACATCACTGCTGGGCGCGGCGGTCGTGGGCTTTCAGGACGTGTGGTTGTTTTACACGGTGTTCTTCGGCTGGTACGGCATCGCCCGCGAGTTCGTGTGGCAGCGGTTGGGCCGCGTGTGGGTGTGGGTGATCATGGCGGTGCTGTTCAACGTTGTGCTGTTCGCGCTGTATTTCTTCGCCCGGGAGCTTCTGCTCAACGTGAAATGGCCGGCGCATCTGCTGATCCCCGGCGCGGAGGTCGCCTTTGTGGCCTTCGAGGTGCTCTTCGGCCTGTGCCGCGAGTATTATATGAAGCATATCCGCCGGTTTTTATATCCCAATGCCTGAAAGGAATGCTGTAAAAAATCTTTGCATGAGAAGAATGGTATGATCCCGACGGCGGTTCATCCGACGGAGGGAAACAAAAACAAATACGAGGTAGGCAAAAGAACACGCCCGCAGGCGAAATAACGTTCTAAGGAACGAAGTTTGAGAATAAACCGTCAAGATATCGCCCGGCGACACGCGCGGCGGGCGATAAAGGAAAGCCAAGAACAAGTAGTTTAAATCGCGGACGATGCCGCAGCATCGGCCGCGAAAGGGAGGATGAACGACGTGCAACGGATGTTGTTGGACCGGGCGCTGCCGGAGGTTTTTCTGCCCCTGAGCGGTGAGCCTGTGGACACGCAATGGGCGCGGCGGCGGCAGGACATTCTGGAGCTGCTGCGCCGGGAGATGTTCGGGCATTCGCCGCAGGCCGCGCCGGTGCGGGTGCAGACGCTGCGGGAGGACGGCGACGCCTTCGCCGGCAAGGCGCGGCACCTGAGGTTGAGCGTGGGTTGGGACACACCGGGCGGGCCCTTCGCCTTTCCGCTGGACGTGGTGCTGCCCCACAGCCAGGAACCTGTGCCGGTGTTTGTGCACATCAGCTTCTTTCCGGAGCTGGTCAGCGCCTATTGCCCGGTGGAGGAACTGGTGGACCGGGGCTTCGGCGTGGCCAGCTTCTGTTACAATGACGTGACCCGTGACGAGGACGACGGCTTTTCCTCCGGCCTGGCGGCGCTGTATCCCGAATACCGGGGGGCTGATGGCTGGGGCAAGATCGCCATGTGGGCATACGCTGCGTCCCGAGCGCTGGACGCGCTGCTGACGCTGCCAGAGGTGGACGCCAAACGTGCGGCTGTGGCCGGCCACAGCCGCCTGGGCAAGACGGCGCTGTGGTGCGCAGCCAACGACCAGCGCTTTGCCCTGGTGTGCAGCAACGAATCCGGCTGCGGCGGCGCCGCTTTGAGCCGCGGCAAGGTCGGGGAGAACATCGACCGCATCACCAGCGTGTTCCCCCATTGGTTCTGCGGCAACTACCGCGCCTGGGCCGGCCGTGAGGCTGAAGCGCCCTTCGACCAGCACTTCCTGCTGGCGGCCTGCGCGCCGCGGGCGGTGGCCGTGGCCAGCGCCCAGGAGGACCAGTGGGCGGACCCGGTGTCGGAATTTCTAAGCTGCGCGGCAGCCTCCCCGGTGTGGCAGGCGCTGGGGCAGCCGGGGTTCGTGCACGATGGCACGCTGCCCCAGCCCGGCGCCACACTGCATGACGGGCATGTTGGTTATCATCTGCGGTCCGGCAGCCATTACTTCAGCCGCTACGACTGGAACCGGTTTATGGATTTCCACGCGAAACGCTAGAGAAACGCTGAGCCATCCATTATGAAGCGAACCCATACATGAGGAGGGAAAGCCATGAACACCCGCACGAGGCTCCACCCTGTCAACGTGTATACCACCCTCATCGATGACGACGGTCATTCCACCGCCTACCTCATACGCGGGCAGGAGCGGGCCGTGCTCATCGATACGCTGAACGGCGCGGAGGACCTGGCGGAGCTCACGCGCAGCCTGACTTCGCTTCCGGTCATGGTGGTGAACACCCATGGCCACCTCGACCACATCGGCTGTAACCACTTCTTCCCCGAGGCATGGATGCATCAGGGGGATTGCTCTATCTACCGCGAGCACCTGGGCTTTGTGCAGCAGGCGCTGCGGGAAAGCGGAGCTCCCGTACCCACGGGGGAGGAATGCGAGATTCGCTTTCTTGAGCCGGGCACGGCAATCGATTTGGGCGGCGTGACGCTGGAAGTCGTCGCCATCCCCGGGCACACACCGGGAAGCATTGCGCTCCTGGACCGGATGGCGCGACTGCTTTACACCGGCGATGCCATCAACGATGGTATTTGGATGCATCTGGACCATTCCACCCCGCTTTCTGTCTACCTCGCGAGCCTGAACGCGCTGGATACTCTGCGCCCGGCCTTCGATGGTATGTACGGAGGCCACGTGCGGGAAGCCAGCCCCACACCGGCCTCGTTCATCGATACGATGAAGAAGGGCATCGGGGAAATCCTCAACGGAGACACTGCTGGAGACTGCGACTGGCAGTGGTATGAAATGAAGGCCAAGCGGCATATGCTGGAGAACGGCGGCTACATCCATTATGACCCGAAGAAAGTGCGCTGAGATCTCCAGACGCATTGGAGGGAATGTTAGGGTATTCTAAACCGGTTGACAAACCAATGCTATTCGCATAGAATGTTATCATAATTCGGATCAGGCGATGCGCCGCCCCTGGGCTTCCCGGCGGCGCGTGGGGCTGGGCTGGCCTGTGGCCAGCAGCGGGTATTACCCGCGGGACCGCATAGCATGCGGTGCCGCGGGTTTTTTGTACCCCGGAAACCGCAGGATGGAGGAAGACCATGGCAAACTGGGAAAACATGCCCGACGGGTATCCGGGCCTCACCGAGGAACAGGCGCGTCAGGCGCTGCAGGAGCACGGCCGCAACGAGGAAAGCCAACCCCAGCGCAGTGCCTGGCTGCGACGGCTGCGCAGTGTGCTGCGCGAGCCCATGTTCCTGCTGCTGGGCGGCACGGCGCTCATCTATTTCGTGCTGCGCGAATGGATGGACGGCGCCATCATGCTGTTCTTTGTGGCTTTCATGGCGGGCATCAGCCTGCTGCAGGAGTGGCGTACTGACCGCACGCTGGAGGCGTTGCGAGACCTTTCCGCGCCCCGGGTGCGTGTGGTGCGCGGCGGTGTGGAGCGCATGATCGGCGCGGCGGAGCTGGCCGTGGGCGACAAGATGCTCTTAAGTGAGGGCGACCGCGTGGCCGCCGACGGCGACATTCTGGCCTGCCATGATTTGGGCATCAACGAATCGGCGCTTTCGGGCGAGCCCGAGATCATATGGAAGTGCACCGCCGATGAAGGCGAAGCCTCCCACTGGCGGCGGGACCGGGTGTACACCGGCTCCATGGTCGTGCAGGGCCGCGGCGCTGTGCGCGTGACGGCCACCGGCGGCCGCACGGCCTTCGGGCGCATCCGCGAGGCTGTGGCCGCCGCTCCGGACCGCCCCACGCCCATCGAGCGGCAGATCCGCTCGCTGGTGCGGGTGTGTGTGGTTGTGGCATTGGTGCTGCTGGTGCTGGCGGCGGCGCTCACGTGGCGCACCGCCGACGGGGATACCGCCGCCAGGCTCACGACCAGCATACTGGCCGGCATCACGCTGGCCATGGCCACGCTGCCCGAGGAGTTCCCGGTCATACTGGCGGTGTTCCTGGCGCTGGGCGCGGCGCGCATGGCCCGGGCCAACGCGCTGATCCGCCGTATGCCTTCGGTGGAGACGCTGGGTGCGGTAAGCGTGCTGTGCGTGGACAAGACCGGCACGCTGACCGAGAACCGCATGCGCTGTGAGGCGGCGCTGCCCGCCGACGGCCTGGACGAGGCCGCGCTGCTGCGGCTGGCGGTGCTGGCCAGCGAGACCGACGCCTATGACCCCATGGAGCAGGCGCTGCTGGACCGCGGCCGGGCTGCCGGCGTGGATGTGCAGGCGCTGCACGCCCACGAGCTGTTGGGCGAGTTCGCCTTCCAGAGCGAGACGCGGCGCATGGGGCACCTGTGGGGGCTGCACCGCGGGCCTCTGCTGGCGGTGAAGGGCGCGCCGGAGAGCGTGCTGGGCCTGTGCCGCCTGAGCGATGAGGAGCGCGCCGTGCTTCAGGATCGCCAGGGCGAACTGGCAGCCAAGGGCTTCCGGGTGCTGGCCGTGGCATGGGCCGAGGGGGAAGCTGCCCACGCCAAGGAACTGCAGCCAGACACCATGCGCTTCGCCGGCCTGCTGGCCTTTGCCGACCCGCCCCGCGCCGCCGTGCCCGAGGCGTTGGCCCAATGCCTGCGGGCGGGCATCCGCATTGTCATGATCACCGGCGACAACCCGACCACCGCCCGCAGCATCGCTGACCGGGTGGGTCTGCCCGCCGGCGACACCATCAGCGGTGACGAGCTGGAGGCCATGAGCGACGAAGAACTCGCCGCTCGGTTGGGCAGCGTCAACATCTTCGCACGGGTGCTGCCCGCCCACAAGATGCGCATTGTCACGGCGCTCAAAGCCCGCGGCGAAGTGGTGGCCATGACCGGCGACGGCGTCAACGACGCGCCGGCTCTCAAATACGCCGACATCGGCATCGCCATGGGCTCCCGCGGGGCCGAGGTGGCCCGGGAGGCCGCCGACATGGTTCTGCTGGACGACAACTTCGGCACCATCGTGGGCAGCGTGCGCGACGGCCGGCGCATCTACGACAACATTCGCAAGGCCATCGGCTATGTGCTGGTCGTGCACATCCCCATCGCCTTCGCGGCGCTGCTGTGCCCGCTGCTGGGGCTGCCTGCGCTGCTGATGCCTGTGCATGTGGTGCTGCTGGAGCTGCTCATAGACCCCACGTGTTCCATCCTCTTCGAGCGCCTGCCCGCCGAGCCCGACGTGATGGAGCGCCCGCCCCGCTCCCCGCGGGAGCCGCTGATGAGCCGGGGCCTGCTGGCGCAGTCGCTGCTGCAGGGCGGTGTGGCGCTGCTGGCCGTGATGCTGCCCTACGCGCTTCTGCTGGGTGCGGGCGTGGACGCCGACCAGGCGCGCTCCTTCGCGCTGGTGGTGCTGGTGCTGTGCAACCTGCTCTCGGTGCTGGTGAACCGTTCCCAACGCCAAAGCCTGCTGCACGGCGCGCTGGACCCGGCGGTGGGCCTCACCGCCGCCGCCGTGGCGCTGGCGCTGGCCGCGCTGCTGTATGTGCCCGCAGTAGGCACGGTGGCCTTCACGGCTCCGCTGACCCCCGGCCTGCTGGCGCTGGCTGTGGGTGTAGCGGGGGCGGGCACCTTGTGGTGGGAGGTTGTCAAATGGGTGCGCAGGAGAACCAACTCATAGAATCAAGTCCGAAAGCGATCATTTGAATTGCCTTTCTGGCGACGGAGATATATAATCTGGCTGATGTCTCTAGTGAAACGAGGGGCCAATCATGAGAAGCGCCAGAAAAACAGTTGGCTATATCGTGTACCTGGTGGTATTGGCTGTTGCGGTGACTGAGGGCCACAGGCTTTTGGAATGGCTGGACGCGCAGATCAGCAGGACATACAGCAGCATGCCGTATGTCCTGTGGATTCCAGTGGTATATTTCGCTTTAGGGCTGTTGGGCGGAAGCGACTCTGTTCTGCGACAGTTTGCCAGGAAGGGTGAATGGAGAATCGATATCCATAAGCTTTTGATTGTCGGTATCCCTTGTGCCGTTTTGGTGGTATGCTCGCTGCTTCTCTGGACGAGTATCCAGGTCACACTGCCTCAAATTGTTTTTACTGTGTTGTCGAACCGCTATGTTCCGGCCGCTGCAGAAGTTCTGTTGGGATATACAATCATTACATGCTTCTATAAGGACGAAGAGGCGATTGCGGCCTAGCGTTGAGCCTGGTGTACCGTTGTTGCGGATGATATGGACCGTGGGATTCGGCTTGGCTCCTGTTCCATGCCGCATACGTAGGGCCATATTGCATACGGCCATCCTGATTTTTTTTACAGGGCAAGGGCTCTGCCCTTGCCGCTGGGTTCGGCAAGGGCAGAGCCCTTGCCCTGCATAGGAGATGGTATGGGGGCTGGGAGAGGGCCTATGGCGAAACCTCTCTCGTGCACGCCGACATCAGCCGCTCGGCCAGGGCTGCCATCTGCTGAGCGGATTCGCGCCGGCCGCCGCGCAACCAGCCGCCCACCAGCGCTACGCAGCCGCTGGTCATGAAGGCATAGCAATACTCATAGCTCTGGGCATTGCCGCCGCCGAAGACCTTACGCCACTCAGCCTCGCTGGTGGGCTTCACTAGCTCGATGGTGCGGCTCAGAAACGTGGATTCCTTGGCCCCCAGCACCGCCTGTAAGGCCGGTGCATTGCCCTCGATGTAGGTGAACAGCTCCTGCATGACGCTGCGCCAGGAGACCGGCGCCTGGCCCCGGTAGCGGTCGATGATGGAAAGAAAGCTGTCCAGCAGCTCGCCCTCCAGTTGGGCGAAGAGATCATAGGTGTCGCGGTAGTGCAGATAAAACGTGCCGCGGTTGACATCGGCCAACCGCGTAAGCTCGATGACCGAGATGTCCTTGAGCTCCTTTTGCGCCAGAAGCGTCGTCAGCGCCGACACCAGCTGCGCTTTGGTGCGCCTTACCCGCCGGTCAACCCGGTCGTTTTTCATGCCGCCCTCTTTTCCTAAAGACTTCTTAAATTGCTGAACAAACCGGAAAGCGGTGTCGCCAAAGGCACACCTGGAGTCGCTTTTGTCGGTTGCATTTTGTGTTGAGCTCATTATAATGAACAGGTGATGATAAATCAACAGAATGTTAAATAAGGCTTGCTGACTTGTCAGCGTGCTTTATCAAAATGCGAATCTACCCCTCAAACTAGTAGTGCTTAATATCAGGGGCTTTATTGAGGGGTGGATGAGGATTTTGAAGGGTCTGCGGCAGGTTATGGTATCAGCCAGAGCAAGGGTTGCCAGCAGAATGAGAGGAATCCTTGTACAAGTCTTAAATAGTTGTTATGAGAAGTCGAGGAAAACTATAGGGACTCTTGATTGACAGAACGATTCAGCAGACCCTAAATAATTGTGAACAGATCATCGATCAGGGAGAGAGAATGGCCGACAGCTTCATTTCTTTGCAGGGAGTAACCAAGCACTATCACACCGGCGAGGTCGTCGTAAAGGCCGCCGACGGCGTGACGTTTGACATCGATAAGGGCGAGTTGGCAGTGGTGACCGGCCCCAGCGGCGCGGGCAAGACCACGGTGCTCAACATATTGGGCGGCATGGACCGCTGCGACGGCGGGCGCATCCTTGTGGACGGTGCCCGTGTGGACACCTATACACCGCGGCAGCTGACCGCCTACCGCCGCCGGGACATCGGCTTCGTGTTTCAGTTCTACAACCTGATACCCAACCTGACGGCGCTGGAGAACGTGGAGCTTGCTTCGCAGATCTGCGCGGACCCGCTGGACGCCGCGCAGGTGCTGGAGGAAGTGGGCCTTAAGGACCGCATGGACCATTTCCCGGCGCAGCTCTCCGGCGGCGAACAGCAGCGGGTGGCCATTGCCCGTGCGCTGGCCAAGAACCCCAAGCTCATGCTGTGCGACGAGCCCACCGGCGCGCTGGACTACGCCACCGGCAAGGTCGTGCTGGCCCTGCTGCAGGACACATGCCGCAGTCGGGGCATGACCGTCGTCGTCATCACCCATAATCAGGCTGTATCGCCGATGGCAGACAGAATTGTTCATATCCGCAACGGCCGCGCGGACCACGTGGCCCGCAATGAAGTCATCGTGCCTGTGGAGAACATCGAATGGTGAACCCCATGAGAAGCGCGCAGCTCAAGGACAACCTGCGGCAGATCCGGTTCACGCTCAACCGGTATATGGCCATCCTGCTGATTACGGCGCTGGGCGTGGCCTTCTTCGCGGGCCTGCGGGCCACGGGGCCGGACATGCGCGCCACCGCCGAGAGCTACCTGGCCGGCCAGGATTTCATGGATTTGCGGGTCGTCTCCACCATGGGTTTTGATGGGAACGACCTGGACGCCATCCGCTCCACGCCGGGCATCGCCCGTATGGAGGTCGGCTATTCCGCCGATGTGCTGGCTCTGGCGGCCGAGGACAGCTGGACCATCCGCCTGCACTCGCTGGCCGGCGACGACCGGCTCAACCGCCCGGAGCTCATCCAGGGCCGCCTGCCCGGCTCCGGCGGCGAATGCCTGGCCGACCCGCTGCTGCTGGACGCCATGGGGCTCAAGATAGGCGACACGATCCACTTGGCCAGCGGCACCGACGATGCTTTGAGCGACACCGTGAGCCGGGATAGCTATGTGATCGTCGGCGCGGCCCGTAGCCCGCTGTACATCTCCCATGACCGCGGCTCCAGTGCCGTGGGCAGCGGCCGCGTGGGCGGCTATCTCTACATTCCCGAGCAGGATTTCACCATGGAGGTTTATACCGAAGTGGCTCTGGCAGTGGAAGGCGTGCCGGGGCTGTCGCGCTTTGCCGACGCCTATCTGGACGCGCTGCAGCCGGCCAAGGACGCGCTGGAAGCCGCCGGCGAAGAGCGGGCGGACCTGCGGCTGGGCGACATCCGCCGGGAGGCGCAGGCCGAGTTGGACGACGCCAGGCGGGAGCTGGAGGACGGCAAGCAGAAGCTGGACGATGCCCGCCGGGAGTTGGAGGATGCCCGGGCTGATCTGGACCAGGGCTGGAAGGATTACCGCGACGGGCAGAAGGAATTCGAGGATGAGATCGCCGATGCCCAGAGCCAGCTGGACGACGGCCAGAAAGCATATGACAAGGGCCTCAGCCAGTACAACGCCGGCATGCGCCAATACAAGCAGGCCAAGGCCGCCAGCGACAGGCAGCTGGCCGGGGCCCAGGCGCAGCTGGACGCGGCCCAGGCCCAGTGGCAGGCGGGGCAGGCAGCCTATGAGCAGGGCAAAGCTACCAGCGACAGCCTGAACGCCGCGCTGGCGGCGGGGCCCGCGCCGGAGGCTGTGGCCACCGTGGCCGCCATTGCCCAGGCGCTGCAGAGCGCTGCCCCAGAGCTATCCGCTGCATTGAGCGCCTATGCGGCCAACCCCACGGACCCTGTGGCCGTGGCCGCAGCCCAAGGGGCCGCGCAGGCCTTTGCCGCGCAATTGGCCCAGACCAAGGCGCAGCTGGACGAGGCCGCGGCCCAGCTGCAGGCCCAGAGCGAGGCACTGGCCCAGGGCCGCGCCCAGGCCGAAACCGAGTTTGCCGCCGCGGCCCGAAAGCTGTCCTCCTCCAAGGCCAAGCTCAACGCCGCCAAGAAAGAGCTGCAAGACAACCGTGAGAAGCTGGCCCAGGCCAAGGTGGATGGCCGCAAGAAGCTGGACGATGCCCTGCAAAAGCTTCAGGACGGCGAGACCGAGTATGCCGACGGCCTGCGGGAATACAACGAAGAGCTGCCGGACGCGCAGCGCAAGATTGCCGACGGCGAGCGGGATCTGGCCGACGCAGAGAAGAAGCTGGCACAGCTCAAGAAGCCCGTATGGTATGTGCTGGATGAAGATGCCAACCCCGGCTTCGTGAGCCTGCGTCAGGATGCCGAGCGCATGGACGCCATCGGTTCGGTGATCCCGTTGATCTTCTTCCTGGTCGTCGTGCTGGTCACGATGACATCCATGACCCGTCTGGTGGAAAGCGACCGCGGCGTCATTGGCACTTATAAGGCGCTGGGGTACAGCAACTTTGCCATCGCGCGGCGCTATCTGCTGTATGCGGTGTCCGCCTCGCTGCTGGGCGGCGTGGGCGGGCTGCTGGCCGGCATCAACCTATTCCCTCGGGTCATCTTCAATGCCTACAGCTATCTGTATGCCATCCCGAATCTCCACATCGGCTATTATCCGTCCACCGCCATGCTGTCGCTGGCCACGGCGGTGCTCACGACGGCGGCGCCGGCGTTCCTCGTGTGCCTGCGCTCCTTGCACAGCTCCCCGGCGGAGCTCATCCGCCCCCAGGCTCCCCACGGCGGCCGGCGCATCGCGCTGGAGCGGCTCACGCCCTTGTGGAAGCGCCTGAACTTTTCCCAGAAGGTCAGCATGCGCAACCTGTTCCGGTACAAGAAGCGCCTGGTCATGACGGTGCTGGGCGTGGGCTTCTGCACGGCGCTGATGTTTACGGGCTTCGGCCTGCGCGATGCCATACTGGCCATCGGCGCCAAGCAATTCGAGGAGATCTCGGTGTACGACATGCAGGTTACGCTGAAGGGCGACGCCCAGAGCGCCGATCTGCAGGCCGCGCTGGACGCCGTACACGCCGAAGGCCTGGTGGTTGAAAGCGCGGCGCTGCAGCGGGATGTGATGGACGTAAGCGCCAACGGCGTCACCAAGACCGTGGTGCGGGCTGTGCCTTTGGATGAGGGCTTTGCCCGCGTGATCCACCTGCGCCAACGCGTTGGCCAAAAACCGCTGACGTTGGGCGACGACGGCGCTGTGGTCACAGAGAAGCTTTCCCAATTGCTCAAGCTCAAAGAAGGAGACCCGCTGACGCTGCACGACGGTGACCGGCAGATGCAGGTGCGGGTGTCCGGCATAACGGAGAATTACCTGAACCACACCGTTTATCTCTCGCCGGCTTTGTATCGCTTGCTCTATGGCAGTGAACCCGAGGTCAACGAGCTGCTGTGCCATCTGCAGCCCGGCGGCGCCGACGAGATGGCCCGGCGGCTGCTGGACCAGAAGGCTGTCAGCGCAGTCAACTTCACCTCGACATCCCGAGAGGCCATCGACAAGGTCATCAACGCCCTGCGGTATGTGGTCATGGTGCTCATCGTGTCGGCGGCGCTGCTGCTGTTCGTTGTGCTCTTCAGCTTGAACACGATCAACCTGGAGGAGCGCCGCCGGGAGCTGGCCACCATCAAGGTGCTGGGCTTCTACGACGGGGAGCTGGCGGCCTATCTGTACCGGGAGAACATCGTGCTGACGGTGCTGGGCATTTTGCTGGGCTTGGGGTTGGGCGTGCTGCTGCAGCGCTATGTGATCCTCACGGTGGAGGTGGACTTCATCATGTTTGGCCGCGACGTGCTGCTGCCCAGCTACCTGTACTCCGCGGGCCTCACGGCGGCCTTCGCGGCCATCGTGAACCTGGGGATGCTCAGGAGTTTCAAGAAGATCGATATGGTGAGCTCGCTTAAGAGTGTCGAATAGGCCGTCCGCGGGGGAGGGGAGTTCTTCCCCCGCGGAAGCTCTCATTTTGGCGGGGTGCAGATGTCATATAGTTCCGCTAAGCTTTTGATCGTATAGGTGCTTCGAATTTCCGTAGATCCGCTTTGAGACTTGCTGTTGATCCAACAGGTATCGATCCCTGCTTGAATGCCGCCTTTGATATCGGTATTGAGTGAATCACCGATAACCAGCGCATCCTTGGTATGAAAGTCCTTGATATGACTTATCACATAATCGAAAAACTCTTTGGATGGCTTCTGAAAGCCAATGCTCTGTGAGTCAAAGATATCTTCGAAAAATTCGTATAAGCCGGACTGCTTTAGCCGCTTTGTCTGCGTTTTGGCTACACCGTTGGTTATCACGAACAACCTGTGGGCTGCGGATAAGCTCTGACACAGCTCCAACGCGCCCTCCATAAGCTGGCAACCATTGCCAAGTAGCTCTCTGTACATGTTCTCCCATGCAACGCCATCCACAACTTCTCCCAGCCTTGACATGGTCTGCGAAAATCTAGTGTTCAGCACATCGCTTAATGCGATCTTTCCATGCTCATAATCAGACCATAGCTGTTTGTTGACGGAGTTGTATACCTGGAAGACTTCGTCGGTAAATGCATATCCATGCTGCTGAAACAATTTGTTCAGCGAATCCGCTTCATTTGCGCCGAAATCCAGCAACGTATCATCCAAGTCAAACAGAAGTATGCTGTAACCCATAGTTCCCCCGGTAAAAATCCTTACTTCGCGCCTCATTATAAAAGATACCAGCTATAACCTGCAAATTGTCGTCCGGTTTCCACTCTTTACGCAACCTTAAGGTTCCCTCGCACTCCCCGCATGAAAAATGTTGTAAAATACGATCATGAAAGCATGAGCGGGGAGGTGCGCTATGCCCACCATATTGATTGCCGACGATGACGAGCACATCGCCGAGCTCATCGAGCTGTATCTGGAGAAGGACGGCATCGCCGTGGAGCGTGCCGCCGACGGCGTGGCCGCGTGGGAGCGCATTCAGCGCGGCGGCATCGACTTGGCGATTCTGGATATCATGATGCCCGGCATGGATGGCTACGCGCTGGTGCGCCGCATCCGCGAGCGGTATCCGCTGCCGGTCATTATGCTCAGCGCCAAGGGGGAGGACCGCGACAAGATTCTGGGCCTGGAGCTGGGTGCCGACGACTACATGACCAAGCCTTTTAACCCGTTGGAGATCGTGGCCAGGGTGCAGGCGCAGCTGCGCCGCTGCACACGGCTGAACCCCGAGGCCCAGGCCCAACGGGAACGGGCGCTGCGCGTGGGCGCGCTGACGCTGGACGAGAACACCTGCGAGGTGCGCCGCGACGGCGAGCTGCTGGCGCTGACGCAGACCGAATACCGTATATTGGACTACCTGATGCGCAACCCCAACCGGGTGCTCACCAAGAAGCAAATTTTTGAGAGCGTGTGGGGCGAACCCTGGGTGGCCGACGACGGCACCGTGATGGTGCACATCAGCAACCTGCGGGACAAGCTTGAGCCAGACAGCCGACAGCCGCAATATCTCAAGACGATACGCGGCCTGGGCTACAAGCTGGAAGGGTGAGCCGATGAACCGCGGCGCCGGCAGGAAGCACAGTCTCAGCCATACGATTACCCGCTACTACATCAGTTTTTTTGCGCTGATCGTCGCATCGGTGATGCTTTCGGCCACGCTGATGCGCGGCCTGGCATCGCTCTTAAGCGGCGGTTTCTACGAGCTGCAGCTGGAGGCTTCCATGGTCGTGCGGGCGGACTACACGCGCATCGACGCCCGCGATATCCTGCGCTACGGGGGATGGGTGGAGATCCTGCGCGACGGGCAGGTCGTCTATGTGATCGGCGACAAGCGGGACGATGCGGACAAATATGACATCGCCCGTGGCCTGAACGGCAGCGAGTTCATGCAGTTGAGCGCCAACTTCCTGGACGATGCCTATTTCTATTCCACGACGCTTTTCCGCGGCCGCGACGGCAACCAATACCTGTGTCTGGTCAAGATCCCCCGGGAGAATGTGCAAAACCAGCTTTCGTGGTTCTTCAGCGTGCTCAACCCGCGCATGGGCGCGGCGCGGGTCATGCTGCTCGTGCTGTTGGGCGTCGTCGTGAGCTTTCTGGCATTGTTTGCGCTGTGCGTGTCCTTCTACAGCCGCATCACGGCCAAGAAGATAGCAGCCCCGCTGGAGCGCATCGCCGAAGGCCTGGGGCGCATCACCGCCGGAGACCTGACGGTGCGTCTGCACTTCGAGGCCGAGCGGGAGTTCGCTCAGATCCGCGACGCCTTCAATGACCTGGCCGCGCGCCTGCAGACCGCCGAGCGCGAGAAGACCGCCATGGAAGAGGAGAAGAAGCGCCTGTTCATGGGCATCTCCCACGACCTCAAGACGCCGGTAACCACGGTGTACGGCTACGCCAAGGCATTAAGCGACGGTATGGTGACCGACCCGGAACGCCAGCAAAGGCACCTGAATTACATTCGGGACAAGGCCCAGACCATGACCAAGCTCATCGACGACCTGTTCCACTACTCGGCGCTGGAAGGCGGCTACGAGCTGCGCTGCGCCGACGGCGACTTTGCCGAGTTCTTGCGGGAGCTCATCGCGGAAAACTATCTGGAAATCGAAAACCATGGCTTAATTCTGGACGCCGACATCCCCGAGAGCGCCGTTCCGGTTCGCTTTGATGCCGCGCAGATGGGCCGGGCCATCACCAACATGCTGGGCAACGCCGTGAAATACAACCCTGCGGGCACCACGCTGACGGTGAGGCTGACGGCCTCGCCCCAGGGTGTCACACTGATCATCGCCGATGACGGCGTGGGCATCGCACCGGAGATACGCGACGCTGTGTTTGACGAGTTTGTGCGCGGCGAAGCCGCGCGCCCCAGCGACGGCGGCAGCGGCCTGGGCCTGGCCATCGCCCGGCGCATCGTGCAGATGCACGGCGGAACGATGCGCTTGGAGGAAACGGGCGGGACTGGCAGCCGGTTTGTGATTACATTGCCCGCAAAACAGCCCGACCATTAAAGCCCGGGTTGAGAGTTGGAGAATAACCCTCCGTCAGGCCTGCGGCCTGCCACCTCCCTTTGTAAGGGAGGCAAGGATCTTGCCTTGGCCCCCTTAACAAGGGGGCTGTCCCGCAGGGACTGGGGGTTTTGTGCTGTCGGGGTGCTGAATACCTATTTCCTTGGTACCGCCAGCCCCACGGTCTCCCGCTCGGTGAACACCGTGCGCACGGCCAGCAGCAGAACAACCGGAACCGCCATCGTGACCACAGTGACCAAGGGGAAGTTGGCCGCGCTGGGGCCGGCTTGCTCGGCGACCACGCGCATCGCCAACAGCGGATGCAGCATATCCAGCTGCATCAGATAAAGCATGGACGGCATTGTATCGTTCATGCGCAGGGCAGCAGCTATGGCCAGCAACGCCAGCGCCGGCCGCCACATGCGCCGGAACCATTCCCCATCGGTGCGCACGCCCATGGCCCGGGCCGCGAACACCAGCGCCCACACGCCCATTGTCGAACCGATGCCGCTCAGCAGCACCGGGAAAAAGGTGTTGACCATACCCCCATAGCGGAACTGCATGAATTCACCCATGGATACGGGAACCGCGCCCAGCGCCGTCAGCGCCAGCATCGCTGCCGTGGCGGCCACCCGGGCGGCGGGTTTTGCAGTGACGAGCGGTCGCGCCAGGCAGAAGCACAGCGCCGTGTTGGCCGCTGCCCCCACCAGGGCCAGAGCCACATAGAGCGGATAGACTGCCAGATTGCCGGCCAGACCGCCGGCTGCCCCGCTCCGGGCTGCCACAGCCAGCACGATGACGCCAACCAGCGCCACCGCGCCGGCGGCCAGCAGTGCGCGTGCCCGGTCCTTGCCTGTCGTTGGCGCGGTTTCGGCATTCTCGGGGAACAGCCGCCGCAACAGCGCCGCCACCGGGAAGGCCACCGACGCCAGCAGCACGGCGCGCAGGGCGATGGCTACCATCGTTGTGGCGGAAGCCATGCTGAACGACGAATCGAAGATTCCCTGGTTAAAAATGAACCGATCGATGTTATCCCGCATGGCCGAAAGCGGCGACATCTGCCGCAGGAAGGCATAATCCTGCAGGCCCAGAAGGGCAAAGAGGCCCAACGCCACCGCTGCGGCGGACAGCAGCGGCAGCGTGGTTGAGCGGTTGCCGTGGCCTAAGGCAGCCGTCGTCAGCAACGCCGCCAGGCCCACATATTTGACGCCGCACCACAAGGCCAGCGCAACCATCGACTGCACGGCCGTCGTGGGGAACACGGCGAAGAACGCCTGCGCCCAAAACTCGCCGGGCACCAGGAGCGGGATCAAAAGCAGCGTGCACAGCGCGTGCCGCAGCCACCGCGGGGCCAGCGCCCGCAGCGCATAGCCCGCCAGCGCGCCCGCCGCCAGCAGCGTCAGCGCTGAAAGTCCGGCGAACTGCGCCGAGTGCAGCACCGACAGGCCATAGCCATGGGCCTGCAGGAGGGTTTGGTAGTTGCGCAGCCCGACAAAGGGGCTGGAAAACCCCTGAGCCATGCTGTATTCCTGAAAGCTCAGGACCAATGTGCCGATGGCGGGCGCAGCCGCCAGCGCGCCGGCCACCAGCAGCGCCACAACGAAGGCGAGGATGCCGATGGAGGAGAAGGTCCGATCATTCTGAGGTTTTTGCATGGCGCTGTCCCCTTTCCGTTGGCTTTCCGTCAACACTGCGGTCACAGAGCGGATTTCGTTAAAGCGTTTGCAAATATAATAATATCATCGCCGGTTACCAATTGCTACCGTTTCGCAGCGAAACGGCGCCACGAGTGAAACGATTCTTGCCGCGTTTCCGGTTGACAAGGCTTTAAGGCGAGCATATAATACGATAATAAACAATGCGAGGATGGGGAACAAGCCCGCTGAAGCCCACGCAGAGAGCCGCCGGATGGTGCGAGGCGGCAGGGTGGAGGATGGGTGCACTCGCCCCGGAGCAGCCAACCGAACGTGCGCCATGGCTGTGTGCAAATAGGCTTGGCCGGAGGCTCGACCGATATAACGAGAAGGGCTTGATAGCCCGCTAAGAAGGGGCTGAAAGCCCTAAACAGAGTGGTACCGCGAGCACCATCGCCTCTGGCAGGCGACGGTGTTTTTTTATTGTACGAGGAGGCACCCCCTATGGCTATGGACGCGTATTCGCCGCAAGACATCGAGCGCAAATGGCAGGAAACCTGGGAGCGGGAGGGCGTGTTCCGCGCCACCGACGACTTTTCCAAGCCCAAATTCTACGGCTTGATCGAGTTCCCCTATCCCTCGGGCGCGGGGCTGCACGTGGGGCACCCCCGCAGCAACACCGCCATGGACATCATCGCCCGCAAGCGGCGCATGGAAGGGTACAACGTGCTCTTCCCCATCGGTTGGGATGCCTTTGGCCTGCCCACGGAGAACTATGCGATCAAGAACAACATACAGCCCGCCGTGGTGACCAAGAACAACACGGACCGGTTCCGTACGCAGCTGCAGGCGCTGGGCTTCTCCTTTGACTACAGCCGCGAGGTCAACACGACCGACCCGG
>JAEZSC010000157.1 GCA_023422005.1 Bacillota bacterium | reverse complement strand
TCCTGCGCCACATCCGCGGGCAGAAGCCCGAGAAGGTCACCGTGAAGTTCCACGGCACCATGGTGTGCATCGGCAACTACTTCGCCGTCAGCGAGATCATGGGCAAGCGCCTGCCCTCGTGGCTGTCTCTGGTCATGAAATTCATGGTCAACGTGCATTACCTGTTCGAGATCATGGGCTTCCGGGGCCCGGCCCGCTATCTGAAGGATGAGCTTGTGCACCGCAGGCAGGACATGACGCTGGTGGAACAGCACTACACCCGCAAGATGCAGGCCTGGTGGACGGTGCCGTTGCGCATGTTCCTGGGCGGCTATTGGCTGTATGAAGGCATTCAGAAGATCACCGAAGGCTGGCTGAGCTCGCCGCGTCTGGCTGAGTTCATGGGCATGGCCCGCGGCTATGAGCTGACCGACGTCGCCACCTCCGCCACCGCCGGCGGCACTGCCCTGCGTATGGATACGCTGGTGGATGTCAACCTCAAGGTTGTGCAGTTCATCCTGGGCAAGGCCAGCACGCTGGTGGAGGGCAATGCGATCTCCGAAGCCATCTTCGGCAAGATCAACGTGCTGCACTTCGATTCCTTCAACTTTGTTCCCTGGCTGATCCAGGGCTGGGCATTGAGCAGCCAAACATGGGAGATGCTCTTCCAGATCGTCATCACGCTGGCGGAAGTCGTCATTGGCTTGATGCTGCTGGGCGGGCTCTTCACCTTCGTGGCGGCCGCCGGCTCCGGCATACTGCTGGCTATGTTCGTCACGTCCACGGGCCTGTATTTGGAATCGTGGTGGATGGCCTTTGCCTCCATCGTATGCCTGGGTGGCGCAGGCCGCGCTTTCGGCCTGGATTATTATGCGATTCCGTGGTTCACCAGAGCCTGGGAATACTACTGGAAGAACCGCCGCATCAAGGTGTTCTTCCCCCTCAAGCGCGGCAGGGAGTGGCCTGAGCAGGATACGTGAGTATGGAGCATTCCCTCTACGCACAGCTGCCGCGGCTCCAAGTTGAGCTGCAAGCCCTGGAGGCGCTGCTGGCCGATGAGTTTGGCAACGGAAACGAGATACAGCGCTCCGCCGGCGCGTTGGTGCTGGGCGGCGGCAAGCGCCTGCGCCCGGCCATGGCACTCTCGGCGGCATTCTGCGGCAACTATGACCGGTGCACGGCGCTGAACGCCGCCGCCGCCATGGAGGTGCTGCACGCCGCCACGCTGGCCCACGACGACGTGATAGACCACGCCGGCACCCGCCGCGGCGCGCCCACGCTGCACAGCCTGCACGGCAACCATGTGGCCATCTATGCCGGTGATTATCTGCTGGCCAAGTCCATGAAGCTGCTGAGCCGCAGCAATCTGCCCTCAGACCGGTTGGGCCGCGTCAGTTCCGCCATCGAGGCGCTGTGCATGGGCGAGGTGGGCCAATACCTGGGCCGCGGCACGGTGCCCGGCCTGCGCGAATACCTGAAGCGCGTCATGAGCAAGACCGGCATCCTCTTTGCGGCGGCCTGCGCCGTGGGTGGCCAGTGCGCCGGCCTGCCAGAGCAGGATGTGCAGCGCCTGTGGCATGTTGGCATGCGTTTTGGCGCTGCCTTCCAGATCCGCGACGACCTGCTAGACATCGAGCATGACGGCGACACCGCGGGCAAGCCCACGGGCCACGACCTCATGGAGGGCATTGTGACGCTGCCGGTGCTGCTGGCCGCCCAAGACGCAGCCTACCGGGCGCGGCTGGATGGTTTCCTGCAGGGCAGGCGCACGGCTCGCCTGGCGTCGGGGCTGCTGCGGGCTGCCCGCAAGGCGGGGGCCATGGGCCAGGCTGCCGACATGATGTGCGCCCAGCTGGACCGCGCCGCGCAGCAGCTGGAAAAGCTGCCCCCAAGCGACGGCCGGCATATGTTGCAGGCAATACTGAGAAGCGTCGGCGCGCCGATGCGGTAGTATTGCCGGTCGTCGCCGTGGCGGCGAGCAGATGTCACACAGAAGCTTGTGAGGCCGCTCCAGCATCCCACAGGCAATACCCCTTAACATGGGTGAAACGGGTCAAACCCGTCAGGATAGACCATCACCAAGAAATATTGGGAGGAAAAGACATGAAGAAGATCTCCGCCATTGCCCTCGTCGCCCTGTTCGTTCTCGGTTCTGTGTTTGCCTTTGCCGGCTGCAGCAGCACCGGTGGCGACCTCAAGCTCGGCTTCGCCAGCAAGACCACCGTGGCCAAGTCCGCTGACCTCGCCGAAAAAGACGGCGTCAAGTCCGGCAAGGTTCAGGCCGACACCGTGATGTGCTCTGTGACCGTGGACAAGGATGGCAAGGTCGTCAAGATCTACATCGACACCGTGCAATCCACCGTCGCCTTCGACGAGGCTGGCAAGCTGACCACCCCCAAGGACACCGTCTTCCAGACCAAGCGCGAGCTGGGCGACAAGTACGGCATGAAGAAGGCCTCCGGCATCGGCCGTGAGTGGTGGGAGCAGCAGGACGCCATCCAGAAGTGGATGGTTGGCAAGACCGCTGAGCAGATCAAGAACATGAAGACCAAGACCACCGAAGATGGCGGCGTTGTCTCCGCTGAGGCCGACCTGACCTCCACCGCTACCATCAAGGTAACCGACTACATCGAAGTGGCCACCGCCGCCATCGCCAACGCCAAGTAAGAAACCCTAACGGGAAATCCCCTCTGAAACATGAGGGGATTTCTCTTTTTAGATTTTCACCAACAGGTTAAGCTGTCAAATTGCGCCCATGCGCCGCATCGGTCGCCAGCGACAGCGGGAGGTATTCACGAGCAGGTTGCCCAGATTCATCGCGTTGCTCGTTGCGGCGCTGCTGTGCGTGCCGCTGGCCGGCTGCGGCTCCAACGCCTACAAGAAATATTCGGCTGAATTCTTCAACACCTTCGACACGGTCATACAGGTCATGGGTTATACCAAGACCGAGAAGGAGTTTGACGCCTGGGTGCAGCGTGCCCAGGATCGTTTCGTTGAGCTCAACCGGTTGTATGACCAGTATAACGACTACGAAGGCGTGAACAACGTCAAGACCATCAACGACAACGCGGGCAAAGCGCCGGTGCGCGTGCACCCCGATCTGTTTGCGATGCTCAAGACCAGCCGCGACTGGTGCCAGAACTCTCCAGCCGGCATCAACATCGCCATGGGCTCGGTGCTTAAGATATGGCATGACTATCGTGATGCCGGGCTCGATGACCCCGCCAACGCCAAGCTGCCGCCCATGGATGAGCTGCGCGCCGCCGCCGGGCACACTGATTTGAACAAGCTGATACTGGACGAGGCCAACCAGACGGTATTTCTGGAGGACCCGGACATGGCGCTGGACGTGGGCTCCGTGGCCAAGGGCTACGCCACCGAGATTGTGGCCCGGGAGTTGGAGGCCGCCGGATGGAACAGCTTCATCATAAGCTCCGGCGGCAATGTGCGTGTCGGCGGCTCGCCGCTGGACGGCAAACGCAGCAAGTGGGGTGTGGGCATCACCGACCCCAGCAAGCCCGAGGCCGGTACATCCGACGAGGTTACGCTGGACACGGTTTTCTGCACCAACCAGTCGGTGACCACCGCCGGCGACTATCAGCGCTTCTACATCGTGGAAGGCAAGGCATACAACCACATCATCGACCCGGAAACGCTGATGAGCGCCACGCACTTTCGCGCGGTCAGCGTCGTCACGCCGGATTCGGGCTATGCGGATTTTCTGGATACGCTGCTGTTCATACTGCCCTATGAGGACGGCCTGGCATATGTAAAAACGCTGCCCGGCGTGGAGGCCCTGTGGGTGTTCCCCGACGGCACGGTGCAGGTGACCGAGGGGCTTAAGCCGATGCTGAAAAAAATCGGCGGTGCGACCAACCAGTAGGCATGTATATAAGTATCAAAGGGACCTCTCCGCAGACGCTGAGAGGTCCCTTTTTGAATGTTAAGGCGGGCAAGGCAGGAGCGAGGCTATGCATTGCCTGTGTGCCGCAATACCGGAGAGGTAAAAGGGTAGGCTCACTCGCTCTGACCGCGCAGCACCCCCTCGAAGAACGCCCGGAAGCCCGCCGCCTCGGGGCTCTGGTTGGCCAGCCAGTCAAAGCCCTTGAGATCATAGTAGTATCTGCCTGTGGCAAGCTCGATGGACAGAGCGTCCAGCGGGAAGCCCTCCACGCGGTCGCGGTGGGGCTTGGTGCACAGGCCGAAGCGCTCCGACCAGATGGAGCCGTCGTAGGCCTCGTAGCGGCGGCCACGTTCGTCGATCAGGCAGATGGCGTTTCGATATCGGGCGATGGCCCTGCCGCCCAGCTCCTGTGCCAGCGCGCCGTAATGGGAGAGCATCTGCCCGTCGTCCAGGCGGCGGCCGTCCACCGTGCGCACCCGCACGCCGGGTTGTCTGGTGTCGTCCAATCCCTCGATATACAGCCCTGAATCGCAGGAGAATACGGCCAGCCCACAGGCGGCGTGATAAGCCTCGGCCTTGATGCGGGCGTTTTCCAGCGGGTCATTTCCGGTCTCGTCAACATCGGGAAAGGATATCGTCAAGTCCCGCAGGCCTATGATGGTCACCGGCAGCCCCCGCAGCATGTCGCGCATGCTGGTCAGCTTGGCTGGGTTGCCGGTGCCGTAGAGGAATTGCATACAGTCTCCTTGGTGCGAGGTTTGACCTGTTCTACATCAATGTGTCTATCCTCAATGATCAATCCCCATATTCGATCAGATTGCCCTCGGGGTCCGCGATGAAGAAATTGTGCTGCCCCCAGGGCTGGGTGGCCGGTTCGGTAACGGACTTCACACCCAGCGCCATCAGGCGGCGGTACTCTCTGTCCACCTCTTCGGCGCCATCGACCTTGATGGCGATCTCCATCGTCTGATTGATGCCCCTGGGTGCGCTGTAGGCCTCGCCGATGTCCCTGGCAAACTGCTTGCGATCGAACATGAAAAAAACGCCGTTGCTCGTCTGAAAGGACGCAAAGGGCCCTTCGCTGTAGTCGGTCTCAAACAACAGCACATCCCGGTAGAAAGCGACCATCTTCCCAACGTCTTCCACGAACAAGCCTACGCCGACATCCGGTCTCATCGTTTGTCTCCTTTTCGTTTTTTTGCTTTCATCGATCATTGTATCATGCTTTTCTGGAGTGAGATAAAGAAAGCTGCACCCCATGAGATGCAGCTTCGGTTTTGGGTGGTAGATGTAATTCCTACTTGCTCAAATGGCGGCCCATCGGTTATCTGAGGGGTCCGGGCAGCCCTTGGCGCGCAGCCGCGCCCGCACCGGCAGCAGGCAGCCGCACAGCGTGCAGGTGTCGCCGCCGCTCAGGTGCGGGCAGGTGTCGCAGCGGGTCAGGCGGCGGGCATATGTGTCGTCATCCACGCAGGCCTCGGGCGGCAGCGAAGCCACGTATTCGCGCACCAGCGCCCGGGCCTCTTCCACCATTTCAGCCGTGTCGCAGATCCGGCAGTAATGCCTTTCGTGCGCCATCGTCATTTCAGGGTCAAAACCATAACCGACCGGGGCGGAAGCGTCACGGCGAAGCCCTCTGCGGTCAGTTTTGCGTCGGCGCAGGGTGCCGGCGTCACGGCGTCGGGCGCTTCAAAGGTGTTGTGGGCATCCATGGCGGCAGCGGTCAGCACCCGGCCGGCGATCGTCGCGAAAGGTTGCGCCGACGAAAGCGCGCAGACCACCGGTTCGGCGTCGTTGGGGTCCAGATTGCACAGGCTCACGTGCACCGCGCCGGCGTCGTCCACCGATGCGGACACGTGCACCCGGGGCAGTGTGCCGCCGCCCCAGTTCATGTGTGCGGCGGAAAGCTCGAAGGGCAGCAAACGCGCGCCCTGGTGGGGGCGGTACATCTCGAAAACGTGGTAAGTGGGCGTGCGCAGCATCTGCGCGCCTTCGGTCAGGATCACCGACTGCAGCACGTTGACCAGTTGGGCGATGTTGGCCATGCGTACGCGCTGGCAGCGGTTGTGGAAGATGTTCAGCGTAACGCCGGCCACCAGTGCGTCGCGTATCGTGTTCTGCTGATAGAGGAAGCCCGGGTTGGTGCCCGGCTCCACGTCGTACCACGCGCCCCATTCGTCCACGATCAGCGCCACGCGCCGCTGGGGGTCGTATTGGTCCATGATCTCACTGTGGCGGTCGATCAGCTCCTGCATATAGAGCGCCCGGTCCATGGTGCTCAGCCAGGCCCCCTGGTCAAAGCCGGTGGCCGGACCCTTGTGGTTCCAGTCGGGGTTGGGCAGCGTGTAGTGGTGCAGGCTCAGTCCGTCCATATAGCGGCCGGCCTCGCGCATGAGCACCTCGGTCCAGCGGTAGTCGTCCACCGAGGGGCCGCAGGCGATGCGGAACAGGTGATGTCCGCCGAAGTCGCGCACATAGGTGTTGTAGCGGCGGAACAGGTCCGCGTAGTATTCCGGGCGCATGTTGCCGCCGCAGCCCCAGTTTTCATTGCCCACGCCGAAGTATTTTACGCGCCAGGGCTGCTCGCGGCCGTTGCGGCGGCGCAGTTCGCTCATCGGCGATTCGCCGTCGAAGGTCATATACTCGATCCACTCCTGCATTTCCTGCACGGTGCCGGAGCCCACGTTGCCGTTGATGTAGGCCTCGCAGCCCAGTTGGTCGCACAGGTCCAGGAATTCATGGGTGCCGAAGTGGTTGTTCTCGGTTACGCCGCCCCAATGGGTGTTCACCATGCGCTTGCGGCCCTCCCGCGGGCCAATGCCGTCGCGCCAGTGGTATTCGTCGGCAAAGCAGCCGCCGGGCCAGCGCAGGTTGGGGATGCCCATGGCACGCAGGGCCTGCACCACATCGTTTCGGATGCCTCGGGTGTTGGGGATCGGTGAATCCTCGCCCACCCACAGGCCGCCGTAGATGCAGCGCCCCAGGTGCTCGGAGAAGTGGCCGTAAATGTCCTTGTGGATGACGTCGCCGGGTTGGTCGGCATGGATGGTAAGCTTTGCCACTGTGAACCCTCCTTATGCGTATGAATGAAGACGGCTTTTGGAAGCGCTCAGGAACGCCGCAGCACCAGCGTGGTGACGCTCAGGGGCGGGAAGGTGTACTCTCCTGTGGCGCCCTGGGCAACCAGCTCCAGCGAACGGGTCTCGGATGTTTCGTAGGCTTTGAAGGCCGTGAAGCCCTTGGCGGTGATGTCGGTCATCACGGCGTCCTGGCTGTCGTTCACGACCACCAGCACGATGCTCTGGCCGTTGGTGCTCTTGTATGCCGAGGTCAGCAGGCTGCCGGGAGCGCCTGTTACCTCCACGCGCCGGTATCCCGGCCGTATGAAGCGGCTGTAGTTGCCCAGCGCCCACATCCTCTTGGTTTCCAGGATGTCGCGGGTGTCCACATCCACATACACCAGGCCGTCCTTATAGTTGTAGTTGGATACGGCCAGCCATGCGATCCACGCCTGGCAGTCGGTGATGACCATATCTTCATGCACCGTACGGGCCAGCGTAAGCGCCGGGCCCATGCCCTGCTCCACGCCGTATTCCATCTGGCACCACTCGGTCTGCCACAGCGGCAGTTTGACACCGGAGGCTTTGAGCAGTTTCACCGTGCTCTCCTTGTCCGCTGCGGAGGAGTAATAGGAGTGCACGGCGTAGTGATCCATCAGCGGGCCCACGTCCTTGTCTTCGGCCAGGCGTTTGTACAGTTCCACCGTGTACCTTTTGTCCAGCCATGTGCTGGAATCGATCAGCGAGGGCCTGATGCTTGAGTTGCGGGCTTTGAGCTCACGGGCCAGCGCCCGGGCCATGCTTACAACCTGGTCCGGCTCATAATGGCAGCCCTCCTGGCCGTTGCTCTCCTGCCACTTGCCCTGGGGCTCGTTGAAGGGGCTGATGTATTTGACCGGTATGCCCTCGGACCGGAAGTGCTGCGCGATGTCCACGAGGTAGCGGGCAAAGTCGACTTCCATCCTGGGCTTCAGGTTGGACCCGCCGCTGTTGCCGCCGGTTGTCCTGCCATTGACGGTCATGCGGCCCGGCGGCGAGTTGGCGAAGAACATGACGTTGTCCACACCGGCGGCCACAGCCTTTCTCAGCACGTTTACGGCGTTGGCGTTCCGGTTCCAGTCGTATTTGCCGGGAGTGGTTTCAAATGTTTCGGCATATCGCCAGGGGTCGGTGGCGTTGTTCACCCCGCCGCCGCCCACCTCATAGCGGTAGATGTTCAGGCCGATTCCCTTCTGGCGGTCGAATAGCAGGCCGATGATGCGGTCCAACTTGTCGGACTCCCAGCCGCCCACGTCCTTCGCCCACCAGGCGCCCGACGCGCCAAAGCCCGCGATGGTCTGGTGGTAGGTGGTGGCGCGCACTTTCAGCGGGTATATTTTCTCGGAGATGGTCTCGTGAACGGCGGTGCCGCGCAGAGGCAGCGGGTACGCCGGCGTTTCTCCGGGAGTTGGGCTGGGAGCGGTGGGTGTGGCCGAGGGCGTAGGGGGAGGGATGGAGGTCGCAATGTTTACGGAGGGCGTTGCGGCGGGTTCGCTAGACATGGCTGAGGGCGCGGGCGGCACAGTGGCGGTGGCCGGCGATGCGGAGCACGCACCCAACAGCATAGATATCATGACGATGATGAAAATCTTTTTGAACAAGGCGTCTCCTTATCTTTGGCGTTCCTTGCCATTATACCCCACGATGCCCGGCGGGTCCAGAAAACCGATATCGGCATAGACGGGCCTCGGTGGGTTTGGACAGGCAGCTTTGAACGCTGCCATGTCTAAAATTTGAATCGTTGATAAGTAGACGCTGTCGCAATTGAGTTGGTTCCGCAACGGCTTTAGGTAGCAACTCAGAAAGACAGAGCGTATTTAAGGAGCGGGGGCGGCTGTGCTGTCTCGGGCGATGAGCTGCATGGGGAAAGTCGTAAGGCTGGGCGGTATGGCGCCCTCGACGGTTTGCTGCACAACTTCCAGGATGCGGTCCACATAGCCCTTGAAATCAGTTGCAGCCGTCGTGATGGAGGGTGTGATGTTGTCAGTCAGGCTGATTCCGTCATAACCGGTCAGCGCCATGTCTCGGGGCACACTGAGCCCGTGGCGCAGCAGCGAACCCAACGCGCCGATGGCTACGACATCGTTGAAGGCCATGATGGCCGTGGGCAGCGCCTCCTGGGCCAGCAGACGGTCCATGGTGTCGCGGCCGGAGGCCACTGAGAACCCTCCCTCCGACAACCAGCGCTTTTCCAGCCTCATGCCGTATTCCTCGGCGGCGTCCATGAGCACCTGGCGGCGCACGAACACCTGGCGCACGTCCAGGCGGCCGCCGATCATGCCCACGGAGCGGTGACCCTGGGCGGCCAGGTGCTGCACGAGGGTGCGGATGCCCTGCTCCTCGTCGTTGGCCAGCTGGATGCAGGGCACGCCGGGCATCTGCGAGCACGTGATCAGCGGCACGGCCTTGCTCACGCGCTCCATCTCATGTACATAGCGCTTGTTCAGCAGCAACGAGTCCACGCGCCCGCCGGCGAACACGATGACCTC
Organism: Bacillota bacterium; assembly: GCA_023422005.1. Lineage (GTDB taxonomy): Bacteria > Bacillota > Clostridia > Christensenellales > UMGS416 > JAEYRA01. Next base: position 12,112 of record JAEZSC010000157.1, on the reverse strand, counting down.
GGCCTCCTTGGCCTGCAGCACATCCAGCAGCTGGCTCTCCCTGGCCAGATCCGAGTGGGAGTTGCACAATATGACTGTGTAGCCGATTTCAGAGGCTCTGGTTTCCAGATCCAGATAGAGCTGCGAAAAGTAGGGGTTCGTGATGTCCGGCACGATGAAGCCGATGGTCTTGCTGCGGCGGTCCTTCAGGCTGCGGGCCACGGAGCTTGGCTTGAAATCGTACTTGTTCACGATGTCCATGACCAGCTGGCGTGTTTTTTCGCTGACCGGTACGTTGCCGGTGAGCACCCGCGAAACGGTGGCGGCGGACACGCCGGCCTCCCTGGCGATATCGTATACGGTCAGTTTGTTACCAGCCATAAAGCCACCTCCTGATCCTGTTGGTGCAATCGATATCATTTTAACTGTAAATGTAGAAAGTGCAAAGTTTTTCTTTGAAAATAAAAGTACATGCCTTTGGAGGCGTGCGGCAGACTGCCGATGAACTCGGTTGGCCCCATGCGAGCAAACCGTGTTCTTCGATAGTCTGACCCTTCCCCCTTTGGGAGAGGGGGCGGGGTGAGGGTTTCCAGCCTGCGTGATGCCTGCATGGATAATGTGGTGGCGTACCTTTTATGGGCTCTGCTACAAAGAAAACACCCGGCGAAAAATATCCGCCGGGCATTCTGTCCTGTGTGCTGGACGCTTAGCGAATCGACGTATACTTTAGCAGTTCGGCAACCCACCGCCGTCAGGGGCCTGGGCGCTCAAGGTTTCGCTCATGGCGTCGCCCATAGGTGCGACCAGCCGGCGGCGGCGCAGTGTTCGCTTGCATTGGTTGATCAGGATGCGCGTGAGCCAGGTCTTAAAATACCGCGGCTCCCGCAGGCCGTCGAGGCTTCGCCAGGCGGCCAGCACGGTGTCCTGCATGGCGTCCAGGCAGTCGGCGCGGTTGCCCAGCATGGCTGCGGCCACGTTGTACAGCGTGCCTTCGCATTCATCGATCAGCCCGCAGAAGTCCTCGCGGCTTATGGCCTGCGTCTGGGCTTTGGCATCGGCGCGGGTCAGCCTTTGTGTCTGTTCGGTCAAAGGCCTTGCCTCCTCGTGATTCGTATGCATACGTCCATTAGAGCGCGGCCCGCACAAAACGGTTCATAAAGCCGCACAGGATTTTCGATAATCTCTGGGAGAGCAGCCCAACCGGGCTTTGAATTGCCGGTTGAAGGCCGACAGCGATTCATAACCCACCGAAAGCGCGATGTCCAGCACGGCGTCGGCGCTGGTCCGCAGCCGCAGCGCCGCCATTTGTATGCGCAGCGCATGCACATAATCCCCCGGCGAGCGCCCCACCGCCCGTTGGAAGGCCCGGCGGAAGGTGCTTGGGGCCATGCCGCAGACCGCCGCCAGCTGGGCGTTATCCACAGGTTGTGCATAACCGGCCACGATGCGCTCCAGCGCCGCGGACACGGCCTTGGCATCGCGGCTCAGGCGCTGAGGGTTCATGCGGGACAGCCGCGCCAGCAGGCATTGGGCCAGACCGCGCACCGCCTGGGCCATGGCGGCGTCCCGATTGTCCGATTCCTCGATGAGCTCCCGCACGATCCGCGGCAGGCCGCTGGCGTCGTGGGCGCCCAATATGCTGCGTTCGCCCAGTCCCAGCGGCGCGCCCAGCCATGGCGCGTCGGCCGTGCCCGCCAGCCGCGCCGGGTCCAGGTTCAAAAAGCGCCATTGGCTGGGGGCCGAGGCGCTGCTGCGGGCGATGTGCAGCGCCCGCGGCGCAATGATGCTGGCGCAGCCGCTCTCGAAGGGCAGCACGTGTCCATCCACCAGAAACACGCCGCTGCCCTCGTAACAATAGCCGATCTCCAGGCTGTCGTGGTAATGCAGCTGCGTGAGCTGCTGCGAAGGGGAGTAGGTGCCATGGGTGGCGTGGCTGATGCCCAGGTCCGGGTCGATGGCCACGGCATCGTGCTGCAACTCCAGCCCATGTGAGCATATCTGCATGGTTATTGCTCCGTTTGCGGAAGAACCGCTTATTCTCGTCCATTATACTTTCCTTGCAATCCAATGAAAAGAAAGGATGCGTCTGTATGAACTATCCGATGACTTATCCCGCCTTCCCCGACTTGGGCGCAAAACAGAACATGCTCAAGGAGTATGCCAGGCTCAAATTCGAATATGGCAGCGACGTGGCGGCCATTGAAGCCGTGCTGCAGAATGCCCGGGCCGCGCTGGACGCCGCCCAGGCGGCGCTGCTGGCGCTGCCCGAGGATGCTGTGCTGACCGCCCGGGAACCCGACGACCTGGCGGCCATCCATGCGCTGCGCCCGCAGGCCCCCCGGCGCCTGTGGCACAGCTTTGACGAGGCCCTGTATGCCGACCGGCTGGCCGGCGCCTTCCTGGGCCGCATGGCCGGCTGCACGCTGGGTGCGCCGGTGGAGTTTTGGAGCGTGCCGGCCATGGCCGATTGGGCGGCCTACATCGGCGATGCCTTCCCGCCCACGGACTATTGGTCGTCCATCAAGAACCCCAGCGACAAGCGCTATGGCGTGAGCCCGTGCTACGACTACACGCGGCCGGGGCTCAAGGGCGTTCCCGTGGACGACGACATCACCTATACGATCCTGGGCCTGCTGATCGCCGAGGACTCGGGCCTCAACTTCTCGGTGGAGGACGCCGGGCGCGCATGGGTCAAATATCTGCCCTATGCCTGCACAGCCGAGGAAGTGGCGCTGCGCAACCTCAACGCCGGCGTGACTGCGCTGCAGGCCGCGGATATTGACAACCCCTATGTGCAGTGGATCGGCGCGGACATCCGCAGCGACCCATGGGGCTATCTGGCCCCCGGCCTGCCGGAGAAGGCTGCCCAAATGGCGTGGACCGACGCCTGGCTCAGCCATCGGCGCAACGGCATCTATGGGGAGATGTATTTCTCCGCCGTGATCGCGGCGGCCTTCGCCTGCGGTGACGCCATCGAGGCGCTGCGCCTGGGGTTGAACGAGATCCCCGCCGACTGCCTGTTGGCCGCCGACGTGCGATGGGCGCTGGACAAAGGTCCAGGCATCGCCGATTATAAGCAGGCCCGCGCCACCGTGGAGGCGCGCTTTGGCGACATGAGCGGTGTGCATACGAACCTGAACGCATGCCTGACGATCTTTGGCTTGTTCATCGGCGGCGGCGACTTCACCCGCTGCATCGGCGAGACTGTGGCCATGGGTTATGACAACGACTGCACCGCCGCCACCGTAGGCAGCATCTTCGGCGCGGCCCACGGCGTCGCCGCCATCCCCGAGCGCTGGCACAAGCCTTTCCTCAACCGGGTAATGACGTATCTGAACGGCCATCCGGAGCTGGCCATCGACGATGTTCTGCGCCGCTTTACGGCACTGGCTCGTAAAAACTTCTAAACCACAGAAAAGTTCTGATCCTTTCCTTGTAACCGCAAGCCCGCCTTCTCTGGAGGCGGGCTTGCCCTTTGATACACTCCAAAAACAATCCGTGCATAGCATGTTGTATCGATATCCCGGCCGACGTGCCAGGGGCCTCCCTCAGTTGTATCATGGTTATATCCTGACAGGCCGGACGAAGCGGAGGAATATGATATGGCGGACGTAAAAGCGTCAGCTTTGATCGAATGGTTGAAAGACCACTTGGGTGATGGCTATGTATATGGCACGGTTGGGCAGACGTGCACGATCAGCCTGTTGCAGGTCAAGGAAAGGCAATACGGCAAAAGCATGGGCAATGGATATTACCAACTGAACGGCGATTACAGAAAGGGGAAATGTGCCCGCTGGCTGGGGAAATGGGTTGCGGATTGCTCCGGGCTGATCAAGGCCGGCCGCAAGGCCATATCCGGCGTTTATAGGGATGTCAGCGCCCAGGGGACCTACGACCAATGCTCGAGGAAAGGAAAAATCAACACGATGCCCATCACGCCTGGCTGTGCAGTGTTCATCTGGAGCACCACAAGGAGGCGGATGGGTCATGTGGGCATCTATATCGGCAACGGCAAGGTCATTGAGTCCAGGGGAGTGTCCTATGGCGTGGTGCAGACCGAATTCAGCCGGCGTAAGTGGGGATATTGGGGGCTGCTGGACTGGCTGGAGCTGAACTTGCCAACCGAAAGCGGCAGCTATGTGCCAAACCCCGACGCCGATGGAGACGACGGCGACTCTGCAGACCCGCTGCCCGACGACCGGCCCTGCGACGGCGTGCCCAGTCTGGAAGCGCTGGGCGACACTGGCTATTCGGTCAAGCTGCTGCAGCAGTGGCTGAACCTGCACGGAACCACCCCGCGGCTGGCGGAGGATGGCATATTTGGGCCCAAGACCGAGGACGCGGTCATCCGTTTCAAGCTGGACCGCGGGTTCAACGGCGACGGCGTTGCCTGTGTGGACGTATGGTCGGCATTGATCGTGCCGCCGCCGGCAGTGCCGCTGACGCTGGAGCTTTTGCGGGCCGGCGACAGCGGTATACTGGTGACGCTGCTGCAAAGGCTGCTGTACACCGCCGGCATCACACCTTGGGGTATCGACGGGCAGTTCGGCAGCGTTACCGAGCAAGCGGTTCAAGTATATCAAAAAGCCAAGGGATTGCCTGTGGATGGCGTCGTTGGGCCTGCCACGTGGGCCGCTTTGGTGGGCAACCAGCCGGCGACCCCCGTGACGGTGCGCCGTGGAGACAGCGGGGCCGAAGTGAAGCAACTGCAACAGCTGTTGATTTCCAAAGGATACGAGCTCGGCGCTGTGGATGGCATTTTTGGGCCAAAAACCGAGAGCGCCGTCAAGGCGTTCCAGACGGCCGCAGGGTTGGCCGTGGATGGTATTGCGGGCCCGAAAACGTGGGCAGCTCTGCAGGCGAGCAACCCTCAGCCCCCGCCGCCGCCCATCCCGCGTACTATCCGGCGAGGCGACACAGGCCCCGAGGTGCGCCTGGCGCAAACGCAGCTCAACCGGCACGGCTCGTCGCTCACAGTGGACGGCGTCTTTGGCGCCAAGACCGAGGAAGCCACCAGAGCCTTCCAGCAAGAAAATCAACTGCAAGTGGATGGTATCATCGGGCCCAAAACCTGGGCGGCTTTGCTCTAGCCTGAGGGCTTTCTCCTTGTGAGAGGCCTGGTACTATGATGTCCGGCAAAAACGCCTGCTGGCGCGCCAGCGGGCGTTCTTGCATTGTTATGCCAAGGGCCGGTTGATATAATTGCCAAGGGCATCCGTCATGTTGGTTGTTCTGATGGGGCAAGCGGTTCCGTTTGAGGGGAGGGCAGCATGAAAAGGCTTATTTTCGTCGAGGGTGTATCGGGCACAGGCAAGTCTACGACAGCGGCCAAACTGCATGAAGCTTTGAACAGCAGCGGATATCAAGCAAGCTGTCATCTCGAAGGCGATTCGGACAACCCGATCGATTTATGCTGGTTCGCATACCTGACGAGATCAGAATTTCAAAGGCTCATCCTGGCATATCCTCCGTATGCCGATGCGTTGGCCGCTGCAAGCATCGTGGAAAACGACTATATTCTCGTCCAATATCAGAACCAGCAAACAAAGTTTTACTCCCCGGAGCTATACGGGTACTTGAGAAACCGCGAAGCTTGCTATAAGGCTGCTGCTCCCATTCCAATCGATGCGTTCACGGCCATTTTTCAAAACCGTTGGCAGCGTTTTTTGGACAGTGAGCATGCAGAGCGCGATTACGCTGTTTTTGACGGGGCCTTCTTGCACCATCCGATCAACGATCTATTACGAAATTACGATGCCTCCGACGAGCAGCTCTTCAAGCACAGCAAGGCGATTCTGCAGATGATTGCGCCTCTGAAGCCGGTTGTTTTCTATCTATCATCGGATAACGTGGAGGAGCGCCTGAGGAAAGCGCGCCAAAGCCGTGGACAAAACGCCACCACGCCGGATCAGATCCATTTTTGGGAAAACAGAAAGCGGTGCGATCTTTTAATGCTGGAAAACCTGCCGATGGAATCCCACATCATCGACGTTACAAAGGACGGCTGGGACGGTGTGATCCAAAACATTTGGACGACGGCTGTTGACGCGACTGGATAACAGCGCTGCTTTGCCGCCGCACCCAGTTGTGTGCAGGGGCCGCCCAACACGTTTGGCATATGGATATCACGGCAACGCTTTTCATGTACGTGCACCCTTGCTTGCCTGCAAGCGGCGGCGGTGTTATGATGGCGCCAGACCCATGGGGGTGAGAATGTGGGAAACCTGAAACTCGACAACCTGAAGCTCGATGACCTGGTGGAGAATCTGTTCGAAAACGGCCTGCTGATCTCCATCGTTGCGGCGGCGGCCATCGTAGTGTTCGCCGTGCTGCTGGGCAAGCTGCTCAGCGGCGCCTTGCGCCGTGTGGGCCAGAGCCAGCGCTTCAACCCGGTCACCATAACTATCCTGCGCCGCAGCCTGCTGGCCGTGCTGACATTGCTGGCGGTCTACGGTGTTTTCATGCAGATCAAGCCGCTGCAAAGCCTTGCCCGGTCTCTGATCACCGGCTCCGGTTTGCTGGTCGTCGTGGTGGGCTTCGCCGCGCAGCAGGCCATCGCCAACATCGTGGGGGGCTTTTTCATCACGGTGTTCCGGCCCTTTTCCATCCATGACCGCATCCGCCTGGTTGATCAGAACATCGTGGGCTTTGTCGAGGATATCTCGCTGCGCCACACGGTTGTCCGCACCTTCGAGAACAACCGCGTCATCGTGCCCAACAGCATCATGAACGCAGCCATCGTGGAGAATTCCTACTATCAGGACGACAAGGTGTGCAACTTTCTGGAGTTGGGCGTGTGCCAGCACTGCGATCTGGAGCGCGCCATGGCCATCATGGCCCAAGAGGTGTGTGCCCACAAGGATTTCTACGACAACCGCAATGACGAGCAGCGCGCCGGCGGCATCCCGGCGGTCAAGGTTCGCCTGGTGGGGCTGAACCGCGGCGAGGCGCGGCTGCAGGCCACGGTGTGGGCGCGCAACGCCAGCGTGGGCTATGACATGACGTGTGAGCTGCGCCTGAGCATCAAAAAGAGGTTTGAGGCGGAGGGGATTGAGCTGATGCCGGCCTTGTTGCTGAAGGAATAGCGGATCGGGAGTGGAGCCGATGAAAGGGCAGATCGATGGGCAGGCCCAGGGAGATTTGCGCAGGAACGCGCGGGCTCAGAGCGCCAAACGCCGGAGATGGCATTTGGCATTGGCCTTTGTGGCTGTCATTTCGCTTGCCACCACGGCATGGCTGACGTTCTGGCCGACCCGATATCTGCCCAGACCAGCCTATATCCTGATCTATGAAGGTAACAATAGCGTGCGGGTAGAGCCGTGGGACGCCGACTTCCGCCGGCTGTGGATACAGCTGGACGCGCGCTTTCACACGCCCGTGGCGTTCGCGGCCCTTGCCGTAGAGCAGAAGGACATTCAGCAGCTCAAGGCGGAGCAGATCGCCGTGGAATTCTGCTATGACCGGGATATTGCTCTGGAATTTTCATGGAAGCAATCGGGGGAGCGACGAGCAGGCATTCGCTACCTGTTGGCTCCATTGACGGGAGAGCGAGTAGACCTGCTGTTTTTCGCCGGTGGGGACGGCGTCTATCGGGACGGCCCCATAGGGCTGATGAAACATCCGCAATACATGCTGGATGCGGCAGCCTGTGCCCTTGAGCGCAGGTATGTCGTATTAAATGCAAAGTGATGAGTTGTACAGTCTGAGGCCGATCGCCGGTTCATCCGGCGGGAGGAACCCGAAAGCATGCTATGGGCAGGCACAAAAAGCCCGCCCGCAGGCGTAAACCGTCATTGGAAAACGAATATGAGGTAGAAAGTAAAGATATCGCCCGGCGACATGCGCGTCGGGCGATAAACGGTAGCGATGACAAGTCGTCTAAATCGCAGCTGACACCGCAGTGTCAGCTGCGAAAGACGCAGTAGAACATGTCCATGTGCCCGCGGAACTCCTGCAGGCCCAGGCAGGTCATGCCGATCTTCTCCAGCGCTCGCATGGAGGCGCGGTTGTCCGGGTTGGCCATGCCATAGATCGCCGTGATGCCGGTCGTGCGGAAGGCTTCGGCGATGGAGGCCCGGCCCACTTCAGTCGCATACCCCTTGCCCCAGTGGGCCGCGCCCAGCTGCCATTCCAGCTCCGGCTGGCCGGGCAGATAGGGGTTAGGCCCGTGAAGCCCACGAGCTCTCCGGTGCTCTTGAGCAAACAAGCGCCGTGGTAAGTTTCCAGCGTTCGGAAGTCCTGCTCCCGCATGTAGCCCAAATAGCCCTGCACACGCCCCATATCCCAGGGTTCGTCGCCGGTGTAGGTGTGCACGCGGGGGTCGCTCATGATGGCCAGCAGCGCGTCGGCGTCGCCGGGTTCCCATTGGCGCACCAGCAACCGGGGGGTCTCGAAGTACAGAATGCTCATACGCTTTGCTTGAGCGTGATCTCGATGACGGTGTCGGTGCTGTCGGGCAGCGTGCAGTCGTGGCACAGGTGATCGGTCTCGGCGAAGGCCTGGCCCTTGTAGGCGTGCAGCATCCACGCCGAGGAGATCTTGACCTCGCTGCCGTCGGCCAGCAGCCGCATGGATTCGATCTGGCTGCCGTCCACATCGCTTAAGTGCAGCGCGCCGATGGGCGGCTCATAGACGTGGGCATAGAGCTTGTTGCCGTTGCGGGTATAGCGGCCCCATTCGGGCTTGGGCAGGCCGGCGGCGCCGCAGCCGTAGATGCTGGCACCGTTGGCGCCCATCCAGCGGCCCACCGCCGAGAGGATGTCCAGCGACTCCTGGGGAATGCGCCCGCGGGCGTCAGGGCCCACGTTCACCAGCAGGTTGCCGCCTTTGCTCACGCACTCCACGAGCTTGCGCACCAGCACCGGCGCGGGCTTGAAGAACTTGTCGCCGGAGTGGTAGCCCCAGTTCTTGTTCATCGTGATGCAGGCCTCCCACGGGATGGGCTCGCCGGCCAGGTTCGTGAGGCCCTGGGCGGGGATGATCTGCTCGGGAGAGGCAAAGTCGCCGCTCCAGGGTTCGGGTTTCTCGGTCACGATGCTGCCGAAGCCCTCGCCGCTGGCCTCCAGGCGGTTGTCGATCAGCACGTCGGGCTGATGCCGGCGGATCATCTCCACGAGCTCGCGGGCGCGCCACTTTTCGCCGGTCATGTCGTCATAGGAGAAGTCAAACCACAGAACGTCCAGCTTGCCGTAGCCGGTCACAAGCTCCTTCACCTGGCCGTGCATGTACTCCAGATAGCGGGAGAAGTCGCGACCCTCGTTGCCATAGGCGGTATTGCCGCGCATGGGGTGCTGGCGGTCTCCGTAGTGGGGAAAATCCGGGTGGTGCCAATCGATGATCGAATAATACAGACCCACCTTGATGCCCTCGGCCCGGAAGGCCTCTACATATTCGCGCACAAGGTCACGCCCGGCGGCGGTGTTGGTGGCCTTGTAGTCGGTCAGGGCGCTGTCAAAAAGGCAGAAGCCGTCGTGATGCTTGGCGGTCAGCACGGCGTATTTCATGCCGGCTTCCCGGGCAGTCTTCGCCCAGGCCTTGGGGTCGTAATCCACGGGGTTGAACGTATCAAAGAACTGCTGATAGTCCTCCACGGTGATGCGCTCCACGCTGCGCACCCACTCGCCCCGGGCGGGTATCGCGTACAGACCCCAGTGGATGAACATGCCGAACCGGGCCTCGCGGAACCATTGGCTGCGCGCAAATCTCTCGTGCATGGTGTTGTTCTCCTTCTTTGCCATCGGCGGGTTTTCCATGGGTGAAACGTTTCGCTGTCCGAGGAAAAAATCCTGCCCGATTGGGCAGGATGGGATCATTTAACGGGAGAAAATCTCGTGGGCGCTTGCCATGTTGCCGGGAGAATCCACCTCGAAGGGGCAGCGGCTGGCGCATTCACCGCAGGCGGTGCAGTCGCCGCCGTTGGTGCTCAGGCGCTGGTATTCGGCGCGGGCGGCGGTGTCGCCCTCCTGGGCGCGGTGCAGCAGGCGTGTCACCGCGGCAATGTCGATGTGGCTGGGGCAGGGCAGGCAGTGGTTGCAATACATGCACACGCCCTGGGCGTTCCACTGCCGGCTGGCCAGTATGCCGGTATAGTCCCGCTCTTCGGCGGTGGCGTCGGAGTAGGCGGCGGCCGCCTCAACTTCTGCCACACTGCGGCAGCCTGCGGCCATCGTCACGACGCCCGGCCGTGTCAGCGCATAGTGGATGCACTGCACCGGCGTCATGCCCTGCTTGAGCATGAGTCCGGCGGCATAGCCCTTCATGACGACGATGCCGGTGCCCATGGCCTCGCACTGGCGGTACAGCGCGAAGCGCTCGGCCGAGAAGCCCTGGGGCGCCTCCAGGATGGACCCAAAGTTCTCGAACTGGTCCTCCAGCGGTGTCTCGGCATCCATGCGGTCCATGGCCGGGTTCAGGCTGAACATCATGCCGTCGAAGAGGCCCGTGGCGATGAGCCGCGATGCGACCCGCGGTACGTGGCATGAGAAGCCCAGCATACGGGCCTGGCCGCTCTCGAGCATGCGCCGGGCCACGCCCAGCAGGCCCCGCTCGTCCAGGCACTTGTCGGCCTCCTCGTCGGAGTCCACGTAGAACAGGTTCAGCATGTCAATGTAGTCGGTGTTGAGCCGGCGCAGCAAGTCCTCGATGTGGCGCTGTGCGTGGGCCACATCGAAGGTGCGGCTATCCTGGCCGTTCTCGGTCACGCTGCGCAGGTGCCCGGCCACGAGCATCTTGTCCCGCCGGCCTTTGAGCGCCGCGCCGATCCAGTCACGAACGTCGGCGCCGGGCATGAACACGTCCATATAGTTCATACCGTGGTCCATGGCGGCGCTGATGACATCCATCGTCGTCTTCGGTCCGGCGCCGACCAGATGTTCGGCGCCCAGGCTGACCTCGCTTACTGGGATGCCGGGTTTGACAAACTTGCGGTAGTTCATGGTGCACCTCCAATACGTATAGGGATACATGTGCCATTATATGCCTGCCATGGGAGCCGCACAAGCGAACAGGAGATGAACTTTCAAAGGTATGGAAAAACGGGGCTGGCTACTGCCCGCCCCGCTTCTGAGCATACGTTATATTTCTGGTATAACGACTTTGACTTCCTCTTTGGCCTCGCTGGAGCGGATGATGCCGTCGATGATGGCCTGGTTGTAGATGATCTCCTGCCACGGGATCGGCGAAAAGGTGCCGCCCTGGGCGATGGCGTCCACAAAGGCCTGCACCTTCAGAAGGAAGCGGTCCTTGGCCTCGGGCTTGCCGGGGATGGCCGTCTCGGTCAGCTGGCCGCACACGTCCTTGTAGAGGAACACCGGGCCGATGCCGCCGTCCCACGCGCCGCCCCAGGCATCGCCCAGACGAGGGGATTTGACCTTGAGGCCGGCGTCGGTGCCCAGGAACAGGGTGTCGCCCATGGTGTCCATGTGCATGGCCCAGCTCATGCGGAAGTCCAGCACCAGGCCGTCCTCAAAGCGGATGAAGGCCGATGTGAAATCGTCCACGGTGAACTTGTCCGCCTCGGGATGATACTTAGGGTTGGTGCCAAAGTAATTGCTGGCATAGGCGCTCACGGTGACCGGCTTGCGGTAGCCGATGGTGTTGAGCGCCATGTCCAGCCCGTAGCAGCCGATATCCGCCAGCGCGCCCACGCCGGCCAGATCCTTGCGGATGAAGGTTCCGCCGGGCATGCCGCGGCGGCGGCCGCCGCCGGTCTGCACATAGTAGATGTGGCCCAGAATGCCGCTGGACACGATGTCCTTGATCATGATCATATTGGGGTCGTAGCGGGGCTGAAAGCCGATGGTCAGTATCTTGCCGGTGCTCTTGGCGGCGCGGGCCATTTCCACGGCTTCACTCAAGTGCACAGACATGGGCTTTTCGCACAGCACATGCAGCCCGGCGTTCAGCGCGTCCACGGCGCACTCGGCGTGGGTCGAGTTATAGGTGCAGATGCTGACGCCGTCCAGGTCCATCTTGAGCAAGTCCTTGTGGTTGTCGAAGCACTTGGCTTCCACGCCGAATTCGCGGAAGAAGGCCTCGGCCTTGCCGGGCACGATGTCCGCGCCGGCCACAACCTCCACCTCGGGGATCTGCAGGTAGGAGCGCATGTGGGCATGGGCGATGCCGCCGGTGCCGA
>JAEZSC010000171.1 GCA_023422005.1 Bacillota bacterium | reverse complement strand
TATTGCTACACCCCCGTTCGACTTGCATGGGTCAGGCACGCCGCCAGCGTTCGTCCTGAGCCAGGATCAAACTCTCATGTTCAAATCCAAGCTCCATCCCCTCTGTTTCCAGAGAGTACGTCTCTTTTTCCAATTAACTCAAAAGAATCGTCTGTCCTTACTTCACTCTTAGTTGTGCACTATTCGGTTTTCAAGAATCGCTTGCCTTTCCGTGAGTCGCCTCACGAGAGCGGCTTAAGTATATTATCAAATCGAGCGGCTGATGTCAACACCTTATTTTCTGTTTTCACCATTTTATGCAGGCCTTTCCTTTTCTCGGGGAGTGCCCGCATCGCGTCTCGATCGATGCTCGACATACTTTACACGATATGCGACGTTCTGACAAGTGGGAATGTGAGAGTATTTTGATAAGAATAGGTAAATCAACTTCACTGCTGCGCTGCTGTCTTTGCTTGATTGGGTTGTATCTTCGCCGTGATGCCCATTACAGATATAGAACCACGGATGGTATAGCATCAAACATAACCGAACCGTCAAAGGAGGCACACCCCATGAACAATCTGTTTTTTATCAATTTACCGGTCAGGAACCTGAAAAACACGATGGCGTTCTTCTCCGCGCTGGGTTTTACATATGATAATCGATTCACCGACGAGGATCACGGCGCGGCCATGGTGATAACCGACAACACGACCATCATGCTGCTGCAGGACCCTTTCTTCAAAAGCTTCATTGGCAAGGAGATTGCCGACACCGGCACCCACGCCGAGGTTATACTGTCGTTATCCGCCGACTCCCGCGAGGAAGTGGACGCCTTTGTCGAAAAGGCCTTTTCACTGGGAGCCAAGCCTTCACAGCCAACTCTGGAAATGCCGGGCATGTATACCCGTAGCTTTCAGGATTTGGATGGACATCTGTGGGAGATGGGCTACATGGACATCTCGGCGATGGAACTTCCCGGCTAAGCATTAAGGAGGCATACCCAATGAACAATCTGTTTTTCGCCAATCTACCTGTCAAGAACCTGAAAGATACGATAGCATTCTTCTCCGCGCTTGGCTTTACATATGATGAGCGCTTTTCCTATGAGGACCACGCTGCAGCCATGGTAATCAACAACAATACGACCGTCATGCTGCTGCCGATTCCCGACTTCCTAACTTTCATCAACAAAGAGATTGCCGACACCGGCGCCTATGCTGAGGTCATACTATCATTGATGGTCGACACCCGTGAGGAAGTGGACGCCTTTGTCGAAAAAGCCTTTTCGCTAGGGGCCAAACCTACAAAGCCGCCTTTGGAAATGCCGGGTATGTATACCCGCACCTTCCAGGATCCGGACGGTCATCTATGGGAAATTGGCTACATGGATCTCTCGTCGATGGAACTTCCCGGCTAAAAGTTAGCCTTTTGCAGTTTACACAGCAGCGTCATCTGCAATTCAGACGACTAGTCATAGTTGCTTTTATCGCCCGACGCACAGGTCGTCGGGCGATGTCTCTTTACAGCTGAACGCGTTGATCATTTGCCAACGCGCTGTTCTTTGTGTTATTCTCATCATTCGCTAAGATAGTGTCTGGAAACGCGTGGGCAAAAAGGTATAATAAGAGATGCCTGACTTGATTCAGTGAGTCCAAAACCCGGAGGATGAAGGATGAGAATCACCAAGGACAAGGAAACCCGCCGCGCCGAATTTGTTGAGGCGTCGCTGGCGCTGTTTATGGAAAAGGGCTATACAACCACGATGATCAGCGACATCGTTCGCCGCGTGAACGTGGCCCAGGGCACATTTTATTATTACTTCCCGACCAAAGAGGACGCGCTGGACGCCGTGCTGGAGCGCATCCTGCAGGAGGCGGTGGACCGCGCCCGGCGGCTGGTGGCAGATGGGGAACAAACGGTGGTGCAGCGGTTGGAAGCGCTGTTCCGCATGCTGTTTTCACCCCGGGGCAGCATGGAGGCCAACTCCCCCTACAGCACCTTCCTGAGCGACCCGGCCGTGCACGCAAAGCTGGAGCAGGTGCGCCTGCGCCTGCTGGGCCCTGTGCTGCGGGAGCTGCTGGATGCCGGCGTGACCAGCGGAGAATTCAAGGCTTTGCGATTCCCTCCGGAGCTATCGGAGATCGCTCTGCTGGGCGTAACGGGCTTCATGGCCGGGCGACGGCAGTGGATGCGCGAGAGCCCCATGGCCGCTGATGCCACACTGGAGGCGCTGGCTGAATTCATGGAGCGCCTGCTGGGCCTGCCCGACGGCAGCCTGGATTTCAAGGACAAGGTCATCCGGCGGCATCTATAATCGGTCACTTGCCGTCGATCTGAGAATACTGCACGGGGAACGCATACTGCAAAGTTTCACAGGCCTTATCAGACGCGCCGGTGAACACCTCAGCCGCAACCCATGTGATCAGTATGTTGACGAAAAACACTCCGTCTTCAGCCGGCAGGCTCAATATGCCATCCTTGCCAGCCTCTGGCCCTTCGCCGCTGATCTTCTGGAACGTCTTGCCATCGTGTATCGTGTAGCTGAAGTCCGCGACCGGTTCGCCGTCGGCCAACACCCGCAGTTCTCCGTCGTGGCGCAGCGGTTCTTCCTCGGCGGCCATGCGCCGCACCTCTTTCAATTCACCGTCATATATCGTAGCGCCATCGCCGGGCAGCCAACCTACTGCATCCATCTGCAGGCCTCCGCCGTCGGGCCCAAGCGTCATGGCGTTGATGGGCTTACACGCAGGCTTTAGCGTGACACCCTGCGCCTCCACGGTGACAACCTGCGGGCGGGGTTGATAGGCCACATTGTCTACTGACGCAAATTGCACGGGGAACACATATTGACGGCTTTCGTAGGCATTGTGTTCCACACCGGGATAGGGTTGCGCGGCAGCCCATGTGACCACCAGGTTCACAAGGAACACGCCTTCTTCCTTTGGCAAAAGTGCTACGCCGTTCACGCCCTTCATATCGGGATCGTCACTGACCCTTTGAAATGTCTCGCAATCGTATAACATATATGAAAACTCAGCCAGCGGAGCGCCGTCTGCCAACACATGCAGCTCCCCGTTATAGAGCAGGGGTTTCTGCTTTTCGGCTATGGTTTTGGCTTTCTTTAGCTCCGTGTCGTATAGCATAGCGCCATCGCCGGGCAACCAACCTTCGCAATCGGCGCATACCCCTATGCCATCGAAAGATAGAACCATCTCATGAATGGTTTGGCTCTCGGGCCGCACGGTGACGCCCAACGCTTCCACCGTGACATCCTGCGGATGGGGATGATAGATCGCATCCTCGACGGAAGGCGAAGCTGCAGGAACAGTTGTCATGGTCTCGCCAATAGGCGTGGCCAGTGCCGGTGCATATTGCACTGTGAACACATACTGCCAGGTTTCATATGCCCGCTGCTTGTCGGGAAAACTTTCGGGTGCATCCCATGTGATCAAAATGCTTACGTAAAATCGGCCACTTTCCTTGGGCAGAGTCAGAACGCCATCGTGCCCCTGCAACGCTGTTTCACCGCTAATTTTTCGGTACGTCTCGCCATCGTGTATTGTATAGCTGAACTCCGCTACCGGGTTCCCATTGGCTAGTACCTGTAGAGCGCCGTCGTGGCGCAGCGGTTCCTCCTCGGCGGCCATACGCTCCACTGCCTCCGAAACGGAGGAGTATAGGGAGCCGTCGCCTGGTAACCATCCTTCGCCATCCATGAACAGTTCATCACCACTGGGCTCCAGTGTCATCCCGTTGATGGTATTGCTCGCTGGCTTGAGCGTGATGCCCAGAGCCTCCACAGTGACATCCATCCGATGAGGCTGATACACTTCGTCGTCTGGAGAAGGCGATTCGGCAGCGGCAGCGCTGGTATGTTCATTGCCCTCTACAGAAAATGACCGCACCACTGTGCAGCCGGAGAATAGAAGGCAAAGGATCAACAGGCAAACCGGAAAACCGCGTTTCATGGGATCCATCCGCCCCTTCCTATATGCTACTTCTTCTTGTCCTTCTTCTTCTCCGGTGGCGAGGGCACGACGTTGAACGTCACCGTCTGGCCGTCGGATGTGGCCACGATGGTGCCCGCCTGGCCGGTGCGGTAGACGTCGGCGCCCACGTCCGCCAGCCGCTGCAGCACCTTCTTGGCCGCGCCGTCTTCCGCCGCGTCGCTGACGACAGCAGCCTTGGGCTTGACGGCGTTCAAAAAGGCGGTGGAGCTGGCGTCGTTCTGACCATGGTGCCCGACTTTTAACACCGTAGAGGAAAGCTCATATCCCCGGGTCAGCATCTCCGTTTCCGATTGCTCCATGGCATCGCCGGTGAACAGGAAAGATGTCTCGCCGAACACCACACGCAGCACCACGGAAAAGTTGTCCGGGCTGTCATACTCGCCCCGGTTGGGAGCCAGCACCGTGACCTGGGCCTTCCCCAGCTGAAAGGTGCTACCGGGCTGGGGCTTGACGATCTCCAGGCCCTTGGCATTCACAGCCTTTATGAGCCGTTGATAATCCTTGTCGGAATCGTCTATGATGGGCATCATGAAGGATGATGTTTTGAATAGACGCAGAATCTGCTCCACACCGCCCACATGGTCGGAATCCGAATGGGTCACGACGGTCCAGTCCAGACCGTGCACGCCGGCCTCGTTCAGATAGCCGGCGATGTCCAGGCCCTGGTCCTCTGTGCCGCCGTCGATGAGCATGGCGGCGTCGCCCTGCTGCACCAGTATGCTGTCAGCCTTGCCCACGGCAAAGAAGCGCACGATGAGCTTTTCCGAGTCCGCCGGAGGGCCGGTGACGCCGTCGCCGCCGGGAGCCGCGGATTGGGAGCCGCTCTGTCCAGCGGGCGGCGGGCTGGCCGTGGGCTGCCTGCCGGAGGGCGCGCAGGCGGTCAGGACCAAAAGAATGCCAAGAAGCAGAACCCCAATTTTGATCTTGAACGTCATCGCTGCCTCCTTCGCTCTTTGGATGGGATTATTGTGCCCAAGGTTCCCGGTCTTGTCAAATCATTCAGCAGAAAGAATCTACGGGCAGACAACCAAAAACCGTTAGACATTTGTACAGGAAATGGGTTTGTGCTACAATTTTTGCGTTAAATAGAGATGGGGGTAGCGGAATGATTGCAAACAGGCTGGAAAGCGGAGACACCATCGGGATTGTATGTCCGAGCCACATTGCTTCCCCCGAAAAATATGAACGCAACATTTCTGTTCTGGAAGCCTTAGGGTTCCGTATCAAATGCGGCGAAAACATGTATAGGAATACATATGGCTATCTGGCATCCGAGCAGGAACGGGCAGACGATTTCAATGCAATGGCGTGCGATGCGCAAGTTAAGATGGTTCTGTTTGGCGGTGGAGAAGGCGGCAACGAACTGCTCCCCTATTTGGATTATGGAGCGATACAGAAGAACCCCAAGGTCTATTGCAGCTACAGCGATGGTACGACGATACTCAATGCAATCCACTCCCGTACCGGCCTGGTGACCTATTATGGTCAAGCCCCTGGAACCTTCTACGATCTGCGCCATTATGATTACATGCAGTTTGAATCCAATTTCGTCCAGGCAAAGCGGACATTTACCACCGGCGAGAAATGGCATACCCTGTGCGGTGGCCGCTGTGAAGGCGTGTTGATCGGCGGATACACAAGGAATTTCGCCCTGCTGCAGGGCAACCGGTATTTTTCTTTTGATGCCAGCAAGCAATACATCCTGTTTCTGGAAGATCACGAGAAGTTCAGCGACATCGCTGCGGTAAGCTCATACATCTCGCACATCGAGCAAAGCGAATTGATCCACCGTATCTCCGGCTTGCTCTTTGGTCATTATTCCGGAACAACATTCCCAGAACTGCTGAACCGGCTGGAGCGCTTTGGAAGAAGATATCAGTTGCCCGTCGTCTATTGCAACGATTTTGGCCATGGGGTAAGTCATGGCATTCTCCCCATAGGCATTCCGGCGACGCTGGATGCGGATCAGCAAACCCTATGCTATGGCGCTTCTACCGTAGATTAGGACGCCTCATCCTTAAGCCAACGCACGTCACACACAATATGTCTAAAAAACCCTTCTGATGTGTTATCAGAAGGGTTTGCTCGGTCGTTATTGTTACGAGTCAGTTGCTCAGAGCAAATGCTACCACCGCTCCATATCGGCGCGGTTCTTCATGATCTGCGCGCGCACGGTGGCCTCGGCGGGGCCGCCGGTCAGGGACCGGCGGTTTACGCAGGCGTCCAGAGACAGTGCGGTATAGAAGTCCTTACCGATCAGAGGCGAGAAGCTTTGAAGCTCCTCCAAGGTCAGTTCGGTCAGCCCGATGCCGCGTTTCAGACAGGTCAGCACCATGTGCCCGATGATCTCATGGGCCTCGCGGAAGGGGATGCCCCGGCCCACCAGATAATCGGCGGCGTCGGTGGCGTTGGTGAAGCCGCCGGCCGCCGAGCGGGCCATCGTCGCGGGGTGGAAGGTCGTCGTGCGCAGCATGGCCGTCAGGATGTCCAGGCAGGCCTCCAGCGTGTCGCAGGCGTCAAAGAGCGCCTCCTTGTCCTCCTGCATGTCCTTGTTGTAGGCCAGCGGCAGGCCCTTCATCACCGTCAGCAGACCCATGAGGCCGCCGTAAACCCGGCCGGTCTTGCCGCGCACCAGTTCGGCCACGTCGGGGTTCTTCTTCTGGGGCATGATGGAGCTGCCGGTGGAGAATCCATCGTCCAGCGTCAGGAAGCGGTATTCGTCGCTGGCCCACAGGATCACTTCCTCACACAGGCGGCTTAAGTGCATCATAACCACCGATGCGGCGTACAGGTAATCCAGAATGAAATCCCGGTCGCTGACGGCATCCATGGCGTTGGTCGTCACGGCGGAAAAGCCCAGCTCCGCCGCCACGGATTCGCGGTCCAGCGGATAGGTCGTGCCAGCCAGGGCGCCGGAGCCCAGCGGCAGCGCGTCGGCGCGGCGGGCCCCGTCGGCAAAGCGGCTGGCGTCACGGCGCAGCATTTCCCAATAGGCGCACAGGTGGAAGCCCAGCGTGACCGGCTGGGCCTTTTGCAGGTGCGTGAAACCTGGCATGATCGTGCCGGCGTGATCCTGGGCGATGTCCAGCAGCACGGTTCCCAGCGCGCGCAGCTTCTCCACGGCGCGCCCGGCGGCCTCGCGAACAAACAGGCGGCTGTCCAGCGCCACCTGGTCGTTGCGGCTGCGCCCGGTGTGCAGGCGCTTGCCGGCCTCGCCGATGCGCTCGGTCAGCAGCGCCTCCACGAACATGTGGATGTCCTCACCCTCGGTGAAGGCCACCCGTCCTGCCCCGATGTCGTCGGCAATGCCCTGCAGCCCGGCCACGATGGCCTGCACGTCGTCGGCGCTCAGGATACCCTGGCGGCCCAGCATGCAGGCGTGGGCCATGGAGCCTGCGATGTCCTGACGCCACAGGCGGCAGTCGAAGGGGAGCGACGAGTGGAAGCTGTCCACCGCGCCGTCGGTGCCGCCCTCAAAGCGGCCGCTCCACAGTTTCATTCGATCAGTCCTTTTTCTTAAGGCTTTCCAGCATCAGCGCGCGCACCGTCAGCGGCAGACCGAACAGGTTGATGAAACCCTCGGCGTCCTTCTGGTTGTACACGGCGTCCTCGCCGAAGGTCGCGAACTCCTCGTTGTACAGCGAATAGGGAGACTTGACGCCGGCGGGCGTGCAGTTGCCCTTATAAAGCTTCAGGCGCGAGGTGCCGGTCACCATCTTCTGGGTGTTGTCCACAAAGGCGCTCAGGCTCTCTCGAAGCGGTGTGAACCACTGGCCGTAATACACGAGCTCGGCGAACTTGGATGCCACCAGCTCCTTGTAGTGAGCGGTGTCGCGGTCCAACGTGATGCTCTCCAGCTCCTTGTGGGCGGCGTAGAGTATGGCGCCGCCGGGATTCTCATAGACGCCGCGGCTCTTCATGCCAACCAGGCGGTTCTCCACCATGTCGGTGACGCCCACGCCGTGCTTGGCGCCGATCTCATTGAGGGTGGTCAGCAGCTCGATGGGAGCCAGCTCTTTGCCGTTCACGCTGACCGGGATACCCTGCTCGAAGCCGACCTCCACATATTCCGGCGCGTCGGGCGCGTCCTCGGGGTTGTTGCAAATCATCAGCAGCGACTTCTTGGGCTCGTTCCACGGGTCCTCCAGGTCGGCGCCCTCGTGGCTCAAGTGCCACAGGTTGCGGTCCATGCTGTAGGGCCGGGCCTTGGTCACCGGCACGTCAATGCCGCGGGCCAGGGCGTAATCGATCTCCTCCTCGCGAGACTTCAGGTCCCACAGCCGCCAAGGGGCGATGATCTTCAGATGGGGCGCCAGCGCCTTGACGGTCAGCTCAAAACGCACCTGGTCATTGCCCTTGCCGGTGCAGCCGTGGCAGATGGCCGAGGCGCCTTCCTTCAGCGCGATCTCCACCAGGCGCTTGGCGATGATCGGCCGGGCAAAGCTGGTGCCCAGCAGATACTTGCCCTCATAAACCGCGCCGGCCTTCAGCGTTGGGAAGATGAAGTCGCGAACGAACTCATCCTTTAAATTCTCGATATAGATCTTGCTGGCACCGGTCTTTATGGCCTTTTCGTTTAAGGGCTCCAGCTCTTCACCCTGGCCCACGTCGCCGGCCATGGCGATGACCTCGCAATCATAATGCTCCTTGAGCCAAGGAATGATGATGGACGTATCCAGCCCGCCGGAGTAGGCGAGCACTACCTTGAGTTTGCTCATTGGGGTCG
>JAEZSC010000077.1 GCA_023422005.1 Bacillota bacterium | reverse complement strand
CCAACTACGCCGACGTGGAGCCCCACTATCTGATCGTCGTGGACCGCGTCAACAACATGGACGTGCTGGAGGTGTGGGTGGAGATGTCCGAGCGGCTGTTCTCCGACACCGTGCGCCAGATCGAGGAGGCCCGCGGCCGGATCACCGCCGACATCGAATCGGTGTTGGGTGTGAACGTGACCGTGAAGCTCGTGGAGCCCAAGACCATCGAACGCAGCCAGGGCAAGGCCAAAAGAGTGCTTGACAAGCGAAATACGGATTCCTAAACTGAGAAAGACATGGAAACCTTTGATATGGGAGGTACAGCCATGGTGAAACAGCTCTCTGTTTTTATCGAGAACTCCAAGGGCCGCCTGGCCCATGTAACCCGCGCGCTGGGCGAGGCGGGTGTGGATCTGCAGCATCTTTCCATCGCCGATACGACCAGCTTCGGCATCCTGCGCGCCATCGTCACCGATTATGACAAGGCCCTCGCGGCTTTGCGTGCCGAGGGCTATACCGTAAACCTGACGGAGCTGCTGGCCATCGCCGTGCCGGACCACCCCGGCGGCCTGGCCGACGCGCTGGCCGCACTGAATGACGCCGATGTGGGTGTGGAATATCTGTATTCCTTCGTGCGCAAGCCCAGCGAAAGCGCGTTGATTCTGCTCAAGGTGGATGACACGCCCGCAGCCGTGGCTTGTCTGGAAAACGCGGGCATGAAGCTGCTTTGTCAGGACGAGTTGGTATGAATATTACGCGAACCATCGTGGATCTGGGCGCCATCAAGCACAACCTGCGCGCCATCAAGGCCATGCTGCCGGAGCAGACCGGCATATTGGCCGTGGTGAAGGCCAACGCCTATGGCCACGGCCTGGGCCCGGTGGCCCATGCGGCTATACAGGGTGGCGCAGCCTGCCTGGGTGTGGCCATGGCCGTGGAGGGCGCTGAGCTGCGCAAGACCGGCGTCACAATCCCCATCCTCGTGCTGGGAGGCACATTGCCCCAGCAAGCCAACATCGCCGTGGAATACGACCTGCTGCAAACCGTGTACTCCTGTGAGATGATCGAAGCGCTGCAGGCCCGCTGTGAGCAGATTGGCAAGAAGGTGTCCATCCATCTGAAGATCGAGACCGGCATGAACCGCCTGGGCGTGCGCCCCGGCGAGGAGCTGCAGCGGCTGCTGGATTGCGTCAAAGGATCGCCTTCGGTGCACATCGCCGGGGCCTTTAGCCATTTCGCCGTGTCGGAAATCCCGGACAAGAGCTTCACGATCGCACAATACGAGCGCTTTCAGCGCGCCATGGAGCAGCTGCACGCCAACGGCTTCCATCCCACGACCCACATCAGCAATTCCGGCGGCGCGCTGGATTGCCCCTTCGCCCATCTGGACATGGTGCGCGTGGGCATTGCGATGTACGGCCTGCACCCCAACGGAGAGCACCCGGACGCGTTGCGCCCGGCGCTGGAGTGGAAGACCAATGTTGTGCAGGTCAAAACCGTGCCCGACGGCGAGACGGTGAGCTACGGCCGCATCTGGACCGCCCACGGTGACCGCGTGATCGCTACGCTGCCCGTTGGCTATGCCGACGGCTACCGCCGCAGCCTGGGCAACCGTTCCCATGTGCTCATCGGCGGCCGGCGCGCGCCGGTCGTGGGCCGGGTGTGCATGGACCACCTGATGGCCGACGTGACCGACATCCCCGGTGTGGCCACCGGAGACGAGGCTGTGATGTTGGGACGACAGGGCGACGAGCAGATCACCGCCGAAGAGCTGGCCGATCTGACCGACACGATCAACTATGAGATCATCACGAACATCGGAGAGCGCGTCAAGCGTGAATACATCGATGCTTGATCCAGACAAGGCGTTCTTGCGCGCCCAAGCGCTCGCTGCCCGGCGGGCTCTCACAGCGGAGCAGCGGGCCGAAAAGTCCGAGGCCATCGTCCGGCGCATCCGGGCCATGCCGGCCTGGCACAGCGCCCGCACCGTGCTGTTCTACGTGCCCACCCGCGGCGAGGTGGATGTGATGCCGCTGCTGCGGCAGGCGCTGCAAGAGGGCCGGCGCTGCCTGCTTCCTCGCTGCGCGCCCAATTGCGCGCTGGAGCTGCTGCAGGTGGAGGATCTGCAGTGCGATTTGGCCCCCGGTGTCTTCGGCCTGATGGAGCCCTGCGCCGACGGGCCGGACTGCGCCGGGCAGCCCATCGACGTGATACTGGTGCCCGGCGTGGCTTATGACCGACAAGGCTGGCGCATCGGCTACGGCAAGGGCTATTACGACCGTATGCTGGCTTGCTACCGGGACCGCAGCGCGTTGATCGCGCCGGCCTATGCGATGCAGTTGGTGAACGACGCGCGGCACCAGGCCCACGATGTGCCCATGCACTGGATCGCCACAGAGGATGCCTTATTGAATTGTCTGAATGGGGGTAAATAAAAAATGGCTAAACGAATTGCGACCCTTGCGGTGCGGCTGCTGTCGGCCAATCTGCTTGTCATGCTGGTCGCGCTGTTTGTGATGCTGCCGCTGACCCGTTTTCTTGAGAATGTCGCGCTGTATCAGTGGTTCATCACGGCGATATTCGCAGGGGTGATGCTGGTCATCGTGTGGTTCGATACGACCAGCGTAGGCCAGAAGGATGTGCAAAAGGACAAGTTCCTCAAGCGCAAGATGGCGCAGGAAGGCTATATCCCCACTCCGGACGATAAGCTCCAGTATGTGGGATGGCTGGGCTTCGCGGCGGGCTTCGCGGCACAGTCGCCTTTCTTCGTGCTGGCGCTGGTAGCGGGCTTTGCTGGCATGGCCGGCAGCACGATCAATGCCGTGCTCATTCCCATCCTGCGGTTTTGGAACGTCATGTATCTGCAGGTGTTCGAGGCGTTTCCTGGTTCGCTGCCCTGGGTGTTCCTTCTGCTCCCGGTGATCTATTCGGTGGTGGCGGGCCTGGGCTACCGCAACGGGCCCGTGCAGCAGGCGCGTATGGAGGTTATCATCGAGCGCAACAAGTCCCGCAAGGCCAAGCGCGTGCAGGATGACAAGAAAAAGGCGCAGATGCGAAAAAAACCCACCCGCAGATAAAATTCCATGTATTAACTCTGGTAAAGATGGCAACGATGAAAGTGCAGGAAGCGGCGGAGCGGTCGAAGGCACTGCACCCGGGGTCTTACGCATCGTTCTTCCTTCAAATTCTCCTCTCCCCAAAACATGGCCGGCGATGTCGATGCATCGCCGGTCATGTTTTTTCGCCGGCGATCTGCGGGATCGCCGGCGATTCAGACGGTTTGCACTTAGGGCCACTTTCGGCCTGCCGATAACGGTCGGCAGGCCTGCACATTCTTACTCATCACATACGAACTATCATAGAACGAAGACCGCTGTAGCGGTTTTTTTTCGAGCGAGTCTTTCTCATCAACCGTTTGCCTCCGCCGGGTGAACCGTCGTCGGCGTCCAACTTATCTCACCCTGTATTACTCACTACTAAGTTATGGGCCGAAGGTTTCCAAAGGGCGACCGGAAAGCCCTTTGGTCGCATCCGCAGATGCGAAATCCCCTCCATGGCATGAAACGGCACATCATATGTGTTATCATGTCTCTATATGGAAGTATAAGGAGACGGAGCCTTGCAGTTGCGCATTGTGGCCGGGCGGGGGGCCTGCGGCAAATCCACATGGGTCTATGAGCACATCAAGCAGGACATCGCCCGCAGCGACAAGCCTGTGTACCTCGTGGTGCCCGAGCAGGCCACGCTGCAGGC
>JAEZSC010000055.1 GCA_023422005.1 Bacillota bacterium | reverse complement strand
GTGGAATCGCTCGCGGACGAGGGGCATCTGGAGTCCGTTTCGCTCGAAGACGCGATGCACAACATCGTCTACGGTTATGACCACGGCATCCTCAAGGTGATGTCCAAGATGGGCATCTCCTGCGTGGACGGCTATCACAACGCGCAGATCTTCGAGGCGCTGGGGCTTTCGCAGGAGCTCGTCGACCGCTTCTTCAAAGGAACGGTCACGCGCGTCGGCGGCCTGACGCTCTCCGATCTGGAGCGCGAGGTGCTGCAGCGGCACCGCGAGGCGCTCGCAACCATGCAGCAGGAGCTGCCCTCCGGCGGACGCTTCCAGTACAAGCGGGACGGCGAGCGACACCTGTATAACCCCGAGACGATCCACCTATTACAGACGGCGGTGCGCACGGGAGACTATGAGCTCTTCCGCGAGTATGTACGCCGGGTCGAAAGCGATCATCCGGTTGCGCTTCGTAACCTGCTGGGCTACCAGAACTGCCACCCGATTCCCCTCGAAGAGGTGGAGCCGGTCGAAAAGATCGTTCGCCGCTTTAAAACGGGCGCAATGTCCTATGGCTCCATCAGTCAGGAGGCGCACGAGTGCCTCGCGCTGGCGATGAACCAGCTCGGCGGAAAGAGCAACTCCGGCGAGGGCGGCGAGGCGGCGGAGCGGCTCTTTACCGACCGCAATTCCGCGATCAAACAGATTGCCTCCGGCCGCTTCGGCGTGACCGGGCCTTACTTAGCCTCCGCCAAGGAGATTCAAATCAAGATGGCGCAGGGTGCGAAGCCCGGCGAAGGCGGTCAACTGCCCGGCGGAAAGGTCTATCCGCAGATCGCGCGGACGCGGCACTCGACACCCGGCGTGGGGCTTATCTCCCCGCCCCCGCATCACGACATCTACTCGATTGAGGATTTGGCGCAGCTGATCTTCGATCTCAAGAACGCCAATCCGGACGCGCGGATTAACGTCAAGCTCGTCTCGGAAACCGGCGTCGGCACCATTGCCGCGGGCGTTGCCAAGGGCGGCGCGGACGTCATCCTGATCTCCGGTTACGACGGCGGCACCGGCGCGAGCCCGCGAACGAGCATTCAGCACGCGGGTCTGCCCTGGGAGTTGGGTCTGGCGGAAACGCACCAGACGCTGATCGCCAACGGTCTTCGCGGGCGCGTTCGCGTGGAGACGGACGGAAAGCTCATGACCGGTCGCGACATCGCGATTGCCGCGCTGCTTGGCGCGGAGGAATTCGGCTTTGCAACGTTGCCGCTCGTTTCGCTCGGCTGCGTGATGATGCGTGTTTGCAATCTGGACTCCTGCCCGGTCGGCGTCGCGACGCAGAACCCCGCGCTTCGTGCGCGGTTCACCGGCAAGCCGGAATACGTCATCAACCTCATGCGCTTTTTAGCGCAGAACCTGCGCGAGAACATGGCGCAGCTGGGCTTCCATACGCTCGACCAGATGGTCGGCATGGCGGGGCACCTCGTGCAGATCAAGCAGTCGCCTAAGACCGACGGCATGGATCTGTCGAACCTGATCCCCGGCGATCAGCCGCTGCCCTGGCGCGACCTCAAGCCGAATCAGGACGAGCACAACCGCCTGTTCCACGACATGATCCGCTCGCTCGTCGAGCAGGGCGACGCCGTGGTCAAGCGGCCAATCTGCAACACGGAGCGCGCGGTTGCCACCCGCGTTTCGGCCTTCATCAGCCGCGAATACGGCCGCCTGCCGGACGGACGCATCCGCTTCCAGTTCAACGGAACGGCGGGGCAGAGCTTCGGCGCGTTCGCAACTGCGGGCATTGAGCTCAAGATAGAAGGCGACACGAACGACTACCTCGGCAAGGGCCTCTGCGGCGCGCGGATCATCGTAAAAGCGCCGGAGGACGCGGGTTGGTCGAACAAGGACAATCTTTTAACCGGCAACGTTGCGCTCTTTGGCGCGACGAGTGGCGAACTTTACCTTGCGGGCCGCGCGGGCGAGCGCTTCTGCGTACGCAACAGCGGCGCCATTGCCGTCTGCGAAGGCGTGGGCGACCACGGCTGCGAATACATGACCGGCGGCACCGCCGTGATACTGGGCTCCGTGGGCCGCAACTTCGCCGCGGGCATGAGCGGCGGCACCGCCTATGTGCTGGACGACGGCGCCTTTGCCGACCGCTGCAACACCGAGATGGTGGGCATGCACCCGCTGGATGGCCTGGATGTGGTCACCGCGTACACGCTGATCATGCGCCACGCCCAGCTCACAGGGTCGCGCATCGCCAAGGCTATCCTGGAGGATTGGCCGGAGATGATGAAGCGCTTCGTCAAGGTGCTCCCCCACGACTACAGCGACATGCTGGACGCCATCGCCCAGGCCAAGAGCGAAGGCCTGGAGGGCGACGCCCGCATGGAGCGCGCCTTCCTGCTCAAGACCACAGGAAAGGGACGGTAGAAAAAATGGGCAAGCCTACAGGATTTTTGGAATATGAAAGGGAGAACGCTCCGGAGCGCGCGCCTCTGGACCGCATACAGGATTTTGAGTCCTTCCACCTGCCGTTGAGCGCTGCCAAGCTCAAGGAGCAGAGCGCCCGCTGCATGAACTGCGGCACCCCTTTCTGCATGGGTGTCAACTGGAACGGCGTGGTCAGCGGCTGCCCGGTGGGCAACGTGATCCCCGAGTGGAACGATCTGGTCTATCGGGGCCTATACCGCGAGGCGTGGCTGCGGTTGAAGCTGACCACACCCTTCCCGGAATTCACAGGCCGGGTGTGCCCGGCGCTGTGCGAGGGCTCCTGCACCTGCGGGCTGGACAGCGACGCTGTCACGATCAGGGAGATCGAGCTGTTCCTTTCGGACATGAGCTTTGAGAAGGGCTGGGAAAAGGCCCGTCCGCCGCGGGTGCGCACGGGCAAGCGCGTGGCCGTGGTGGGCAGCGGCCCCGCCGGCCTCACGGCGGCGTGGCGGCTCAACCGCCTGGGCCACGAGGTCACCGTGTTCGAGAAGAACGAGCTGCCCGGCGGGCTGCTGATGTTCGGCATCCCCAACATGAAGCTGCCCAAGAGCGTGGTGCTACGCCGCACGGCCCTCATGGAGGAAGAGGGCATCGTCTTCCGCCTGAACGCCGACGTGGGCCGCACGCTGGACGCCGCCGAACTTAAGAGTTTTGACGCCGTGGCGCTGTGCTGCGGCGCGGAGAAGCCCCGCGATCTGAACGTGCCCGGCCGTGAGCTGGAAGGCGTGCAGTTCGCCGTGCCCTTCCTTTCCAACGCCACGCGCCATGTGCTGCAGGGCCAGGCCACCGAGCGCCCGCTGTTCGGCAAGTCCGTCGTGGTAATCGGCGGCGGCGACACCGGCAACGACTGCACCGCCACGGCCATCCGCCAGGGGGCCATGAAGGTCGTGCAGTTGGAGATCATGCCTCCTTCACCTGCCACCCGTGCCGACGGCAACCCGTGGCCCCGCTGGCCCTTCATACTGAAGACAGACTACGGCCAGCAGGAGGCCATCGCCGTGTGGGAGCACGACCCCCGGGAGTTCTGCATGGACACCGTAAGCCTGAACGGCGAAGGCAAAGTTTCATCGCTGACCGCCATGAAGGTGGAGTGGGTCACCGAGAGCGGCCGGCGCATCCCCAAGCGCATCCCCGGCAGCGAGAAGACCTATCCGGCAGACCTTGTGCTGATCGCCATGGGCTTCCTGGGCGCCAACGACTACGCACTGCAGGCGCTGGGCAGCGCCACGCCGGACAAGGGTGTCTTCCTGTGCGGCGACATGCGCACCGGCCAGAGCCTGGTCGTGAAGGCCATGGCCGATGGGCTGGACGTGGCCGGCAAGGTGGACGAGTTTTTGGGGCTGGCGGACGAATAAAGCGAGTACGTCCAGCGCCCGCTCCGAATCGGAGCGGGCGCTTTTGTCATACAAGAACGCATAGCGGCCAAAGAATCCCCCAATTAAGAACGTCAACCGTTACTTAACAGGGAGATTCCTCGCGGAGTTTATCCTGAGGCGAAGCCGAAGGACTCGGAATGACAGCATTGGGTTACCGCAACAGCCCCCTTCTGTCATTCAGAGGCCGCATAGCGGCCGAAGAATCTCCCTATTAAGAACGCCTGCCGTTACTTAACAGGGAGATTCCTCACTGCGTTCGGAATGACAGAATAAGGGTGCTTCATTACCTCCGCTCTGCTTTACTCCCCGATCTCATCCACCTATAATGAACATATGGAAACAACCCCAAACAACATCCTCATCGCCTGCTACTCCGGCACCGGCTGCTCGGAGTTGGTGGCCCGCACGTTGGCCGGCGCCTTCGAGGCACAGGGCATCGCCGCCCAGGTGCGCATGCTTCGCCACGGCCAACCGCAGGGCACCCCACCCCACGACCTGCTGGTCGTCGTGTATGCCGTGCATGCGATGAACGCGCCCCAACCCGTATACGATTGGATCGGCACCGCGGACGGTGCAGGCCGGCCGGCAGCAGTGCTCAGCGTCAGCGGCGGCGGAGAGGTGTCACCCAACACCGCCTGCCGTATAGGCTGCATCCGCCGCCTGCACAGCAAAGGCTACGATGTGTGCTACGACCGCATGGTCGTGATGCCCTCCAACTGGATTGTGGGCACAGCCGAGCCCATCGCCGCCAAGCTGCTGGAGGCGCTGCCGGGGCGCATGAGCCGCGTCGCCGCCGATCTGCTCTCCGGCGTGGTGCGGCACAGCCAACCGCTGCTCTGGGATCGGGCGCTCTCGGCGCTGGGCGAACTGGAAAAACCCGGCGCTCGGCTGTTCGGCCGCCTCCTGCGTGCCGATGCCGCTTGCAACGGCTGCGGCTGGTGCGCACAGCATTGCCCGGCCGGCAACATCGCCATGCGGGGCGGCCGGCCGGTGTTTGCCGCCAACTGCCACCTGTGCTTAAGCTGCATCTATGGGTGCCCATGGCGCGCCATCCGGCCAGCGCTCGCGAAGTTCGTGGCCATCCCCCATGGTTTCTCGCTGGCCGAGCTGCAAAGAAAAACCCCCTGGCCCAGCGCCGTGGACATTCCGGCGCTCACCAGAGGATATCTGTGGTCGGGCGTACAAAAGTATCTGCAGAATCCTGATGATTGACCCAAAGCGAGAAGATTTCGCGCCCTACGTTGCGCACGGCGCAACTATCGGCTTGCTGTCACATCGGCTAAAGCCGGCGTTATCGCAAGCCGGGGCAACGCCTGTGAGGCGCGACCAAAGGGCTTTCCGGTCGCCCTTTGGAAACCTTCGGCCCAATCGCTTAATGGTTATTTAGGTACTGTGACGATGCGCACGCCGGCTGCCCGCAAGCCCGCCACCGTGGCACGACCCTCGATGAGCGCCTGTCGCAGGTTGATGCGGCTGCCATCGTCCATCTGCACAACGAGGCCTGCCGCACCCAAAGTTGACAGATAATACCGATTGCTTCGGTCTTCGTGGATGAGTTCCAACGCCTGGGCGCTGCAGACTCTGTCGTCTTCCGCCCTCGACACCTTCATGTTTTCCACCGGCTTCCCTTCGCTGCATGCGTTGCTGTTGCTACCATCTTATGCCGCGCCGGGTGGGATGTGACATCCCCCTATCCAACCGGTTTCCAGAAAGATATAATGTGCGTATTGCCTGCACGCCTACCGCGGCGCATCACTCGCAAAGGTATCTATGCCCATGGCAAATTTGCGCCCCTTGCAGGGCTTGCGTTCCCCCTTCGTCCATCTCTATGACGAGGCCGGTCTTTCGGCCAGCATCCGCCGCAGCATCACCGCGGTCATCTTCGGCAACATCTGCGGTAACCTGTGGTTCAGCATCACCTCCGGCAGCGCGCTGACCGGTTACGCCAGGCAGCTGGGCGCCAATGACATCGCCTTCGGTGTGCTGACAGGAATACCGCTGGCGGCCACGCTGGTGCAGTTCCCGGCGGCCATGCTGGTCAGCCGCACACAAAAGCGCAAGCGGTACATGCTGACCTACGGCGTGCTGTCGAGGGCGTTGTGGATCGTCATAGGCCTCGTGCCCTTTTTTGTACCGCAGAATCCGGCGTGGCTGCGGTTGTGGTCGGTCATCTTCCTCGTGGGCGTCGCCTCGGCCAACGGCTCGTTCATCAACGTGTGCTTCATGCCGTGGCTGGCGGATTTGGTGCCCATCGGCATCCGCGGCCGGTGGATATCCATGCGCGATGGCATTGTCTCGGTGTGCAATGTGCTCATCGGGTTGCTGATGGCCTATATGCTGGATCACATCGCTGGCTTTCCCGGTTATGCGCTGGTGTTCACCCTCGGCGGTATTCTGGGCGTTATGGACATGCTGTGCTTCCTCTTCGCGGAGGAGATGCGCAGGGAAACTGCACCGCCGCGGGTCAGCTTCCGGCAGGTCATGGGGCAGGTGCTCTGCGACAAGCCCTTCTTCCGCTTCATCCTGTTCTGGACGGCGTGGTGCTTCACGGCCAACCTGTCCGGCCCCTATCTGCAGCGTTACGCGCTGGAAATGGGACTGAGCTTCATAGAGCTCACGGTGTGCGGGCAGATCGCCTCGGCGCTGGCCACGGTGCTGGTGATCTCCCGCTGGGGGCGGCTCATGGACCGCTACGGCACCAAACCGGTGCTGTGGGTCAGCTGCATCGCCGCATCGCTGACGCCGGGCTTCTTCCTGGCGCAGACGGCGGGCAGCATCTGGCCGCTGCTGCTGCACAGCTTCATCGGCGCGCTGTTTTGGAGCGCGGCCAACACGGCCTCCATGAGCAAGCTGCTGTCCAGCTCCCCGGACGACCAGCGCCCCAGCTATGTGGCGTTCTATGCGTGCGTGACCAATTTGCTGGGTGCCTTTGCAGGCATCCTCAGCGGCGGAAGCATACTGCAGGGGCTGCAGTCGCTCATGGGAGACGGCGCGCGGTTCCTGGGCATGGACCGTTATCAGCTGCTCATCGTGCTGTCGGTGGTGGCGCGGCTGGGCGTGGTGCTGCTATTCGTGCCGCGGCTGCACAACGAGCGCGAGGCCACAGCCTCTCAGATGCTAAAGGATATGGCTGGGCGGTTCAGGCGGTAGTGTCGCCGACCACCCACCCTATTCGCCGGCGGTGTTGATGACCGGAATCTCGTAGAGCACCGGACCTGTGTAGCTGCCGGTGGCCGTGTCGAAATCGCCGTCGTCGCGGTAGATGAACACGCCCAGCGTGACAGCCTCCACCTGGGCGATCTTGCTGCCGGATGTCAGCTTGATGGACGTGATCAGCGTGTCCTCTTTCATGGCCGATTCCACGAGGTGCATGCGCTTGGGGCCTGTCTTGGGCTTCAGGGAATCGTACATGTACACTTCCACGAACTGATAGAAGTACTTCTTTGGGTCCTTTGGCGCGTCCTTGGGCGAGCGTATGGTCAGGTCGATGACCTCTGACGACTTGAGCGTGATGCGCACATGGTAGCCCAGATGATAGGCGGCGTAATCGGGGAAGCTCTTCCAAGACCCGTCGAACAGCTTGTTGTAGTTGCTGCCCTTGAGCGTCTGCTCGGCGGATGCGAAGGCGTACAGGTCGCAGATGTCCTTGCCCTTGACCCAGCGGGTGCGCAGCTCGTTCAGGCGCTCATAGGCGCCGGCGCTG
Organism: Bacillota bacterium; assembly: GCA_023422005.1. GTDB lineage: Bacteria > Bacillota > Clostridia > Christensenellales > UMGS416 > JAEYRA01. The sequence continues at coordinate 37,015 of JAEZSC010000055.1, read as the reverse complement.
CCGCGCTTGTAGATGCCCACAGCGTCCGGGCCGCCGGGAGCGGGCGTGGGCGCGGCGCTTTGGGATGGCGACGGCGTAACTGTGGGATCGGGCGTCGGTGTAGGCGTTGGCTGTGGTGTGGCGGTCGCGCTGGCCGGCGTTTCGGCGGCCTGCGGCGTGGCCGCGGTGGGCGTGGGCATATGTACCGGCGGGGCCGCGCACGCCGAAAGGCACAGCACAGCCAGTACCAGAACCACAAGCTTCGCTCCCGCTGTTTTCATAAGCATCCCCCCCACGCTGCCAGATTCCGGCAACATACCTCATTATATCCTGTTTCCCGCTGCAGTTTAACCCCACACGCGTTGACAAGCCGTCCTGCAGCCGATCATAATCATACCGTAAACCCGCAAGCCCGGCTTGCCACAGCATAGGAGGCGCCGCATGAATGTTCTGGCCATCGTCAGCAGCCCTCGCCCCGCCGGCAACACCCATCGGCTGGTAGCGCTGGCGCTGGAACAACTGAGAGAAGAATGCTCTACGTTTGGCGATGAGCTGGAAGCAGAGACCGTCTCCCTGGCCCGGTTGAACATTAAGACCTGTGTGGGCTGCCGTGCGTGCTTCGACAAGGGCGAAGACAGCTGCCCGCTACAGGACGATGTGCCGGCATTGCGGGACAAGCTGCTGCGGGCCGACGCGCTGATTTTGGCCAGCCCTGTCTTTGTGGAGGACGTCAACGGCATACTGAAGAACTGGATCGACCGCATGGCCTATGGCTGCCATCGGCCCCCATTCTGTTTGAAGAAGGCATTGGTGCTCACGACCAGCGGCGGCGGCGCATCCAGCCACGCGCTGCGCACGATGGCCTCCGCACTGGTTGCCTGGGGGTTTCACATTGTGGGCAAACGGAACTTCCGCATGGGCGCGGTTATGGACGACGCCGCGCTGCGCTCCCAATGGGGCGACACATTGCGGACACTGGTCCATAAGCTTGTATCAACCACGGTAAAGGCTGCCGCCGACCCCGCCTGGTATTCGCTCATGGCGTTTACGATCCAGCAGCGCTTTTGGCGCAAACAAGCCGCGCTGGAGCCGGATACGCTGGACGCCCGCCACTGGCGGGAGCGGGGCTGGCTGCAGTCGGGCTGCAAGTATTACGCGCCCATCCGGTCTTCACCGGTTAAGGTCGCGCTGGCGCGGCTCATCGGCAGAACGCTTGCTTTGTTCTTCATATAATCCCTGACGCTAAACAGCTGTTTTCCGTCAGCGATACCCCCGGTACAGCACGTAGTCCTGCATCTCTCGCCGGAATCCGGCGGCGATCAGCGCGTCCACGGCCTCCGTCGGATATTGCTTGACCGTGAGCCGGTTGAGCCCCGGGAACAGCCGCCGGCCGGTGTAGTCCCGGGCGAAGCCCTGCAGCGCTTCTGTCAGCGACGCCCCATCGAACACCCGCAACAGCTTGCCCTGGCGCTCGAATACCGCCACGGGGATGCCCGCCCGCAGCGCCACCGCCGTGCCGGGCACGTTCAGGAAGGATCTCTCCGGCAGGTGCGGCAGGCTCTTGCCCCAGGGCTGCGCCGGGTCCATGGCCGGCAGCCACACCGTATCGTACTGCGGCTGCTCCAGCGCCAGCATCACGCCGGCGAACTCCCTGTCCCGAATGAACTGTATGCCCGACAGGCCCTGTATGAAGTACCCACGCCGCACGCGGCCGGTGTATTCCCACACGCGCAGCACCTCCAGCGCGGCGCTCCAGGAGATGCCTTGCACCGTCTCGCGACACAGGATCACCGTGCGGTCGAAGTTGCGCTCCAGGCGTTCCTCGGCGGCCGCCTCCTTGAGCGGGCGGGCCAGCTCCCAGCGGCCGGCCGTCATCGCCATCACCCGCGCCTTCACGCGCCGCTTGAGCGGCGCGCTCTCCAGCTGCTCCCGGTCCAGCCACTGGCGCACCGGTACGAAGCTGTCCGCGCACACCAGGCCGTTCTCCGCCATACCCAGCAGTATATCGTGGGCCGACGCCCCTGCCCCGCCCACCAGCTCGGACAACCTCTGCACGAAGCTGGCGCCGCGCCGGCGCAGCTCGTCGTAGATCGTCCGCTCGGGGCCGCTCAGCGCCTCGGCGATGCCGGAAAGGTCGGTGTCCCAGTCGATGTCCTCATAACGATGGAAGCTCAGGCCGCCGTCCGGCGCAATGCGCCAGGACAGCGCGCCCTGGGCCAGCAGCTTGTCCAGCATCTCCGGGCGGTAACCCGGCACCCGCCCGGGCAACAGCACGCCCTCCCACAGGGCCGGCGGGTAAGCCACACCGCTCAGCGCCTGGAGCGCCGCCTCCAGGCGTTCCTCGGCGGGAGCGGCCACATGGGTGCGGTCCGCCAGCAGCGCGGCGTAGTGTTCCGGCGGAAGCGTGCGGATTTGCCGGCGGCGCATCAGCACGGTCTCGCGCCGCGCCCGGTCATAGAGCTCCGCGTGGTAATACAGCCCCTCGCTCTCCACGGCGCTGCGCTGGCCGCACAGCGCCTGCAGCACCTCCAGAGCCGCGGCTTCCGCCCAAAGGTATCGCTCGGCGACGCTTTCCACAGACTGTGCGCCGCGATAGCGCAGCAGCCGCCGCACGATGTCTTGCCGGGCCTGCGCGTCCGCGCCCGCCAGCGCGGCGTCATATTTATCCGCGTGCTCCGCGGCGATCCACAGGCCGGGTTCTATGTACTGCGTCTGCCCCCGCCGGGCCAGCGCCTCCAGCCAATCGATGGGCACGTCCAGCTCCCCGGCCACCAGGTCGCCTTCCATCATCAGCAGCGAGTGCAGATGGCTCTCGCTCTCCGGCAGCCGCGCCCGGGCCGAAACCCGCTCCAGCTGCTCCGGCGCAGGCGTGATCATCTGCGCCTGTTCCAAAGCGTCCTGCACGGCCATATGGATGCCGACGGGCGTGGGCGCGTAGTCGTACATGTTGGCAGCCTCGGTCTGCTGGCGCAGCGGCAGCGACATCGGCGAAGGCGTTTCCAGATACAGCTCCCGCACGGCGATGGCTCCGGAGCGGATGCCGGCAAGCACCGTCTGCACGCCGGGCAAGTCCCAGCAGTCCTCCAGGCATTCCCGCCGGGTCTCGCGGATCAGCGGGTGGTTCTCCTGGCGGGCCAGCGAATCCAGCATCTCGGCGCTGCGCATGCGCTGCACCCACAGCGGCTGGCGCCCGGCGTTTTTCAGGCCCATCATCAGCGCGTGGGCGGCATTGTAGCGGAAGGTCATGCCGAATACAGGCGTAACCGGCACCATCGCCGCCAGCACGCGCTGCGCCGTCTCCGCCACGATGGCGTGCAGCAGGCCGCGGGGCAGCGAGACGTCGCCGTAGGGGAACAGCAAAAAGCCGTCGTCGTCCACAATGTAGCTGATGTTCGAGCCGGTCTGCAGCTTGGCCGCCTCGCAGGCCAATATCGCCAGCGGTTCGTTGACCGGCCTGCCCATCACCGAGTGCACCATCATCTGTTGTATGCCGGTCTCGTCGCGGAAGTGCTCGATGACCAGCGTGCGGTCGTCGGGCAATACGCCGGTGGCACTCATCTGCTCCCGCAAAAATTCCATGGCGCCCTGAGCCGCCTTCTCGTCCAGACCCAGCCGGCCCAGCTCCTCCAGAAGATCGCCGGTGTTCTGCATGCCGCCCAGCCGGCGCAGGATGGCGCCATAGGCCAGGCCGGTCTGCATCCTGCGCCCGCGGACGTCGCCGTGCCAGAAGGGCAGCCGTGCGCCGCCGGTGCTGGCCGGCGTCACCTCCACGGTGTCCCGGTGGATGCGCACGATCTGCCAGGCGAAGGAACCCAACAGGAAGCGATCACCCACGCGGCTCTCGTAAACAAACTCTTCGTCCAGCTCGCCCAGCTTCACGCCGTTTTGGGTCTTCGCCGTGTACAGGCCCTTGTCGGGGATGGTACCCCCCGCAGACACCGCCAGCATGCGGCTGTAGATGTCCGGCTCCACGCGGTCGTGGATGCGGTCATACAGCAGCCGCGGCCGCACGGGGATGTCCCGCTCGTGCTCAAAGTCGCCGGCCAGCATGCGCAGTACGTCCCGCACGTCCTCCCGCGTTACATCGCGGAAGGGGTACGCCCGCGGCAGGATGGCCATCACCTCATCCAGGTGGTATTCCTCCGCGGCGGCCATGGACACGAGATGCTGCGCCAGCACATCCAGGCACAGCCGGGGCGGGCGGCAGTGCTCCACGCCGCCATCGCGCACAACCTGCGCCGCCAGGCCGCTGTACAGCCCTTCCGACGCCGTCCGCGGGAAGATGTGCATCACGCTGACCCGGCCGGGGCTGTGGCCCGCGCGGCCCAGCCGCTGCATGGTGCTGGAGATGGACCTGGGGCAGCCCACCTGGAACACCTGGTCGATGTCGCCCACGTCGATGCCCAGCTCCATGGACGACGTGGCGCACAGCAGCCGCAGGGTGCCGGCGCGCAGCGCGTGCTCCACCTCATGGCGGCGCTCCTTGGAGAGGCTGCCGTGGTGGGTGCGGGCAAAGCCTTCTCCGCCCAGCTCGTTCATATAGTAGGCCAGCTTTTCGGCATAGGCGCGGCCTTCCACAAAGGCGATGGCACTGCGCGTGCCCTCGCAGCGCTTGTAGACCGCCGCGGCGATCTGCTGCCACGCCGTGTCCTTCTGTATGATACGCTCCTCGCCGAAGGGGCTGGTCACGGCCAGCTCGATGTCCTTGCGCATGCCCGGGGAAACCACCGTGGCCGGCTCCGGCGACAGATATTCCGCCGCCCGGCTCAAGGGCTCAATCGTGGCGGAAAGGCCGATGCGCTGCACGGGCTGGCCGCACAGCCGGTCCAGCCGGGCGATGGACAGCATCATGTGCGCGCCGCGCTTGGTGTCGATCAGCGCATGCAGCTCGTCGATGATGATCCAGCGGGCCGTATGCAGGACGGACTGGCCGGTTAGCACCGTCAGCATCAGGAACAGCGATTCCGGCGTGATGATCAGGATGTGCGGCGGGGTCTTGATCATCCTGCGGCGCTCGCTCTGGGGCGTGTCGCCGGTGCGGATGGCCACGCGCAGCTCCTGCCCAGGCCCCGGGGCCACACCGGCCTCACGCTCCACGTCGGCGATGCCCTCCAGCGGGCGGCGCAGGTTCTCGCGGATGTCGCCGGCCAGGGATTTGAGCGGCGAGACATAGATCAGCTGCAGCTTATCCTCCAGCGTGCCCTCGCGAGCCTGGGCGCGCAGCCGGTCTATGAACACCAGGAAGGCGGACAGCGTTTTGCCCGTGCCGGTGGGCGCGCTGACCAGCGTGTGCCCGCCGGCGGCTATGACCGGCCACGCCTCCTGCTGCACCGCCGTGGGCGAGCCGATGGCGCGGCTGAACCATTGGGCGGTCAGAGGGTGGAAAATGTTCAAAGAGTTCATCGGCTTCGCCTCACTTTCGGTGGATATCGGCTGTTCCACGTTATAGAGTCCTCACATCATTCAGGCAAGGCTATCTGACATAGGTAATGAGGTCTGAATTTCTATCCGGAATATCGGCTGGCTCCGTATTTCTGTATCCAAACACAGCCGAGTAGTAGGGCTTAAAGCCATCGGGAATCTTCAGATCTCTCTTTAGTTCCACGCCCTGCGCGGAGCCGAATGCCAACAAAACAAAGAAAAGCCAGCATGACCCCAGACCCATGGACTCTGCGGCAATCAGCATATTCTCTGCCGCTGTGGCGCAATCCGCTTCCAGAGGAATGGGAGCCTGCTCACTGCCGGACACGATTATCAGAGTCGGGGCGTTGTACAGGCAATGGAACCACTCGTTGTTTCCCAGTTCCTTTAAATGCTCCATGTCCATCTGTCTGGCGGCCTCTTTTGCCGCATCATTCAGTCTGTTCAGCACGTCCCTGTTTTGAATGACGGTAAAATGGCGTGACCGCTCCCAGGCATAGGGAGCATACAGTCCCGCCTCCAGTACCGCCTGCAATTCCTCGTCCTTGATCTGTTCATCTTTGAAGCTTCTGGTGCTCCTGCGTTGCTTTATGACCTTCAAGGTTTCATTGGTAATCATTCACTCTTCTCTCCTTCATTCTTTCTGGAAATTACATAGCATGAATAAATGTATGAGTCTCGGAGTAGATCACCGTCTTTGTGGATTAGCTTGATAAACAAGTCTGTCAAACCATCCCAGTCATTCATGTCACCGGGCTCATGAAGTTTCCACCCCAACTGATCCAACGTCCAGTTGGACTTGATGGCATTATGAATCATCGAAGTGGTAACCCAATTTCGTTCATCGTCTGCACCACCCATTGCGACCGGCGATAGATGATCAACGGTAGGGGTCAGTTCCCAATAAGCCATATGGGTCTCGGACATCTTCCAGTGGGTCTGATATGGAAACTCATCAGGGAAATACAACGACAGAACTCTTAATATACCTGGTACGACAAGCTTTTGGCCCGAGTATCTATCTATGAATCCATCTCGAACAAATATCTTCATTTTCTGCCCGAGTGTATAGTGCCTTCTGGATGCGAACTGAGAACGGAATTCATACCGTTGCCTGATAACATCGAGCGCAAGAGGTCTTGCATCGTTGAGTAACAAGCCGCAAGCTTCTTCAATGACGTTCAGTTTCTCCTTCATAAGCTCACAATCCTGCATTATGCGTTACGGCCTCCCTCTCGCACTGCTCCCTCCACCTCATCAGCCAATCCAACTGCTCATCCAGGAACGCCTCATCGACGCAGTCCAGGCCGAAAATCTCAATAACCGTGGCCTGCACCTGGAAATGATAGACGGCCAATAGATCAAAAATCGATACGATTTCCTCATCGCTTATCGCGCTGTGCTGGCGATACCCGCGCAGGAAACGTTCCACCGAGCGCCGGGTCTTGTCGTAGCCATCCTCCGCGAAGTGGAAATAGTCGGTCTCATTGCAGAACAATGCGATGTCATACACGGGAAAGGCGTTGCAGGCCGTATCGAAATCCAGAATATAAACGGTCTCATCCGCTGTCTTGAGTACGTTGCCCTTATACAAGTCGCCATGGCAAAAGCCACGGGGCAATCCGCGGACCTTCTCCCACACCGCATCACCGTATTCGCGAAAGGTATCCACCCTCGGATACTTCTTTTTCTCCAGAATATCGAGATACCGCCCGATGAAAAAGGGCTTGTCCCGCGTCTCCAGCGGGCCGTTATACCCCTTCATGACGCGATGCATCCGGCCAACCGCAGCCCCGACAGCCTCCATGTCCTGCGGCTCCGGTTCTCCTCCCTCCAGATACTCATAGAGCACGCAGAGGTGCTCCTCATCATCCAAATCCAACTTCACAGAGGAAAGACCTTCCTTGGTCGGTACGATGCGCGGCACGGGAATGTCATTGGCGCTCAGATAAGTCAAGATGTCAACAGAACGCAGCGCCACATCCAGGAATGCCGGTTTGATGACGCGCAGAAAACGCTTTCGTTCCGCGCCGGAAACGACATATGCCAGACTGCCGCTGTCGCGAAAGAACTCCACACTTTCTACATCCCGATAGTGCTGCCTTGCGGCGGCGAGTATGGCGGCCTTCTCCGGCATGGCGTCCCCTCCCGTCTATTTATGCTCTATTGGTCCTTCTTCCGGAACAGCCCCTCGTTCTTCTCCTCCAGCACGCGGATACCATGGTAGAACATCCAGCTTAGCGGCGTCTCCACGCCCAGCTCCTCGCCCAGCCTCACGACCTTGCCGGCGAACATCTCAACTTCGGTCCTGCGGCCGTTCTCCAGGTCCTGCAAGGTGGATGGCTTGTTGGGGAAAGGCAGCCTCTTGATTTGCTCTTCCTGCCGATCGATGTCCGCCGCGCCCAGATCGATGCCCAAGCGGTTGGCGATGTGCGCGACCTCCCACATGGCCGCGCGGCGGATGGCGTTGGCATGGCTGCTGACATGGTAGGCGCCAAAGGGCACGCCCAACAGCGCGCTGGTCAGGTTCTCGCCGACGTTGCACATGAACTTGAACCACATGCCCTTGACCATGTCCGGGTCGATGGCATAGCCGATGCCCGCGGCGTCGAAGAGTTCCTTGACGGCCAGCACCTTTTCGGAAAGCTGTTCATTGCGGGCCTCACCGAAGTGAACCTTACCAAAATCGGGGTCGAAGTTGGCGACGCCATCCTTCATGACGATGGAAACCCGCATGTAGGAATATAGCACGTGCTCCCAGCCGTAAGCCGCGGCCAGCAGCTCCTCGCTGTCCACGCCGTTCATCACACACAGTATGACCGTATGGGGGCCGACTTGATTGTGAATATCGGCGATGGCCTGGGCAAGGCCGGTATCCTTAACGGCCATAATGATCAGATCGGCGGGATCGCCATGCTCCTCCGGCGTTACGACGGCGAACCGGTGCTGTACGCCGTTCACCGTGACGCCATTGGTTTCCAGCCGTTCTCTACGCTCGCCACCGGCCAGCACCCGGAAGTTGCCGTGGCCCAAATACGCTTCCAGCTTAGGCGCGAAGTACACGCCCATGGCCCCCAAGCCGATCAGGGTTGCTTTGCCGATCTTCATGCGCTCTTGCCTTTCTTTTGATTTATTGATAACTGAGCCTTTCAACATTTACTTCGTTGCCCAAAATATACCTCATGCAAATATTTCTGTCATCCCCCGCATAGCAAAAGCGTTCCAACCGCTCCACAGGAGTTAAATTTTCGTTGTACATGTTACAGTCATCGATGACCAAAGCATTGAAACAGTATCCCTTCTCAAATGCTCCAACGTTGTCAAAAAATCTTCCGCCTGAACGTGTTGCCATAAAAAAAGCTTCGGAAAGATTCACGGCTCCCCACTGTGGATCAAACATATTTCGAATTTTGGAATGTTGAATCGTACTTGCTACGCCTCGTGCAATTGACAGACTTGCGCCAGAACCGATGTCGCTCCCAATAGCCAGGTTTATACCCAACTCCAAAAGTTTTTTGACCGGCATGATGCCACCGGCGTTGATATTTGCGGTTGCATCCGGGCAATGTACAGCCATGCAATTCGGATTTTTCATCAAGTCCAAAACATCATCGTCCATAAAGATGCAATGCGCCATTATGGTAGGCTGTTGACCTAACAAATTGTTTTTATAAAATATCTCTGCTCCGTTTTTATACTCGGAAAAAAGCTCCTTGCAGACTTTCATTTCATTGACAGCCTCGCACATATGGGAGTGAACGGGCGCACTGTATTTTTGAGACAAGCTTCCTAGCCCGGCCAACAGTCTCTCGCTGCAGGTAATACTGAACCTTGGAATAACAGCAGCCTGTACATTTCCTTTTTTATGATGTTGTTCCAAAAACATATCGGTAAGCGTAATCGACTGCTCCGTACTCTCGACATAATACTCAGGGCTGTTTTGATCCATATTGAGCTTTCCTGTAAAGGCAAACAATCCTCTCTGTTCGAGTATGTCAAACAGAATATCAGATGCTTCGTAATGGATGGACGGGAAGCAGTTTACATGCAGAGTTCCTTGGCGTAACAGCTCATCCGCAAAGAGGGTGTATACCTTCCTTGCATGGTCTTTATCCTTGAATTTTGCTTCATTGGGGTATGTGTATGTGCCAAGCCAATCCAGGAGCTCTCTGTCCATTCCAATGCCCCGTTGCGAAAACTGAGGCGCATGCACGTGCATATCACAGAAGCCCGGAATAATCAGGCGGTTTCTCCAGTCTGTGATTTTCTCGTTTGGAAAACCACCCGGCAGCCGGGTGCAAATATCCTCTACCTTTCCGTCATGAACCAGGATATAAGAATTCTCTCTGACGATCAATGTATCTTTATCCTGACTATAGATGATATTTCCCTTGTACGCTCGGCAATTGTCATATTTGTGCATATATATTTCTATCCTAACTCTTCGGAAATTTCTATGATTATCTGATACAAACCATAAGGAGGGATGTCTGTTTACAACGTACGGACATAGTCGCCTAATATCTCAACGTGGGTTTTTGCTATGTTGTCCGGAAGTCTGTGTGGATCTACCCAGTCAAGCGACAACGACTCATCGTCATTTATGCATAAAGCACCCGTATACTCCGATGTCGTGTAGGCGGTGGTTACGACGTAAAACTCATCCCCATTGCTCGCTTTGCAAATGTAATCCTTGCCGGAATAGACACCCAATAGTTCCAATTTCCCTAACTCAAGCCCGGTTTCTTCCCGAACCTCACGACGCGCAACCTCAGATGTTGATTCTCCCAGTTCCATCAACCCGCCCGGCAGCCCCCACTTGCCGTAAGGATGCTTCCTTTGCTGCATGAGAATATGGCCTTGTTCGTTTTTTATTATGACGACGCTGCCATTCAGGATAATCAAGCGGCTCCCGATGATTTTGCGCAACTCCTCAACGTATCCCATCTCATCGCCTCATCTATTGATTTACTGCAGGAATCCGTTTTGACGCAGCCACCGCAGGCTTTGCTCCAAATCGCACTCCAGCACAAACACCGCAGCATCCGCATGGTCCAGCAGATGTTCGATGATTTCCGCAACCCTCAAGGTCCCCTCCCCCAAAGGCCAATGCCTGTCCGACAGCCCATCGTTATTGTGCAGATGCACATGCCCGATACGCTTGCCCATCACGGCGATCCATTGGAGCAAATCGATGCGGGAGTTGCACCCGGCATGTCCGGTGTCAAGACAGATTCGAAACCGGGAATCATCCACCAGATCGCACAACTGCGCCATCAGGTCCGGCGTATCATCGATGAAGTTCTCCACGTATACCCGAAAGTCAGCGGGCTTGCCCCCCAGGAAGTTCTTCCAGAAAGCGGCTTTCCGCCGCGTCCATGCACACTGGGGCTCCAGATCAACCAGATAATCCGAATGAAACACGATTCTTTGGATGCCATGAAAACGCGCGTATCCATAGGATTGGTTGTAGAGCGCAAGCAGTTCTTCATCGGACAACCTGCATATGCCCGCGACATCCCTGCTTATGGCCGTGCCATGGAAGGAAAACCTCGAAAATCCGGCCATCCGCTCGGACACACGCGCCTGCTTCTCAGCTATTTCCTCCTCCGTATAGGTCCACAGATATTCCTCAATCTCCAGGCCAAGGCCAAGCTCCCTTGCCACCGGCAGCGCAGCTTCATCGAACGTATTGATACAGAGGCGATCCTGGAACAGCATAGGGAACTCAACCCTTTCCGTCGGGATACTTTCTCATTTCCATTCTTCAGCCAGCATCGCATAAACACAATCATCAAACCATTGGTCATTCATGCGGAAGCTCTTGATGAAGTGTGCTTCCTTCCGAAACCCCAGTCTCTCCAGAAGCGCGATGGATTTGATGTTGTCGGGATCCACCGACGCAGTTACCCGGTGCTTATTCCATTGGGTGAACAGATGCCCGACGACCGCCCGGACAGCTTCCGCGGCATACCCCATGCCCTGGAATTCGGGTGAAAGCGTATAGCCGATCTCCGCCTGCTGCTCATCGTCCAGAAAATGGATGCCAACATCGCCGATCAGCTGCCCGGTTTTCAGGCACACCGCCACCTGCTTCCACGTGTTTCTCGTGTTGAGCTGCACGGCAGCATTGGCGGTTATAAAATCCTCAATGTCCGCTATGTCCTTCGGCTGCCACGATTGATACCGGTAGACCTCCGGCATGGAGCGGTACCGGAACAGCGCTTCTTTATCCCGTATATCCAGCGCTCTGATGACCAGCCTGCTTGTTTCAAACGTATCCAAATTATTCATACACATACACACATAACATCCCTTGAGTTGATGAGATTTTTGTCTGACGAATTTTAGGTTGTGTGATTGTCCGCGGTGTGCTTATCTGCAACCAATACAAAATACCTCTGCTGGAAGGCCCTCTGCTTTCACCTCCACGCGTATTTCTCCAGCTGTTCTTCCAGCTCGTATACAAATAAGAGCATGCCCATCGAAGGTGTACCGCTTTCCGGTTCCGTAGTTTTCTTCAGTCCTGGGATTGCCTGAACCGAGTCCTGCCAGTATCCCGGCTCCGCTTACTTCTACAGCCACCTCGATTGGCTCCGTTATGACGCTTAAGCCCGCTTCATCCACCAACTCGACGGATAGATAGGACAAATCCATACCATCCGCAGCCAGAACGCTGCGATCGGCCCTCAGCCGCATGCCTGCAGCTTTCCCGGCGGTCTGCAGCCGTCCGCAAGCGACATTCCTGCCATCCTTCCAGGCCACCGCTTCCAGAATGCCAGGCGCATAGGGGATCTCAACCACTGCCTTAAGCTGCTCGACTTTGATCCTGCCCAGGCTCTTCTGGTTCAGTACGAATTCCACCTCGTCGCAATCGGCATATGCCTGTACCTTTACCGGCTTTCCGATATACTCGGGCTGAAATGTCCAATTCGGCTTCACATCTTCCCAATGCCAGCCCATACCATAGAAGGGGCGGCCGGTCATGCATGGATGCGTGGTGAACAAATGAATGCCATCATCAAGCCCCCACATGACCTTACGGTAATACGATTGCGGCCTGCGGTTGCCGCAAAGGTCGTGATCTCCCTGCCAGCAACTCAGCCATGGATAATCGCCCATCAAGCCACGCATGGGACTGTTCAGATCGTATAGGACTCGTCCTGCTCCTGCTTCGCCAAGGTTGTCAAATGCGGTCCAGATAAAGTCTCCAATAACCTGATCGTTTTGCAGCATCGCGTTCCAGTAATCGTACGTATGAAACGAATGGGTCTCGGTGGCGTGAATGACCCGATCCGGGAATTTCTCTCGGTCATACCCGTATCGGCCATACAGATAGTTGTACCCGAACAGATCGATCGCTTCTGCCGGAGCTCTGGTCTGATCTCCCCAGATGTCCTCTCCACCCTCCGGAAGTCCCATTCTGGGCTTACCTTGCATCTCCTTCTTCATGTCGGGGAACACACGCGGTTTACCTGGCACAGCAGCCGTAAAGCCATTTGCAGAAGCGGACACCGGCCTGGTCGGATCCAGGGAGCGCACGTAATCAGCCTGTACCTTGGTCCAGTATGCGCCGTCGGATGTGCCAAGGAGTTCCGGAACCTCATTGCCGATGGACCAACAGTAGATGCACGCATGGTTCCTGTCTCGCAGCACCATGGCACGGGTATCGTTTTGCCACCATTTCTCGAAATACAGGTGATAATCCAATGGATTTTTCTGTGTGCGCCACATGTCGAAGCTCTCGTCGATCACCAGCATGCCTATGCGGTCGCATGCGTCGAGCAATGCCGTTGACGGAGGGTTGTGAGCGGTGCGGATGGCGTTATACCCGGAATCTTTGAGAATCTGAATTTTCCGTTCTTCGGCACGAGGGAACGCACAGGCGCCAAGAAGCGAGTTGTCGTGATGAATGCAGCCGCCCCGCAGCTTCATTTTCCTGCCATTCAGGCGAAACCCGTTCTTCGCATCGATTTCAATGGTACGGATACCGAAAGCGGTTGTACTTGTGTCTGCCTCTTCTCCATTCACCATCAGCTTAGCGCCCAGTGTGTACAGATGGGGGTCATCAACATCCCAGAGCATGGGCGATTCCACAATCAGATCAACAGAAACCGGAGTCTTCCCGTTTGCTACAAGCACAACACGCCTGCTTACGGCGGCTGCTTTTTCTTCCCTATCCGATGCTATCCAAAATTCTATGAACCCTTCCTGAGCGTCACCCGTCGTGTTTGTAACCTCGATCGCGGCATGAACCAATGCTTTTTCGGTACTTACCTGGGGCGTGGTAACAAACACATCCCACGGGTGGATATACTGCTTGCCACCGACCAGCATGTGTACCTGTCGATACAGTCCCCCACCGGAATACCATCTGCTCGAAGGTTGGAAACATTGGGTGGTGATGCGCAGCGAGTTTTTCGTGCTGCTCAATAATCGCGACGACAAGTCGACTTGGTAAGCGGTGTAGCCATAGGGATGGTGATACAATTTGTCACCATTCAGAAACACCTCTGAATTCATATACGCTCCGTCGACATCGAGCAGCACTGTCTTGTCTGCCCAATCAGCGGGCATGGAAAAGTCCTTCGTATATGCTCCTGCGCCTCCCGGAAAGAATCCCGTCGACGCACCGGCAGGGCTGTCCGGCGTGCGTGTTTTATCAATGATGTAATCGTGAGGAAGGTTTACTGTCTCACCGTCGGGCACCGCAAAGAAATGACCAAAGCCATCAGAGAAAGACCAGTCGTAACTGAATTGTACTTTCTTCATTAGAAACCTGCCTCCTTACCCAGATGAAACAGCTGCAAATGTCAACGTGACATCAAGCCTACGCACTCCACATCCACCGTCTGGGGAAACATATCCACCGGCTGCACCGGCCCCAGCTCATAGCCCGCCTGGGCCAGAATGCGCGCGTCGCGAGCAAAGGTGGCCGGGTTGCAGCTGACGTAGACCAGCTTGGGCGCGCCGCTGCGGACGACCGCCTCCAGAAAGCGCCCGTCGCAGCCCTTTCGCGGCGGGTCCATGAGGATGACGTCCGGGCGGATGCCCTGGGCCGCCAGGTCGGCAAACACATCCTCGGCGCGGCCGCAGATGTATTCGGCGTTTTGGATGCCGTTGCGCGCTGCGGCGCGGCGAGCCTCCTCCACCGATTGAGGCACGCTCTCTATGCCTATCACGCGGCCGGCTTTTGCCGCCAGGTATTGCCCGATGGTGCCCACGCCGCAGTAGGCGTCTATGACCAGCTCATTGCCGGTGAGGCCGGCGCAGGCCGCTGCGGCATCATACAGCCTTCGCATCTGTTCGGTGTTCACCTGGAAGAAGCTCAGGGAGCTCACCTCATAGCGCAAATCGCCCAGGCGGGCGTCCACCGCAGCCTGGCCCCACAGCAGGCGCTCCTCCCGCCCCAGCACCACGTTGGTGCGCTGGGCATTGATGTTCTGCACGACTCCCTTGAGCGAGGGCACCTGTGCGCGCAGCGCCTCCACGAGCTCACGGGCATGGGGCAGCACCGTGCCGTTGGTCACCACGGTCACCAGTGTTGTGTCCGGTTCAAAGTGGCGCACCATGACGGCCCGCAGCACGCCGGTTCCGGCCTGCTCATCATAGGGGGCAATGTGATGACCCTCCGCCCAGCCGCGCACGGCCTGCAGCGCCGCGGTGGCGGCCAGCGGCTGTATGGGGCAGTCGCTCACGTCCACAATGGCGTGGCTGCGCTGGGCGTACAGTCCCATATAAAGTCCGTCTTTTCCACCGCCTACAGGGAAAATACCCTTGTTTCGGTATCTCCACGGCTGCTCCATGCCCAGCACCGGCAGCACCTGTGCCTGAGCAAAGCCGCCAATGGTGCGCAGCGCGTCAGAGACCTGTGTCTGCTTGAAGCGCAGCTGCGCGCCATACTCCATGTGCTGCAGCTGGCAGCCGCCGCAGCGGCCAAACACCGGGCACGGCGGCTGAACCCGCTCCGGGGAGGGCTGCAGAACCCGCAGCAGCTTGCCTACGGCGTATTGAGCGGTGGTCTTGATGATCAGCGCCTCCACGCGCTCCCCGGGGAGCGCGCCGGGCACGAACACGACAAAGCCGGGCTGGCCCTCGCCGCCCACACGGCCGATGCCGTGGCCCTCAGCGCCCAGGGCATCGATGTCCAGCGTCCATGTTTCGTTCTTCTTTACAGGGCATATGTTCTCTTGCTTCATACATCTCAGTATACCACAGCAATAGCCGCTGTAGATACGCCATGCTTTGACATTCTCCATGCGTTCCCTTATGATGGTGGCAACTTGATCCGCGAAAGAGAGATCGATATGACGAGCGTTGGAGCGGCCTTCCGCCTGATCAGCCGCAAGCCCGTGGTGCTGGCGCTGGCGCTGCCTGCGAAGGCCGCCGGCCTGCTGCTGCTGAAAGTGCTGGCGCCGGGGATGGGCGACGCCGTGGTGGGCATGGCGGGCGATGGCTTCGCAGCGCTGGCGCTGGGGTGTGGCGCGGGCGTGGCTGCGCTGAGCCTGCTGGAGTTGCTGGTGTTGCAGCCGGCGGCGCTGCAGGCGCTGCGCGAAGCCGCACTGGGTGAAGAAGCCAAGGGCTGGTTTGGCCGGGGCGTGCGCCGCCACTGGCACAAGCCGCTGGCCGTGTCCGCGTTTCAGGGGGTGCTGCAGTTCTGCCTATGGCTGACAATAGGTTTTTTCCTGGTTGCACTCGGCGCTATGCAGGCGCTGGCCGGCGGCCTGATGGTGGCAGCTTCGGCGGGCTCCGTTGCGGTTTACGCTGTGCTGGCCACGGTCTTTGTGCTGGCGGCACTGCTGCTGGCAGCATACTGCCGGCTGATGCTGGTGCAGATGACAGAAATGAGCTTTCCGGACGCTCTGCGCGCGGCCGCTTCCCGCTGGGCATGGGTGTGGCGCATGACGGCCGCACAAGCCGTGTCCGCGCTGGCGGTCATGGCCGTCGTGGCGGCCTTCGGCGCGGCCCACGGGTGGCTGACCGGCGCGCTGCCGCCGCTGCTTGGTCCCCAAAGCGCCGACGACCGGCTGCTCTCCGCGCTGACGGTGGTTCTGGGCTTCATTGGCAGCTGGACCGGCTTCTTCACGCTGCTGGCAGCAGCCTTGGCGCGGGTGTTTCTGCTGGCTTACGCCTTCGTTCTCGCAACGCACGGGCGCGAAGCCGGCGGTGATTGACCGAACCCGTCGCTATCCAAGCATCTTCCTTTTCTTTTCCAAATAATAAACGAAGTTCTCCTCCGATATGCTCGGCGGTATATCGTGATCGATGTGCGGTATGAAGCCGCCGGTGAGGACAGCCTTATAGATTGCGTCCAGATACCTGTCGATTGCCGTCTTCCCCCTGGCGATCTCCAGCTTGTCCACCCCGCCTATGATCCGCAGAGCGCCCGGGTATTGCCCCAACAGCTCGTCGGGGCGCACGCAGCCGTTTACCTCATAGGGTGAAAGGCAGTTGACGCCGGCTTCCAATAAATACGGCAGCAGCGGGCGGATATCGCCGTCACTGCCCACGGAGATCAGCTGAACCCCATATTGATGGAGCTTCGCAACGATCCGTTTGTAGCGAGGGATCACGACGTCACAGAAGAACCACTGCGGTATGATGGGGCCGTTTTTGCACGTGATGTTCTCGTAGAAACACGCAATGTCAAACCGGAAGTGTGGGAGGATTTGATCCAAAAAGCGTTCGATCAGCCGGCAGCAGGTTTCCACCATGTCCTCGACCATGTCCGGGTGGTCATAGCACGAATAGATCATGCCCTCGAACGTCAGCATCTGGGCGATGAAACCGACCATAGAGCCGCAGAAAAGCCCCAGCGGGCTCTCTTCTTTGCCGGACAGCGCCTTTGCGCACCGCTCAAGGTCCACATCCCTTTTGGGGTCATTCAAAATAAACCGCTCCCCCTTGGCTCGGCGCCAGTCCTCCGGTGTCACGATGGAAGGGCGCAGCATGCGGCTTCGCGCTCCATACTCGGGTTTCATTTTCTCTATGACAACCCCGTAGGAGTTGTACATGTGGAGCGCTTTCTCTGTTTCGCGCAACACCGTGTTGGGATAGTGCGGCTCGAGGAACGTGTTTGCGTAGATCAACTCTCCCCAGAAGTTTTCCAACACATCCAAACCAAAGAAGCTGCTGGCTTCTGCCTGGCTGCTGACATGGGCGGCCGCCAGCGATGGCCATTGGGAAAAGACTTCCTCCCAAAACCCGGTCTCCATGCAAAAGCACCGGTCCACATTTTTGAAGTACATGTGATTCAGAAAACGCTCTTTGTTCGTCATGGTTTCTCTCCGGTGTTGATACACATAGTGTATACCGGTAAACCGGCGCCAGCATGTCATATTTGCCAACCGCTGGATCATGTTTCAATCAAAAAAGAGCAGGCCTCCATGAAGCCTGCCCCTGATGACAATCCGCTTACAGTGTGATCGTCGCCCACTCCTCGTTTTCATCGGCCAGAACGTCGGTCAGGCCGTAGCCCAGCGGCATCACGGTGATGCCGGCCTTCTCCAGCGCCTCCACAGCGCCGTAACGCTTGGCGGTGTCGGCGTTGGCCTTCACTTCCACGCCCAGTTCCACCAGTTGCCGCACATCCTCCAACAGTTCTGCATCGCTCGCCAGCAGCTCGATGGACGGACCCCACAGAATCAGCGCCGCGTGCTGCCACCACTTGTTCTCCTTAACTTCACGCAGATAAGGAACGATCATCGTATCAGCCACATCCCGGTCGTTGCGGGTCCAGAGCACGGCCAGTTTGGTCTTTTCATGTACACCACACAATTTGAACACCTCGTTTCATCGTCATTTTAGCTCCGCAGCGGTTCTGTCGCAAGTCGCATTCCTGCGCTTTATATGTCGATCTTGTTGCATATGTCATTGCAGCAGTTACGCTCCTTGTGCGCAAAGCACCCGACGGGTATAATACTGAAACACGAAGGAATGAGGTTGTACAAGGTATGAGAATCGCGGTGGTGGACGGCCAGGGCGGAGGCATGGGCAAGGCGCTGGTGCTGGAACTGCGCAAGCATTTGGGTATGGAGCACTGCATACTGGCCCTGGGCACCAATTCGCTGGCCACTTCCCTTATGATGAGAGCAGGCGCGCAGCAGGGCGCCACCGGCGAGAACGCCGTCATATACAACGCTCCTCGGGTGGACATCATCGCCGGGCCCATCGGCATTCTGGTAGCCAATTCGCTTCTGGGAGAGCTCACGCCGGCGATGGCACAGGCCATCGCTGAAAGCCCGGCGCAAAAGGTCGTCCTCCCGATAGACAAATGCCAGGTGCACGTGGTGGGCTCCACTTCGCTGCCGCTGCAGCAGGCAGTGGCACAGGCCGCGGAATACATTGCCTCTCTGGTGTGAAGCACGATATGCAAACGAACCGCCCGGCGTTGCCGGGCGGTTCGTGTTCATTACAGACTTATAATGTCATCTCAATCTGACGCCCACGGTGTTCCACCGCCGCCTTCACGAAATCACGGAACAGCGGATGGGGCCGGTTGGGGCGGGACTTGAGCTCCGGATGGAACTGCGTGCCCAGATACCACGGGTGCTCGGGCACTTCCACGATCTCCACCAGGTCCAAAGCCTCGTTCATGCCGCTCAGGCGCATGCCCTGGCGCTGCAGCTCGGCGCGGAAACGGTTGTTGACCTCATAGCGGTGGCGGTGGCGCTCGCCGATGACGTCTTCACCGTAGGCGGCGTGGGCCAGGGAACCTTCCAGCAATTTGCAGTCATAATGGCCCAGGCGCATGGTGCCGCCCTTGTTCTCCACGTTGCGCTGGTCCTCCATCAAATCGATGACCGGATGGGTGGAACCGGGGGCGAACTCGGTGCTGTGGGCGTCGGTATAGCCCAGCACATGGCGGCTATACTCGATCACGGCGATCTGCAGGCCCAGGCACAGGCCGAAATACGGGATGCCGTTGGTGCGGGCATATTGAGCCGTGGCGATCATGCCCTCGATGCCGCGGTCGCCAAAGCCACCGGGCACCACGATGCCGTCCAGCCCGGCCAGCTTGCGCGGGGCGGTCTCAGCGGTGATCTCCTCGGACTGTATCCACTCGATGTCTACATCGGTGTCGTTGTGGATGCCGCCATGGCACAGGGCCTCGGATACGCTCAGATAAGCGTCGTGCAGCTCCACATATTTGCCCACGATGCCCACTTTGACCCGCTGGCGGGGGTGCTTCAGGCGCTCGACCATCCTCTTCCACTCGGTTAAATCCGGCTCGCAGGGGATCAACCCCAACCGTGTGCACACGCGCTCGGCCAGGCCCTCGTTCTCCAGCATCAGCGGCACCTCATAGATCGAAGAAGCATCCAGATTCTCGATGACGCAGTTGGGCGGCACATTGCAGAACAGCGAGATCTTACGCTTGAGATCCGCGCCGATGGGCCGCTCGCAGCGGCACACGATGATGTCGGGCTGTATACCGATGGAGCGCAGCTCCTTAACACTGTGCTGGGTGGGTTTGGTCTTGAGCTCGCCGGACATGGAAAGATATGGCACCAGCGTCACGTGGATGTATAAGCAGTTCTCCGCGCCGACCTCCCAGCGGATCTGGCGAATGGCCTCCAGAAAGGGCAGGCTTTCGATGTCGCCCACGGTTCCGCCGATCTCGGTGATCACCACGTCAGGATGGGCCTGGCCGCGGCCTACTGCCACGATGTTTCGCTTGATTTCTTCGGTGATGTGGGGGATGACCTGCACCGTGCCGCCCAAAAAGTCGCCTTTGCGCTCCTTGGAGATGACCGTCCAATAAATACGGCCGGTGGTCACGTTGTTGTCCTGACTTAAATTCTCGTCGATGAAGCGTTCATAATGGCCAAGGTCAAGGTCGGTTTCGGCTCCGTCGTCGGTCACGAAAACCTCACCGTGCTGGTAGGGGCTCATAGTGCCGGGGTCCACATTGATGTAGGGATCGAACTTCTGTATGCTTACCTTGTGGCCTCTGCTCTTGAGCAGCCGGCCCAACGATGCGGCCGTGATCCCCTTGCCCAAACCTGACACGACGCCTCCGGTTACGAACACATACTTGGTACTCATGAACCCTCCGTACAAAGCATAAATAAAAAAACGCGGGCCTGACGGTCCCTTGCCATTTGCATATTTTACCCGTCCGCAGGCTGCGCTGTCAAGCTAAAATAGTATATATTTTGATATTCCTGAGCACAGGAACACAACATACAGGCGCACCCGGAATTGATCACCCTTGAGGAACGCGCCTGCCGCGGTGCGCGTCTAACACGGGAAGCAAAATATGGGAGGCCAGGCCATGAAGGTGTGCAAGCTTACGACCTATCCCGCCCCCGCCTACCCCGACCGCGATCAAGTGGCGCGCTCGCCGGAGCTGCTGCTGACGCTACCGCAGCGTTGGCGGCGCAACAGCCGTGCCTGCGCCGCGTTTGCGTCGGTGACGGCCATGCTGCTGAGCGCCTGCGCGGGTCCCGGCGAGGCTGACAGCACCGCCCAGGACGCAGCCATCGCGCCGCTTTTCACCCATGGCGATGGCCGCGGCGGCTATGGCTGCGTGTCGGTGGCGCCTCCGGCGTTTTTGAGCGAGTCCGAGGCCTATGCGGTGGTCTCTCAGATGGCCAGAGAGGCCGGGCTGGAACTGCGGCAGCCGGGGCCCGTGCTGACCAATGTCCGGCTTCCACAGGTGGATCCGTACTCCGAAACCGCCAAGACGCTGGTCGGTACGAAAATCGGCGACCTGGAACTGGACGGTGTGGACAGCGCCGGCAAGGTCGCCTTCGAGTTCGTATCCACCGCCGATCTGGGCAGTTGGGAAAAGCCGGATGACGGCGTTCATGTCTCGTACGAGTTTTACAACTTCCAGGAGGCTGCCGATGCGCTGCGCGACGGCCTGCGGAAGGCACGGCCCAGCATGGCCGTTGGCGTGCTTTACGACCCCAGCTATGCCTACAACGACGAAATCGAAAAAATCCTCGACGAGAGCGACTACGAAGACGCCGCCCGTAAAATCAAGGAACTCGTCAAAGCCGACCTGCGCGAGCAGGTCAAGGACTTCCTGGCCTGGCTCAAGGCCCAGGGCATTGTCTGAGGCGCGCCATGCATGTAACGCTGCACCTGACCAACGGCTGCAACATGGCCTGCGACTACTGTTATGTGGAGCGGCGTGACGTCCGCGCGATGTCTCCCGCCACGGCCCGGGCAGCGGTGGACCTGGCCGCCGGCCTCACGCCTCAGCATTCGTCCACCGGCATCATCTTCTTTGGCGGAGAGCCGCTGCTGCACAAGGAGCTCATAGAGGAAACCGTGGCCTACGCCGCCGCCCGGGAGACCGCCGTGCGCGGCTTTCACTTCAAGGTAACCACCAACGGCCTGCTGCTGGACGACGCCTTTGTGGACTTTGCCCGGCGAAACCATGTGTTTCTGGCGCTGAGCATGGATGGCGGGCCGGCTGCCCATGACCGCCATCGGCGGGATGCCGACGGCAAGGGCACCTATGAGCGCGTGTGCGAGAGCGCCCGGCGGTTGCTGCGGAGCAACCCCTACGCGCCGGTCATGATGACGGTGAACCCCTATACCGCGCCGCTGTATGCCGACTCGGTGCGGCACCTGTATGATTTGGGCTTCCGATATCTGATCTGCTCTTTGAACGTAGCCGCCCGCTGGCAGGACAAGGACATGGCCGTGCTGCAGCAGCAATACCGCCGGCTGGCTCAGTTCTACTATGAGCTGACCATGGCCGAGGAGAAGTTCTATCTGAGCCCCTTCGAGGTCAAGCTGTCTTCCCACATCCACAGCAAGACCTATTGCCGCGAGCGC
This sequence comes from Bacillota bacterium, assembly GCA_023422005.1. Classification (GTDB taxonomy): domain Bacteria; phylum Bacillota; class Clostridia; order Christensenellales; family UMGS416; genus JAEYRA01. The sequence goes on along the minus strand of JAEZSC010000055.1, from coordinate 14,821 downwards.
TGCGAGCTGGGCAAGCGCCAGATCTCCGTTGGGCCGGAGGGCTTGCTGTACCCGTGCGTGCAGTTTGTCGACGACCCGGCCTTTGCCATCGGCTCCGTAGGCGCCGGCATCGACGAGACCCGGCGGGATGAGCTTTACCGCCGCAACGAGGCTGAGAAGCCCGAATGCGCCGATTGCGCCATCCGCCTGCGCTGCAACCACTTCTGCGGCTGCATGAACCGCCAGGGCACCGGCCGCATTGATGCGGTGCCGGCGGTGCAATGCGCCCACGAGCGGCTGCTGATGCCCATTGCCGACGAGTTGGCGGTGAGGCTGTATCGCAAGCGCAGCGCCATGTTCTTACAGAAGCAATATAACGATTTCTTTCCTCTCGTGTCTATGGTGGAAGACCATACTGCGAGCCGCTGAAGCGGCTCTCGCAGATGACGCCGTGGCGTCATCTGCGATTCAGACGACTTGCGGATGCAATGTTAATCCCTCGGCGATAACCGTCGCCGAGGGGCCACTCTTTTGTGGAGCTCATGCTGGCTTGCAAGGTGTCGGAACATCGCCTGCAGGCGGGTTCTTCTGGTCGTTTCTGCCTGATTTTTAGTTTCCTTGGCGGAGTGAATCCGCCATCGGCAATAAGGCACACTCCTTCAACTCACTGTAAGATTGGTGCCGAAGGTTTCCAAAGGGCGATCGGAGACCTTTGGTCGCGCTCGAAGGCACTACCCCGGCTTGCGGCAACGTCGGCTCTGCCGATGTGAAAGCAAGCCGATAGTTGCACAAGGTGCAACGAAGGGCGCGAATATTTATTGTTTTTCAATAAATTCTTATTGATTTGCGGCGATCTCCATGCTATCCTATCGCCGAGAGGTGATGGCATTGAGGACTTCTGCCGCAAAAATACTGACACAAGTGCTCATGGTTTTTCTGGTGCTGCTGGTGCTGTTGGATGCGCTGCTGCTTTTCACGTCGCCATGGTGGCTGCACGCCCTGTCGCAGAGCGGCCCAGTGGATGTGGAGAACTCCGCCGAATACATGTTTCGCCTGACTGTCCCCGCGGACATCATGGGGTTCACCCAGGCCTTTGTGGCGCTGAGCGGCGTGGCGCTGGGCTGCCTTCTGGTGGAGGGCATCCGCCTGCTGCGCAGCGTACCCCGGGGCATGCCCTTTTGCCGGGCCAATGCCCGCAGCCTGTTCCGCGCCGGGTGTTTCGCGCTGGCGCAGATGGCGCTGTTCCTGGCCAAAATGGTTTACGACCCGTCGATCCTGACGCTGGGCTGCGCCGGCGTGTTCCTGATCGGCGCTATGCTGCTCTTTGTGCTGGCAGAGCTTTTTCACAGCGCTGCGCTGCTCAAGGAAGACAGCGAGCTGACCATATGAGGAGCTGAGCCATGCCTATCATCATCAATCTGGACGTCATGATGGCCAAGCGCAAGATGGGCCTGGGCGAGCTGGCCGCCAAGGTGGACATCACGCTGGCCAACCTGAGCATCTTGAAAAACAACAAGGCCCGGGCGGTGCGCTTCTCCACGCTGGAGGCCATCTGCCGCGCGCTGGATTGCCAGCCCGGCGACATTCTGGAATACGTCGAAGACGACGGGAAGAGGTGATACCATGCAACCCAACGAAACATTGGCTGCTCCACAGCCTGTGAGGCCGGACTTCCTGCGGGACACCCGCGACCGGGTCATGACAGCGCTGGCTCTGGCGCTGGGCGTGCTTTTTTGCGAGCTCGTGTTGTTTCCCGGCAAGCCTGGCGTAGGCCTGACCGTATGGCTGGCGCTGCTATACGGCGCGTCGCTGTGGTATCTGCGGGGCGCCGCACCTCGCAGCCCGCTGAGCTGGGCGCTGCTGGTGCCTATCGCCGCTCTTGGCGCGTGCTTTACGCTGTATGACAACATGATACTGAAGTTCTTCAACTTCGTGCTGCTGGTGGGCCTGACCGCGCTGCAGCTGGCCCAGTGGAGCGGCATGCGCTTTCAGCCCTTCACGGCGCTGGGCCTAATCGCCGACCTCTTCCACTCCCTCGTCATTCTGCCTCTGGCCCACATCCCCTCGCCCTTCCGGGTGTTGGCCGGCGGCAGCGCCCAAGGCCAGCGCCGCCGGGGCTGGGTGCAGGTGCTGCTGGGCGTGCTGGTGGCGCTGCCGCTGCTGGCCATCGTTCTGGCGCTGCTGAGCTCCGCCGACGCCGTTTTCGACCGCCTGCTGGGCGACACGATGCGTTTCATCCGCGATAACATGGCTGAGACGCTGGCCAAAGTGATCGTCGGCGCGATACTGGCCGTGCTGCTGGGCGGCTTCCTGTACGCGCTGCGCCGCCGCAAGCCCGTGGGCGGTTTCGACAGACCCCTGCCCCAGGGCGGCGCTGCCGTGCTGGACAGCCGCCTGACCGTCACGGTGCTCGCGCTGCTGTGCGCGGTATACGCGGCATTCATCGCCGTGCAGTTCGGATATCTGTTCGGCGGTTTTGGCAGCCTTCTGCCCCAGGCCTTCACCTATGCCGAGTATGCGCGGCGGGGCTTCTTCGAGCTCATGGGCGTGGTGGCGGTAAACCTGGGTGTCTACTGCCTGGCGCTGGCGCTGACCCGCCGGCCGCTGGCAGCCGCGTGCAGAGCCATGCTTCTGACACTGGGCGTGTGCACGCTGGCACTCATCGCGTCGGCGCTGGCCAAGATGTTCATGTACATCGGCGCCTACGGCCTCACGGAGATGCGCATCTACACGAGCTGGTTCATGGCACTGTGCGCGCTGGTGTTCATCGCGCTGATGCTGCACGTGATCCTCAAACGCTTCCCGGCGATGCCGGTCATCTTCACGGTGTTCCTCGTGATGTACCTGGGCCTGAACTTCGCCAACGTGGACGCCAACATGGCGCGCTTCAACCTCATCCGCTACCAGAGCGGAGTGGCTTCCACGGTGGATCTGCATATGACGGATGGTCTGAGCGACTCCGTTGTGCCGGTACTCGTGCCGCTGCTGCAAGAACCGAACGCCTTCGTTGCCCAAACAGCCCGTCGGATTCTGGAGAGCAGGGCATCCATGCTGGGCAACACAAGCTGGCAGACCTTCAACATAGCCCGCGCGCAGGCCCAGGCCGCGCTGGCACAGGCCGGCATCCCGCTGGGCGACCCCTCGGAGCGATAAGGTAGCCATAATGATAAAACGCCTATGGAAGATATTCGCGCTGCAAGCGTTGGTTCTGATGTTTATAGCCTGCGCCTCTGCAACGTATCCAGCGTATACCGTCACAGAGAACAAAGAGCTGAATGTCGTCGAGCTGAACCATGCTGGGATTGTGTTTCGTCCTTACGGCGTCATACCCGACAAAGCGCTCAGAGGAAAACAGATCGGCATTCGAGAGAACGACCCGCAGAGCAAGATCTGCGAAGTGAAGGGCCATCCATCCAGCGAATGGGTCATTGAATACCTGGATGTTTTCATGGGCGGCGGAGACATGCTGTTTAAGGCATCCGGAATAACCGATGTTCCTTCCGATTTAGAACAGTACAAGGAATACGAAGAATAAAACTAGTCAAACGTTGGTTTTGTTGCTCGAGCAACAGAGCTGACGCATCAAATGCGTTACAATGCCGATGTGATAAACAAAACGGAGGCATTGAAAATGAAAAGAAACATCATCACCATAGACGAAGAAAAGTGCAACGGCTGCGGCCTGTGCGCCAGCGCGTGCCACGAGGGAGCCATCCAGATGGTGGATGGCAAAGCCAAGCTGATCAGCGAAAGCTACTGCGATGGGCTGGGCGCTTGTTTGCCCTCCTGCCCCACCGGCGCCATCACCGTAGAAGAGCGCGAGGCAGCGGCCTTTGACGAAGCCGCCGTGGCCAAACACATGGAACAGCTCCACGCACCCAAGCCTGCTGCGGAGCCCGCCAAGCAGCCAGAGAAAATGGCCTGCGGCTGCCCCGGCACAATGGCCCGCGCCATCGAGCGTACGGCAGCACCGGCCAAGCCGGCAGCGCGGCCCGTCGAGCCCTCGGGAGAGGCTCCCTCTGAGCTTCGCCAGTGGCCCGTGCAGATACAGCTGGTTTCGCCGATGGCCCCCTATCTGCAGGGCGCGCATCTGCTCATCGCCGCCGACTGCACGGCCTATGCCAACGCCAACGTGCACCAAAAGTGGATCAAGGGCCGCATCACGCTGATCGGCTGCCCCAAGCTGGACGACGCCGACTATGCCGAGAAGCTGTCGGCCATCCTTGCCCACAACGACATCGCGTCCATCACCGTGCTGCGCATGTCGGTGCCGTGCTGCGGTGGCATCGTGCAGGCCGTCAAGCAGGCCATGCTGGCCACCGGAACAATGGTTCCCTGGCAGGTTGTAACGATTGACACAAATGGAGATATCCTCGAATAGAAAAGAACGAATAGAAATCAGCCATACGAACACCTGCCTTGTGAGGGGCAGGTGTTCGTGCATACATCTGCTGATCCGAAGGTCGAAACCCGCTTCATACAATAGGAAGGATTTCGCGCCTGTTAGCGCGACCAAAGGTCTCCGATCGCCCTTTGGAAACCTTCGGCACCAAGTACTTGTGATTATACAGATATGCGACTAACGCGTCAGCCCTTAGCGCGTAACCAGGTTGAAACCCACTCCTCACCGTGCTATGCTCAAAAGAAAAAGCTATGGCGGTGAGAATGGCATGAAGGTATTGATGATTAACGGCAGCCCCAAGGACAAGGGCTGCACCTATACGGCTCTGCGCGAAGTCGCGGGTGAACTGGAGAAGGCCGGCATAGAGGTTGAGATTCTGCACCTGGGCACGCGGCCCATCCGCGGCTGCACGGCCTGTGGTCACTGCTGGAGCAGCGGCACGGGCATGTGTTTCTTCGATGACGGGCAGGTCAACGTCGCATTGGAAAAGGCCAAGACAGCCGACGGCTTCGTGTTCGGTTCTCCGGTGCATTACGCCGGGGCCAGCGGCGCCATCACGAGCTTTCTGGACCGGTTCTTCTATGCCGGCGAGGGCTTCGAGCGCAAGCCCGGTGCGGCGGTCGTCAGCTGCCGAAGGGGCGGTTCCACGGCAGCCTTTGAACAGCTGAACAAGTATTTCACGATCTCCGGCATGCCCGTGGTGTCCTCGCAGTATTGGAACATGGTGCACGGCAACACACCGGACGAGGTGCGCCAAGACCTGGAGGGCATGCAGATCATGCGCACGCTGGGCCGCAACATGGCCTGGCTGCTGAAATGCATTGAAGCCGGCAAGAAATGCGGCGTGCCGCTGCCCGAGCAGGAACCTCGTATCGCAACCAATTTTATCAGATGATCTCAAACAAGAAGGCGTCCGAAAGGGCGCCTTCTTCGAACTATTTACCGCCAAGCATTGCGTACAGTTCCCTTGTCTGTTGCTCGGTCTCGCCGCTGAGCAGATACACCGTCTTTCCCCGCAGAAAGCGCACGAGCACCGGTGCGTCGGTGCGGGCGTATATTTGCGCGTTGCCGCCGCTCTCCAGCGTGAATGCCCCCTTGAGATGGCTGCCCGTTGCCGCGCCGTTGGTGCGCTTGGCAATGGGCGGCAGGCTGCCTACCAATTCCAGTTCCCGAACATCCGTCAAGGCCATGGATGTTCCAAAGGCGCATTCTATGCGCAGCTTATCGTTCGCGATCTCATAGCGCACCGGCCGGTTGCTTTCCAGCAAAATCCAGGCAACGAAACCCGCCGTGACCACCAGCAGCGCAACCACGCCCGCCACAATCCCCTTGGTTTTGCGGGTCCATTTGCCGTCGGTATTCACCGCGTTGCCGTCATAACGCTGGCAGCCAATGACCAACCACGCGGCCCAAGGAAACAGCAGGCCGAAGCACACGCCCGCCACCGCGTTCCAGCGCAGAGCAAAGGCGACGCCAGCCGCCAGCGGAATGAGCGCCCCAATCATCATCCCTTTGCCGATCATGCGGCCCAAGCCTACGACGTCTACTCGCTTCTTTTGCTCTTCGGTCGCCGTGTTATAACCGGAAATCAGCCAATATGCCTTCTTACACCCCACTGCCCAGCCGATGAGAACGAACAACAGCGCCATCAGCACCGCCGGCACCAATATCACCCACGTCATATCATTACACCCATCACGATGCCGTGACTTTCCCGCTTCCCCAGGCCGGCGTTCCGTCCTCGGCCGGGCCGGTGTCGCTTACGACCTTGTAACCGTTCTTTTTTCCCCATTCCACGGCCTGATCATACAGCGTCTTGTTGCCGCTGTTGAGGTAGCTGTTGGCCATGTCCAGCGTGCCGTAAGCGCTCAGTATCAGGCCCAGCAGCGGCTCGCTGCCTGCCATGCCTTCGGCGATCAGCACAGCAGCGTCCTGGGCAAAGGGCTTGAGCAGCTCGGCGCTCAAGCCGGCCAGCGCCGCTTTGCCCGGGTCGCCCATTCCCAGCAGAAGCCCCACGAGCTCCATGCGCTGTTGCTGGCTGCCCAGAGGCGTCGCCGTGGCCATGGCCGCTGCGGCTTGGGCGCTCTTCAGGCCAGCCAGGCTGCGCAACAGCTCCAGCCGCAGCCCTTCGGGGGCCGCAGCCAGCAGCGCCTGTATGGCCGGGATGTGCCGGCCATCGGAGGCCTGCAGTAGCAGATTGGCCGCCCGCAGCCGCCGCTCCTGGGCCAGGCCGTCCTGGCGGGCCAGCGCCAGAAGCGCGGCGTCGCCCTCTTCGCTGCCCAGTGCCGCCAGCGCGGTCAGCGCGGCTTGGGCAGTGGTTTCATCCTTGGCCGCCATGGCCTGGAGCGTCTCCACAGCCGGAGCGCCGGGCATCGATTCAAAGGCTTTGAGCGCCGCGGCACGGCGGCTGGCCTCCGATGAGATCAGCATGGGTTCCAGCACAACGCGGGCATCATTTCCGAAGCTCTCGGCCAGCAGCTGCGCGCAAAGCGTCAGCCGCTCGGCGTCCTGCGCGGTTCCGAGTGCCTGCTCCAGCAGGCCGAAAGCGCCGGTGCTGTCTCCCGCCTGCAGCAGCGCATCCACCAAGGCGCGCGGCCCGTTGGGGCTGGCGCTGTGCAGAGCCAATGCCAACCGGGCAGCCTGCCCATCGGGTCCAAAGGCGCATAGCAGCTGCGCGAAGTATCGCAGTCTGGCGTCGTCGGTGTCGCCGTTCTCCTGCGCGGCCAAATAATCTGCAGCAGGCTGGCCCAGCGCGCGCAGCACGCCTTCGGGTGTTGTGAGGTCTCGGACGCGCGCCGAGGCGCTGCCCTGTATGCCCGCGGCGGTCACGGCGCGATACAGCGAGAGATAAGCGTCCTCACCCGCGGTCTTGAGAGCCGCTAGCACGGCGGCGCGGTAACCTTCGGTGCGGGCGTAGCCGGCCTCGGCGATCAGCATATCCACCCAGGATGCCGCGTCGGCCGGGCGCAGCGCCGCGAGAACATCCATCATGAGCTCCTCGGGCAGAACGCTGTCCACGCGCATGGCCATCAGCGTATTCAATGCTCCTTCATGGTCCAGCGCGAATAAGCGCCCTACAGCCTGCCGGCGAATCTCCAGCGGCGTTTCGGCGGCGGCGGCGATGCGCTGCCACGCTTCAAAAGCCCGGTGCGAACCCGGCTGCTCCAGCATACCGGCGATATCGGACAGAAGCACATACTGCCCGGCCCGATGCAGTTCGTCCTGCCATGGTGTCAGCAGGTCGCGCCCGGCCAGCATGGCCTGCAGCGCGGCTGTTTTGGTCTGGGCGTCAGGCGCGGCCACAAAGACCGCCTGAAGCGCCCGGGCTCCAGCCTCGCCTGGCAGCGTCAGCAGCACCTCGGCAGTGTCCAACGCCTGTATGGCCTGCCCCTTCACCGCCAGCTCCTGCATCCATGGGGTTAACCCGCCTCCATCCAGCGTTTCCAGCGCGCCCAAGGCTGCCTGGCGGGCCTCCCGCGGTGCGTCGGCATCCAACGCCATGCGCTTCAACGCCTCCACCGCGCGCTCACCGCCGATGCGCTCCAGCGCCTGCGCCATGCCGACGTATTTGGCATAGTCGCGTTTGTCCACAAGCTTATCCAGATGGGGCAGCGCGGAATCGCCTGCGTTGGCCAGCGTCTCCACGGCCTGGGCGCGTCGGGCTTCATCTTCGCTGTCCAAAGCCCTCAGGCTGGACGCCACGCAGCCGCTCATCAGCAACGCCAGCAAAGCCACCGCCGCCACAGCCAGCCGTTTGCAACCAACGCCCATGCGAACGCTCTCCTTCGACATTTTTACTTTGATATCGCCATTATAGCGCACCGGGTTCATTTATGAAAGGATTGTGAACATCCTTGAAACAGGCTGTAAAACATACCGCCGCGCCGTTGACAAAAGCATATGGAAGCTCTTTACTATACATTGGCAAGCAACATCAGTGCGTTCAGGAGAAAGGCCGATGAAACGAGCACAGGCCCGGCGTAACCCCTTCGCCAAGCTGCGCTACAACGCGTGGCGGCTGGCGCTCAGGGTTATAGCGCCCATCCGGCCAGTGTTCCGGCTGGGCCTGCGGGTGCTCATGAGGCGGCCGGAGCATGTGCGCGGCCATGTGCTTCCGGTGAACGTGCGCCTGCAGCCCACCCAGCAGGCCTTGAGCCGCGACGTGCTCTCCCACCTCATAGGCCGCGCAACGGTGCTTGCCGCCATGGATGAATGCCTGTGCCGGCGCGTGGGCGGCTGCACCGACTACCCGGTGGACTTGGGCTGCCTTGTAATGGGCGACTCCGTGGAGCGGCTGCACCCCGGCCTTGGGCGGCGCATCGACGCGCAGCAGGCGCTGGCGCTGGTGGACCGGGCACTGGCCTGCGGCCTGCAGCCGCTGGTCATGCATGCCATGCCCGACGAGCTGCTGTGGAGCCTGGATTTTGAGGGCATGGTGACGGTGTGCTTCTGCTGCCCGTGCTGTTGCTTTGTGCAACAGGCCATGGGCCCCCAGCGCCACCCGGTGGTATCCCACGGTGTCACGGCGCTGCCCGGCGTGGCCGCGCTGGTGGATGCCAGCCGGTGCATAGGCTGCGGCCATTGCGAGCGGGTATGCTTCCTCGGGGCCATCGCCGTGGGTAATGGGGTGGCAACCATTGACGCGCAAAGATGCGTGGCCTGTGGCCAGTGCGCCGCCGTGTGCCCCGCGCACGCCATCGCCGTGACCGCTCCCGAACCCTATGACGCGCAGCCGGTTCTGGAGATATACCGCCGGCGCACCGGCGGGCGCGTATTCCCCGGCTGATCATTCATGCTCGCTACCAACGGTAACGACCGGAAATGCGCAAGCGCATTTCCTGCGAGTGATGCTCGTTACCTTCGGTAGCGACCGGAAATGCGCAAGCGCATTTCCTGCGAGCATTGCTCCCAACCGCCGCTTACGTTATAATATTAGCTGTCTGGAGTGAACGAAATGTACCTGCAATCGGATTTCCAACAGGCCAAAACCGCGTTCACACGCTTCGTCGCGGTCTATGCAACTCTGTGTATGCTGGTCCTGGCGGGCGTGGTGACCTTTCTGATCCTGCGGCTGGCCATGCCGCTGTACATTCTGACCGGGGTGTTCACAGTGGTGACCATCTTCCTCTGGGGCATCTTTGGCGGCAGGCTTCACGCCTACTGGCGCTTCCTGCGTGAGATGAGCGTGGGCCGCGAGAGCGAAACCCAGGGCGTGCTGGCCAGCATGGACGACCACAACTCCTACAAGGAAGGTGTGGAATTCCGCGGCCTGCGCCTGTTCGTGGGCGACGAGACCGACAAGCAGGGCGGCCGGCTGATCTATGTGGACAGCTCCCGCCTTCCTTTGCCCGTGCAGATTGGCCAAGCCGTGCGCGTGAAGCTCTACGGCTATTATCTCAAGGATATTAAACCGCTGGAGGACAAGTAAATGGCGTTGTCGCGCTGCGTCCTCGTATGCGTGACGCGGCAAATCTCCTGCGAACGCCTGATCCTCAAAGGCGCTGAGTTGGCCCGGCAGCAAGGTTTGAGCCTTAACATCGTGCATGTGGCGGCCACCGGCGCAAGCCTGCTGGGCAACCCTAGCGAGGGCGAGGCTTTGGATTTCCTCTTCACCTGCGCCAAGAACCAGGGCGCCGACCTGAACGTACTGCGCAGCGACAGCATCGTGGATACGCTGGTGCGCATAGCCCGGGAGAGCGGCGCGGCGGCAATGGTGCTGGGCGAATCCCGGCATAACATCAAGGAAGACGATAGCATCATATGGCAGCTGCGCGCGTTGCTGCCCAATACCAATATTCACGTTGTATCCTCATTGGAGTGAGCATGAGCAATTATTTCATTGATGACACCGAGAGTTTCGACCCGTGGCGCAATCTTGCTGCCGAAGAAAGCCTGCTGGAGCGCTGCGGACCCGACGATGCCATGCTTTTTCTGTGGCAAAACGCCAATACCGTGGTCATCGGCCGCCACCAGAACCCGTGGCGGGAGTGCCGCGCCGAGCTGCTGGAGCAGGAAGGCGGCAAACTGGCCCGGCGTATCACCGGCGGCGGCGCCGTATTCCACGACCTGGGCAACCTGAACTTCAGTTTCATCGCCGGCTCACAGGTCTATGACCTAACGCGCCAGCTTTCTGTCATACTGCGGGCAGTAGAAACGCTGGGGATACAAGCGGCATTCTCCGGCCGTAACGACATTCTGGTGGATGGCCGCAAGTTTTCCGGCAACGCATTTGCCCACAAAAACCACGCTTCCCTTCACCACGGCACGCTGCTGGTCAGCGCAGACATGTCCATGCTGGGGCGTTATCTGCAGGTGTCCGCCGCCAAGATGGAATCTAAGGGCATCAAGTCCGTGCAGAGCCGCGTGGCCAACCTGACCGAATTCAACCCCCATGTCACGATAACCGCACTGCGGCAGGCCCTGCGCGACGCCTTTGAAGATGAGTATGAGGACCTGCAGGAAGCCACTGCCGAAGCGCTCATAGATCCGGTCTTCTTTGAGCAGGCCCACTTCCGCCAGCAGAGCTGGGACTGGCGCTATGGCCAGACGCCGCGCTTCGACATCACGCTGGAGACGCGGTTCCCTTGGGGCGGTGTGGAGTTGCTGCTGACCAACCGCGAAGGGCGCGTAGCCGAGGCCAAGGTTTTCTCCGATGCCATGGACACCGAATTCATCGACTGCGTGGTAAAGGCGCTGGTAGGCGCACCCTACACCCGCGATGGGTTGTGCGCGTCGCTGCACGCCATGCATTGTCCCGAGGGCGACGACCTGGCCGAGTGGGTGGCTGAAAGTACTGCCTTATAACACCCGATGGAACCAAACGGAAAACAAACGCCGGGCTGAAACACTTCAGTCCGGCTTTCAACATTTCCCAGTCAATTCATATACGGAAACTATCCGGCAAACACCGCGCCATACAGCGTAACCCTTCCGCCGCCGTCAAAATGCAGCCCCCAACTCCTCCGCCCGCAAGCAGCGTGCGCGCAACCCACCTGCAGCGGCTGGAAGAACTCGGCTCGCGGCGATTCGCAGGCAGATCCCCGCTGGGGCAGGCAGGCCTCAAAGGGCACCTGCCGCTGTGTCAGCTCACAGCGATGGCCGGACAGCAGTGCGTAATGGATGTTGGCCGTCGGTTCATCGGCGATCAGAACGACGGTCCTGTGGTGGCTCCTCCCGGTGCTCGTAATGTAACTCATGAATGAACTCCTCCCGCACGCAAAGAAGCGGCGGCTGTCGCCTGGACAGCCGCCGCGGGTAAACTATGGCCTATACTGCGCCCTTACAGGATCACCGGTCTGGAAACCCATGTCCTTCAAAGCCGCGTCCACCAGGGCGGGCGCCTCGCCACTCCAGCCGTAGGAGCCGAAGGCCAAGCCGTCGCGGCCCTTAAAGCCCAGGCCCTTCATGTAACACAGCAGCGCCGCCACCTGAGGCATCATGCCGCGGTTGAGCGTGGCGGAGCCGATATAGATCGTCCGGGCCTCCATGGCCGCGGCTACCACCTGAGAAATGTGGCTCTTGCGCAGGCTGAAGACGGAGACCTGCTTGCCTTGGGTACGCAAGTCCTCAGCCAGCTTCTCAGCCATGGCTTCGGTGGAGTGCCACATGGTATCATAGGCGATCACCGCCAGCTCCGGCTTGGTCCTGTAGTTGGCCCAGTCGTCGTAGCGGCTCACGATGCCCGCGATGCCTTCCCTATCCCGCCAGATCGTGCCGTGCATCGGTGCGATGATTTCCACATCCAGCTTGGCTGCCTCGGCCAGCGTGGTCTTAACCGGCTGGCCCAATGGCATGATGATGTTGGCATAGTAGTCGCGGGAGCGGTCAAAGATGCAGTCGTACCCGACCGCGTCGGCAAAGCGCTCCTCGGTGGCGATGTGCTGCCCGAAGCCGTCGTTGGAGAACAGCAGCTTCAGTTCCGGCAGGTAGCTCATCATGCTGTCCGGCCAGTGCACCAAGGGCGTCAGCAGGAAGTGCAGCGTGTACTTGCCCAGCGACAGCGTGTCGCCGGTCTTGACCACATGCAGATCCCAACTGTCGGCGCCAAAGTATGAAGTCAGCGTCTTTTTGGCATTGGGCGAGCAGTACACCGGCGCCTTTGGGCATCGCGCCACCACTTCCGCCAGCGAACCGGCGTGGTCCGGCTCTCCATGGTTGCATACGATCACGTCGATCTTAGCGGGATCGACGATCTCGGCAATGTTGGCGAAGAGCTGATCCGAAAAGCCATGGCGGACGCTGTCCAGCAGCGTGATCTTTTCGTCCATAATGAGATAGGCGTTGTAGGTCGTGCCGATGGGCGTCTTGTAGCCGTGAAAATCGCGCACGCCGGGGTCTATGGCACCTACCCAATAGACGTTTGGAGCAACCTGTACGGCGGGCATATCAGTCCTCCGAGAAGGAATCCTTGCCGGCGCCGCACAGCGGGCAGACCCAATCCTCAGGGAGAGCCTCGAAGGCAGTGCCCGGCGCGATGCCGTTGTCAGGGTCGCCGTTGGCGGGATCATAGGTATAGCCGCAGATTGTGCAAGTCCATGTGTTCATCGGTGTTCCTCCTATTGTATAGTTTCCCGCAAATCGGGTTGGGGTCAGTCGTCGCGGCCGAGGCCTTTTACGGGAAGCAGCTTCTCGGCCTCCACCGGGGGCAGCTCCTCCACTCTGTCCAGACGCTTCTGTATCTGGTTGGTGTAATTGCTGGCGTCGCGCACGGTGTTGCTGGCGCGGTCCAAGTGCTTTTGCACGGCCTCCAGCGAATCGGCGAAGCGGCTGAACTGACGCTTGACTGCGCCCAGCAGCTCCCAAACCTCGCCGCTGCGCTTCTGTATGGCCAGCGTGCGGAAGCCCATGCGCAGGCTGTTGAGCAGCGCCGCCAGCGTCGTAGGGCCGGCCACGGTCACGCGGAACTCCCGCTGCAGCCGCTCGCACAGGCCGGGGCGGCGCAGCACTTCGGCGAACAGGCTCTCCACCGGCAGGAAAAGAATCGCGAAATCCGTGGTGTCCGGCGGGGAGATATACTTGTCGCGGATGTCGCGGGCCTGCTGAAGGATGCGGCTCTCCAGCGCGCGGCTGGCGGCGGCCAGGGCCTCGGGGTTGCTGGCCTCCACGGCTTCCTCCAGGCGCTGGTAGTCCTCCATGGGGAACTTACTGTCTATGGGCATCCACACTGGGTGGCTGCTGTCGCCGGGGCCGGGCAGCTTCACGGCGTATTCCACGAACTCGTCGCTGCGGGGCTTTACCTTGATATTGGCCTGATACTGGTCGATGGTCAGCGTCTGCTCCAGCAGCGCGCCCAGCTGCACCTCGCCCCAGGTCCCGCGGGTCTTCACGTTGCGGAAGATATTCTTGATATCGCCCATATCCTTGGACAGCGAGCGCATCTCGCCCAGGTTCTTATATACTTGCTCCAGCTGCTCGCTGACCAGGCGGAAGGAGCTGCCCAGGCGCTCTTCCAGCGTCTTTTGCAGTTTTTCGTCCACAACCAGGCGCATCTCCTCGAGCTTGCGCTCGTTGCTGACCTGCATCTGGGTCACCTTTTCCTCGGTGGTCAGGCGCACGTGCTCCAGTTTGCTCTCCACGCCGGTGCGCATGGTGTCCAGCTTCTCCTCCACGGTGCCGCGCACGCGCTCCAGTGCCTGGTCGTTGCGCACGCCCATGTCCTCCACGCGCTTCTGCACGCCCTCTAGTTGGTGCTTCTGGCTGTCGGTGAAATCGTTGAACGTGGCCATCAGCGCCACGCGGAAGGTGTCGGTGCGTTGGGCCAGTTCGTCGCGGTTGTCCTTATTATGGCGCTCGCTGGCGGTTCGGATGCGCTCGGCCTCCTCGCGCAGGTTGCGCTCCAGGCGGGCGTTTTCGTCGCGCACGGCCTTGAACTCCCGCAGCAAGATCTCCTCGGTGGCGGTGTTGCGGGCGCGGCGCGCGGCCAAACCCGCGAGAATGCAGGCGGTTACGGCGGCTATCAGCGCCAGCGCGCCAACGGCGATCAATATAATAAGCAAAAGAGGCGAACTCGGCATCAGTTTCTCCTATATAGGGTTTTCATCCGTAAAGAAAGGGCATGCTTGTTCTTCAGCATGCCTTATTTTACACCATTCACGCAATATATGGTAGGCCGTATCTTAAAAAATATGATTTGGATACAAAAACTCCCGTTCCATCAGTCGCCCCCAATGGAACGGGAGTGCAAGAAGTATGCGATTTTCAGCCTAGAACCTTGCCAATGTTCCTGCCATGCACGCGGCCAAGGATGCGGCCATGCACGGTGCCGGTAAAGTCACCCAGAATGTCTCCGGTCACGTCTCCGCCCACTTCACCGTTCAGGTTGCCGCGCACGGTGCCGCCCAGATTGCTGTCGATGCGGCCATCCATGTTGCCCAGCACGTCGCCCAGCAGGTTGCCGCTGCGGTTGAACATGTCGAAAGGCGAACGCTTGATGTGCCCTGT
>JAEZSC010000041.1 GCA_023422005.1 Bacillota bacterium | reverse complement strand
ACCTGCGGCCCCGTGGTCCCAAACCACGTGCGCTACCAAACTGCGCCACACCCCGCAGCGTTAAGCGCCTGCTGTCCGAAGCGGCGAATAATAATATACAATAAAGCCGCCCTCGTTGTCAACCATGATTTTTGGAAGAATTTCATCGGCTGTTCAGACGCCGAAATGCTTTTTTTCTCCGCATGTTTTCACATAGCGGGAATGTGGACTATAATAGGATAAGAGCATTTAGAATACAAGATCGAGGTGGCTCCAGTGAAGTTTGAGCCGGATAAAAAATACCTGAAGGTATGTGTGTACGCTTTTGGCACGGTGGCGGCGCTGTTGCTGTTCAACCGCCTGCTTTCCGCTTCCAACGACATCTGGCAGAGCTTCAAAAGCGGCCTGGGCTTCATACTGACGCTGCTGAGCCCCTTCATCATGGCCATCGTCATGGCCTATATCTTAAGTCCCGCCGTCACCGCCGTAGAGAAGCTGCTCGCCAAGCTTTTCAAAAAATCCGGCGCCCAGCGCCCCATCAAGATGGCAGCGTTGGTGATCGTATACTTGCTGCTGATCGCCTTGATCGTGGGCGCCTTGAGCTTCGCAATACCGGGGATCATTAGCAACATCGCTGAGCTCATACGGTCACTGCCGACTTATTATGGTAAAGTGACCGACTTTGTGGAGAAGCTGCCCAAGACCGAGTTCATCGGCGGCTTGCTCAGGAACCCTTCGGTGCAGCAGGCGCTGGACAATGTGCAGAAGTCCATCACGGCAGCGGTAGTCGATTTCCAGAACAACACGGTCAAATATGTAAACATCGCACTGACCAGCCTGGGCGCCTTTGCCGCTTCGGTGTTTTCCACGCTGGGCAGCCTGCTCATCGGTTTGGTGCTTAGCTTCTATCTGCTCAATGAGCGGGAGTCCATTGTCTACAGCACGCGCCACCTGCTCAAGGCGCGCCTGGGGGAGAAGCGCTCCGGTGCGACCATGAGCCTGCTGAGCACGGTGGACAATGTGTTTGGACGCTACATCAGCGCCAAGCTGCTGACGATGGTCATCCTGTTCGTGCTGGCGCAGATCGCGTTTGTGGCGCTTGGCATCCCATTTAGTACGTTGATGGCCGCCATCATCGCTCTCACGAACTTGGTACCCTACATCGGTCCATTCCTTGGCGCGGTGCCGCCGTTGTTCGTTGCACTGCTGATCAGCCCCATGCAGGCTCTTTATGTTGGCATCGCCATACTGCTGCTGCAGGCCATCGACAATTATTTCATCACTCCTTACGTTATCGGCGACCGTATGGGCCTGTCGCCCTTCTGGATCCTGCTGTCCATCATACTGGGAGGCGGGCTGTTCGGCGTGTGGGGCCTGCTGCTGTCGGTGCCAACCGCCGCGGTCATCAAGGTGCTCATAGAGCGCTATATCAAGGGCCGCGCCCTGCGCCGCGCCGCCACTGCCCCGAACAGTACGGTGACCGGCACAGAGCCTAAGGCGTAGAACCGATATCGCCGCGCGGCTGCGCGGTCGGGTTTGTCGCTGGCCGCCGACGCGCAATGTTGTCGGCAACAAAATCATTGCCCCTAATCAAAAAAAGAACGCACACGGCGGTTGCAAAACCGCATTCATGATGATATGATGATTCAAATGAATAATTGAAATTGGGATGCTGCATTGTGAGCCGCATTTTATGTGGATTTATAAAGAATATGCGCCCGTTTCAAACAAATTTGCAAGTCACACAAGATCGAAACTGCATAGAGCCAATGGAGGTAAACATGAGGCTATCCAGGAGAGGCCTTAGCGTTGAAGAATCGGCAACGCTGGCGATATCGGCTAAAGCCAAGGCGCTCAAGAGCGAAGGACACGATGTCATCGATTTTGGTGTGGGCGAGCCGGATTTTGACACGCCCCAGTTCATCCGCGACGCTGCCAAGCTGGCGCTGGACCGCGGCATGACCCGTTATACGCCCGCCGCCGGCACGGTGGATTTACGGCAGGCCATTTGCGACAAGCTGCTGCAAGACAATGGTTTGAAATACGCGCCCAAGCAAATCGTCGTGTCCAACGGCGCCAAGCACGCACTGATGAACGCGTTTATGGCGATACTGGACCCCGGCGACGAGGTGCTCATTCCTTCACCCTACTGGGTCAGCTACCCCGAGATGGTCAAGCTGGCCGACGGCGTGCCGGTGTTCGTGCACGCCGGAGAGGATCAGGCCTTTGTGCCCACCGCCGCGCAGCTGGAGGCCGCGTGTACGCCGCGTACCCGCGCCATCGTGATCAACAACCCGGTGAACCCCACCGGCGCCATGTTCGATAACGCCGAGCTTAAGAAGATCGCCGAGTTGGCCGTGGCACGGGATCTGTTCGTCGTCAGCGACGAGATCTATGAAGTGCTCAGCTTCGACGGCGGCAAGCCTGTCAGCATCGCCAGCTTCGGCGAGGAGATTAAGGAGCGCACCATCGTCATCAACGGCGTATCCAAAACCTACGCCATGACCGGCTGGCGTATCGGCTATAGCGCTGCCGCGCCGCAGGTTGCCGAGGTCATGGCCAACATACAGAGCCAGGCCACCAGCAACCCCAACAGCATCGCCCAGTATGCCGCGGCGGCGGCGCTGCGCGGCCCCGTGGACGAGGTGCGCGCCATGGCGGCGGAGTTTGACCGTCGCCGGCTGCGCATCACCGAGCTTGTAAACGCCATACCCGGCCTCTCGGCGCTGACGCCCAAGGGCGCATTCTATCTGTTTGTAAACGTGTCTGCCCTGCTGGGCAAGAGCCTGGACGGCCGGCCCATCGCCGACACGATGGAATTTGCATCGGTGCTGCTGGAGCGTGAGAAGGTGGCTGTGGTGCCGGGCAGCGCGTTTGGCGCCGAGGGTTTTGTGCGCCTGAGTTACGCGCTGAGCATGGACAATCTGGAGCGGGGCATCGGCCGTCTGGCTGCCTTCGCCGCCGCTCTGGTATAGATTTATAAGGGGAGAGGATCATGCCGATACTGGAATTCAGCGGAACCACCCACTTGCTGGAGCAGTCCGCCCACAAGTACCCTCTTCAAGACGTGAAGGAACCCAATCTCTACCGGCACCTGTATGAATATTCGAGCATTCCCAAGGTGCCCTTCAATCATCGGCTGGTTCCCATGATCACGCCTACAGAGCTGTGGATCACCGACACGACCTTCCGCGACGGCCAGCAGAGCCAATCGCCCTTCACGGTGGAGCAGATCGTGCATCTCTATAAATATATGCACCGGTTGGGCGGCCCCAAGGGCATCATCCGCCAGAGCGAGTTCTTTGTCTACACCGAGAAGGACAAGGAAGCGTTGCACGCATGCCTGGACTTGGGGTATGAGTTCCCCGAGGTCACCACGTGGATTCGCGCCAGCAAGAGCGACTTCGACCTGGTGAAGTCGCTGGGCATCAAGGAGACCGGTATCCTTGTGAGCGCCTCGGATTATCACATCTTCAAAAAGATGAACATGACCCGCGGCCAGGCCATGGACCAGTATCTGGGCGTGGTCAAGAGTGCGCTGGAGCGTGGCATCAAGCCCCGCTGCCACTTTGAAGACATCACCCGGGCCGATTTCTACGGCTTCGTGGTACCCTTTGCCACGGAGCTGATGACCCTGATGCGCGAAAGCGGCATCCCGATCAAGATTCGCGCCTGCGATACGCTGGGTCTGGGCATCACCTATCCCGGCGCTGCGCTGCCCCGCAGCGTACAGGGCATCATCTATGGCCTGAACCATTATGCCGGTGTGCCCAGCGAACTGTTGGAGTGGCACGGCCACAACGACTTTTACAAGGTTGTGCCCAACGCGGCCACGGCGTGGCTGTTCGGCTGTTCGGCGGTTAACTGCGCGCTCATGGGCATCGGCGAGCGCACCGGCAACTGCCCGCTGGAGGCTATGACCATCGAATACGCCAGCCTGCGCGGCACCACCGACGGCATGGATCTCTCGGTCATCACCGAAATTGCCGATTATTTTCAGAACGAACTGGAAGTGGAGATCAACCCCCGCACGCCCTTCGTGGGGCGCAACTTCAACGCCACCCGCGCCGGCATCCATGCCGACGGCCTGCTCAAGGATGAGGAGATCTATAACATCTTCGACACCCAGAAAATCCTCAACCGGCCGCCGGTGGTCGTCGTGGGCCCCCACAGCGGCGCGGCGGGGCTGGCCTATTGGATCATGGGCTATTTCCAGCCCACAGATGGCCTGGTCATCGACAAGCGCCACCCGGTGGTTACCCACATGAAGGAGGAGACCGACCGCCAGTACGCCCAAGGGCGCACGACCTCCATGGGCGACGAGGAGCTGGAGCAGATGATCAAGCAGTTTGACATCGAGCTCTACCGACAGTTGACGCACCACTGGCATAAAAAGAAGATCGAAGAATAATGCAATGCTGGCAAAGGAGCTTTCCAATCGGGAAGTTCCTTTGTTCTTTTGTTCGAAATGGATGTATTTTTTCATAAAGCGGCGAAAAGTCAGACTTTGTCGAAATTCGATTGCTGGAACCCCTGCTTTCGTTTATAATATAGAAAAAGCAAAGGAGTGGTGCCTATGATACAGGTTCTGTATGGCAAGCGCGGCCTTGGCAAGACGAAACGCATGATCGAGATGGCAAACTCTTCACTGGCTCACGTGAAAGGCGACGTCGTTTTTATCGATGATGACAACCGCTGCATGTTGGATTTGAACCATAGCATCCGTTATATAAATGCCGGCGAATACCATGTGACCACCCCCGATCTGTTCGTGGGTTTCGTATGCGGTATCCTGGCCACCAACTACGACGTGGAACAGGTTTATCTGGATGGCTTCCCGCAGTTGGTGGGGCTGGCCGGCCCCGCGGACATGAAGGATATGTTCGAGCGGCTGCAGACCATCAGCGACAAGGCCAACGCCAACTTTGTACTCAGCGTCAGCGGCGGCGACGAAGAGCTGCCCGACTTCCTGAAGCCTTACATTCTGGAATGACACTGGAGGCCCCATGCGCTATGTGAGCACCCGCGGAGGGTGCGCGCCCGTGACGGCCAGCCAAGCGTTGGTAGCGGGCATCGCACCCGACGGTGGACTCTATGTCCCGTCCGAAATCCCGACCTTTCTGCCCGGCGAGCTCAAAAGGCTGGCCGGGTTGCCTTATACCCAGCGGGCGTATGCGGTGCTCAACCGCTTCTTCGACGATTTCACCGAAGAAGAGCTGCGCGGCTGCATTGAAGGCGCGTGGGGGCAAGCCAGCCGGTTTGACGGCCCTCCGGCTCCGCTGCGCGCCATAGGCCCAACCCACGTGCTGGAGCTGTGGCACGGCCCCACATGCGCCTTCAAGGACATGGCGCTGCAATGGCTGCCCCGGGCCATGGTGTGTGCCCGGAGGCACTTGGGAATTGCCGACAATACGCTGATCCTCGTGGCCACATCCGGCGACACCGGCAAGGCTGCGTTGGAAGGCTTTGCCGACGTGCCAGGTACCGGCTGCGCGGTGTTCTATCCCCATGGCGGCGTGAGTGCCGTGCAGCGGCTGCAGATGGTCACCCAGCGCGGCGGCAACGTGGCCGTCATCGCCGTGGAGGGCAACTTTGACGACGCTCAAACCGGCGTCAAACGCCTGTTCGCCGACGAGGGCTTGCGCGGCACGCTGGCAGAAGCGGGTTGGGCGCTGTCCAGCGCCAACTCCATCAACTGGGGCCGGCTGGCCCCGCAGATCGTCTACTATGTGAGCGCCTGGTGCGACCTGACGGCAGCCGGTGCGCTGGCAGAGGGGCAGACGGTGGATTTCGTGGTGCCCACGGGCAACTTTGGCAACATCCTGGCCGCGTGGTATGCCCGGGCCATGGGCGTGCCCATTGGCCGCCTGGTGTGCGCCAGCAACCGCAACCGCGTGCTGACCGACTTCTTCCGCGACGGCGTGTATGACGCCGGCCGTGAATTTTTCAAGACCATCAGCCCGTCCATGGATATTCTCGTGAGCTCCAACCTGGAGCGCATGCTCTTTGAGGCCGGCGGCCGCGACGCCGCCGCGGTGCGAGGGGCCATGGAGGCTCTCAAGACCCACGGCCGCTATGCCGTGGACGGTAGGACCAAGGCTGCGCTGGACGCCGTGTTCGCTGCCGACTGCGCCGACGACAGGCAGACCCGCGCGCGCATCGCCGATGTATTCGCGCGGCATGGCTATCTTCTGGACCCGCACACCGCCGTGGCGTGGGATGTGTGGGAGCGCATTGGAAAGCCGGAGCGCACCGTGATTGTGAGCACAGCCAGCCCCTACAAGTTTGCCGGCGACGTACTTGAGGCCCTGACCGGCGAACCCCACGACGGTGGATGGGAGGACTGTGACAAGCTGCAGCGGCTGACCGCCGTGCCTCCGCCCAAGCCTGTGATCGAGCTGTGGGGGCTGCCCCAGCGGCACAACCACTTATGCACGCCGGCAGACATGGGCGCGGCGCTGCTGGGGGCGCTCAAGCTGTGAGTGCGCTGCGCGTGGCCACGGCGCAGGTCAGCCTGCGCATCGAGGGCGCTTTCACGCTCAAGGACCGCCGGCAGGTCGTCAAAAGCTTGCTGGACCGGCTCAACCGCATGAACCTGTCGGCCTGCGACCTGGACGGCGGCGAACATGTAAACGCCGCGCAGCTGGGCATCGCGGCGGCCAGCGCCGACGCTGACCACGCCTTGCAGGCTGTGCGCGCAGCTGTGGAGCTCATTGAGCGGGACGGCCGCGCCGAAGTGGTATCCGAGGAATATGATTGTTTGTAAACGAGGAAGATAGGTTATGCAGTGGGCCAAAAGGATGGAGCCGCTGACCGCGCCGGGCGTGTTCACGGTTCTCAAAAACAAGAAGATAGAGCTCCATGCCCAAGGTATGGACGTCATCGACCTGTCGGTGGGTTCACCGGACAACGCGCCGCCGGATTTCGTCGTGGAGGAAATGAAGCGAGCGCTGGATGATCCGGCTTGCTTCCAGTATGCCATCAGCGACCTGCCGCAGCTGCGCGCGGCGGCGGCCCGCTGGTATGCGCGGCGGTTTGGCGTGGCGTTGAATCCGGACTCCGAGATTACCTCGCTGTTGGGTTCTCAGGAGGGCCTGGGGCACATCAGCCTGGCGCTGGTGAACCCCGGCGACGTCGTGCTGGCCCCCAACCCCGGCTATCCGGTGTTCCATGCCGGGCCGCAGCTGGCCCAGGCAGAGTTGGTCACCGTGCCCATGCGGGCCGAGCGGGGCTTTGGCATGGATCTGCGGGACATCCCGACCGACATCGCACGGCGGGCCAAGCTGTTCATCGTGAGCTATCCCAACAACCCAACCACGGCCATGGCTCCCGAGGGCTTCCATGCCGAGCTTGTGGAGTTTGCCAAAACCTTCGACGTGCCCATCCTTTATGACAACGCCTATTGCGAACTCGTATATGACGGAGGCCGCGCCGACAGCTTTCTGGCAACGCCGGGGGCTAAGGATGTGGGCGTGGAGTTCAACTCGCTGTCCAAAACCTATGGCTTCGCCGGCGGCCGCTGCGGCTTTGCCCTGGGCAATGCCGATATGATCGCCAAGCTTTCGGCGCTCAAAAGCCATCTGGATTACGGCATGTTCTTGCCGGTGCAGCGGGGCGCCATCGCCGCGCTTGAAGGCTGCCAGGATTGCGTGGAACGCACCCGCGAGGCCTATCGCGCCCGCCGGGATATGCTGTGTGATGGGCTGAGCGGCATCGGCTGGCCGGTGGCGCGGCCCAGCGCCACTATGTTCGTGTGGGCGGCGCTGCCGCGGGGCTTTTCCGACTCCACGGCCTTTGCCATGGAGCTGGCCGACCGCAGCGGCGTGCTCGTTACGCCGGGCGTCAGCTTTGGCTCCTTCGGTGAGGGGCACGTGCGCATGGCGCTGGTGCAGAGCACCGAACGCATGGCGCAGGCGGTGACAAGGATCAAGGAATGCGGTATACTGGAAATACATGACAGACCTATTTGATCTGCATTTGCATACCAACGCATCCGACGGCGCATTGAGCCCCGAGGATGTTGTGCGCGCCGCGGCCCGCCTGGGCCTTAAGGCCATCGCGATCACCGATCACGACAGCACTGCCGGTGTGGAGAGCGCACAGGCTGAAGGGCGGCGATTGGGCCTGCCGGTGATATCCGGCGCGGAGTTCTCCGCCGCCTTCGACGGTGAGCTGCACATATTGGGGTACGGGCTGGATCTGCACAGCAGCGCCTATCTGGACTTCCAGGCCGGCCAGCAGCGCCGGCGCGAGGAGCGCAACGGCCATATGCTGGAAAAGCTGCGCTCGCTGGGCGTCTATCTGCCCGCGCAGCACCTGCCTTCCAGCGCGCCGGGCGTCTATGGTCGTGTGCACATGGCTCGCGGCATGGTGGCCGCCGGCTATGTTTCTTCCATGGATGAAGCATTCCACCGGTATCTGGGATATGGCCGCAGCGCTTATGTGGCCCGGCGCCGATTTGAATCAGCTGAGATCATCGCTTCCATCATGCAGAGCGGCGGCCAGGCTGTGCTGGCCCATCCGGGGCGCATGGGCTTGCAGCAAAGCGATATGGCGGCGTTGGTGGTCAGGCTTCGCGGGCAGGGGCTCACGGGCATCGAGGCTTTTTATCCCACGCATACGGACGATGATGTTGCTTTTTATACGCGGCTTGCGGCGGATACGGCCCTTGTGTGCACCTATGGCAGCGATTGCCATTGGCGCAGCGGGGAGATGGCTGCCCAAGCGTTTGGACGGTTTCCCATCGCGTCGGCCACCTATGCGTGGCTGGATGCGTTGGTACGGGGGTGTGGAACATGAGAGGGCGCAGCGCGCGGCGCAGCGCGGCATATTCTGCCGAGGTACACAGCCGCACGGCGGCTTCTGCCGGGCTGGGCGGGCGAGGCACAGCCCATTCCACCGGTGAGGGCCCCGGTTCGTCTCTTTCGTCCGGCGGGCGCAGCCGCCGCAGGCCCCTGTGGCCCTATGTGGCCGTGGTTCTGCTGTTGGCGGCGGCCATCGGCGGCGTTGGCTTCTATCTGTGGTATCAGAGCTTTTTCTCCGACACGATCACGCCGGGCATCTCCATCAATGGCAAGCCCGTGGGCGGGCGCAACCCTGAGGAGCTGCGCGCTGCGCTGAACAAGGAATATGACGAAAAGATAGAGGCCATGTCGGTGACGATCACCGGTGAGGGCAAGACGTGGGTCATCACCGGGGCGCAAATAGGCGCGCGCAAGAATGTGGACGACATCATCGACAGGATCGCTCCGCTGGCCCGCACGGGCGGCTTTGCCGAGCGCCGCGCCCAAGCCGCCGAAATCAGCGCCCAGGAGCCGGACTACACGGTGGAGCTGGCGATCGACGGGGACAGGCTGCGGGAGCAGCTGGAGGCCATCGCCGCAGAGGTCAACCTGGAAGGCCATGACGCCAAGGTGGAGTTCGATCCCAACAAGGACAGCATAGAGGAGATGTTCCGCGTGACGCCGGAGTCCCACGGGCTCTCGGTGGATACCGATGCGATGCTGCAGCGCATTTCCGAGGATTTGCAGAAGGGCTATACATCACAGCAGGAGCTCATGACAAAGGTCTTCAAACCGAAGTGGACCGAGGAGATGCTGCGGGAGAGCTTCCATATGCTGGCCGAGTTCAGAACCAGGGTCAGCGGCACGCAGGATCGCAAGGATAACATCAAGCTGGCGCTCAGCCGCTTCAACGGCATGATCATTTATCCCGGCGAGCAGGTGTCCTTCAACGCCACCACCGGTGAGCGCTCCGAGGCCAACGGCTACAAGATGGCCAACGTCATCGGCGCTGACAAGGTGTATGTGCCCGACTGGGGCGGAGGCGTGTGCCAGGCCAGCACGACGCTCTATAACGGCGTACTGATGGCCGGGTTGCAGATCGATGAGCGCAGCCATCATTCCATCCCGTCGGATTATGTGGACCTGGGGTTGGATGCCATGGTGAACTGGCCCAACCGCGACTTCAAGTTTACCAACAACACCGACCGTCCCATCTACATCAAGGCTTGGACCAGCAGCCGCAATGCTTATGTGACGGTCTACGGCCTGCCGCTGCCCGACGGCCAAACCATT
Source organism: Bacillota bacterium (assembly GCA_023422005.1). Classification (GTDB taxonomy): domain Bacteria; phylum Bacillota; class Clostridia; order Christensenellales; family UMGS416; genus JAEYRA01. The sequence goes on along the minus strand of JAEZSC010000041.1, from coordinate 557 downwards.
GAGCTCAAGAGCGAGGTGCTCTTCAAGGGCGAACTGCCTGAGTCGGAGATCCGCCCGGATACCAAGGGCCAGTATGCCGACAAGGTGACGTATGAGGATCAGAAATACACCGTTATGCGGTCCCATGAGGAAATCAAGGTGGTCGCCCACCGCATCTGGAAGAATGCCGACGGTGAGGTCGTTAAGGATGAAGTGCTGTACAGAGACCACTTCAAGGCCCTCCCTGGCTTGATCGTCACCGGCACCGCACCCCGCCCTGTGGTGGGGCCGCTGCCTACATCCACGCCCATCAGTGACGACGATACGGAGTAACTGGCGGCTGTTCGCAATTCATCGCGGAAAAACCGCAAAATTGTTCTGGCTTCGCACCAACTAGCTGTGCTACCCTATACACGCATCATCCATCAGGTGCCCGCGGGCGAAAGCTGCGCGGGTGAAAAGGGAAGGCGGTGCGAAACCGCCACAGCCCCCGCTACTGTGAGGGAAGACGAACCCGGCAATCCACTGTGAAAACGGGAAGGGCCGGGGGAGGACGACACCCGAGTCAGGAGACCTGC
>JAEZSC010000032.1 GCA_023422005.1 Bacillota bacterium | reverse complement strand
CGATGCCCTTGGTCTTCTGTATCAGGGCTACAAGAGAATTCTCCAGGGCCATGGAGGTGTTGATCAGGATCGCGTCGGTCACCTGCTGGAACTGGTCCGGATCGGGGCTGGCGCCATCGATGGATTCGAGAATCACATTCCCTACGATTCCGAACTCGCACCACGGCTTTCCATTTTCAAAACCCACCGTTACGCTCACTCTGTCGGTGTCCAGCGACACCGTGGCGTCGGAGAACTTGCCGCCGGGGTCTGCGGGCAGCGGGAACTCTGTCTTCTTCACACGCCCTGCCGCCAATAAAAAGATGCGTGTATCATTCTCGTCGATGAAGCCCACCAACCAATGGCTGTGGAGCACCGCCGCGCCGGAAACCTCGATCTCTTTCTTCTTGTTTATCTCTGTCAGGCCAATCAGGGCGATCACGCTTTCCTCACCCTGGCCGGCCACGGTGTCCACCAGCTCGAACAACTGTGTATAGGGGGCCTTGCCCAGCAGCCGCTGGGCCCGCAGCGCGTTCATGATGTTGGGGCCGTTGGGTTGCTTGGTGGGGTTCTCGGCTTCCAGAACCTCCCGAGCGGTGGGCTCCTTGGACACGATGATCGCCAGGCTTTGGCGGATCTGCCGTACCCGCATCATCGTGTCCATCACCTCGGCCAGGTCCTCCGTTGCCACCTGCTGGCTCATGATCAGCACTTCGGCGTGGCTCCAGTACAGCTCGTTGATAGAGAACTTCTGCATGTTGCGCATGGCGTCCACAATCGTGTCGCCCTCGCACTCCAGATAGCGGGGTATTATCTCGGCTTCCATGCCGCCGGAAGCGTTGGTGGTCTCGGCGGTCACCAGAAACTTTCCGTTGGGTGCACGGTCCACGGCAACGGCGTCTATGAAGATCAGGTCCTCGGTCTCCCGATAATTGGCGCAGCCGCTCAACAGCAAGCCCAGCAGCACGCACAGCGCCATTGCCGCCGCCAGGCTTTTGCGCGGCGCGCTCATGACCCCTCTTTGCGGGTCTGGCGCACGCTGTCCCGCGCGGAGATGTGGCGCGGTCGCATGCGCTGCAGCCACCACGGCGCCCGGATGACGCTGTCCTTGAACTCCTGGAAATGGAAGTTGCTGGTGCCATACATGTAAGGAATGCCAAAGGATTTCAGCCCTGATAAGTAGATCAGCAGGCCAGACATACCCAACATCAGCCCATAGAGGCCGATGACCGACGACAGCAGCAGGAACAACACCCGCAGCAGAAGCGTCGCCGTGGCCAGCCGGGGGATCAGTAGCCCCGTGATGCCGGCAAAGGCCACAACGATGACCGCCGGGGCGCTGATGATCTTGGCCTGCACCGCAGCCTGGCCCAGCACCAGGCCGCCCACGATGCTCAAGGATTGGCCCAGAAAGCTGGGCAGGCGCGCGCCGGATTCGCGCAGTAGCTCAAATGCTACCAGCATCACAAACAACTCTACAACCGTGGGCAGCGGCACGCCCTGGCGGGCGGCATAGATCGAGAGCAGCAGACCGGTGGGCACCATCTCGTGATGGATCGTGACCAGCGACAAATAGGCTGCCGGTATCATGATCGTCAATATGAAACCCAGGATGCGCAGCAGGCGGCTCAGCGAGCCCATGATGAAGTTGGAGTAATAGTCGTCGTTGGTCTGGAACATCTCCACGAACAGGTGCGGCGCGGTGATCACATAGCTTGTGCCATCCAGTAAAATGGCCACGCGTCCTTCCAGTATCTTGGCCACGACGACATCCGGCCGTTCGGTGTTGCCTATGGTGGGGAACATGGACAGCGGCGAGTCCATGATCATTTCCTCGATGTAGTTGGCGGCCAGAAGACCGTCGATGTCGATGCAATCCAGCCTCTTTTTCACCTCGGACAGCACAGCCTCGTTGACCAGCTCCTTTAGGTAGCACACGGCGCACGTTACGTGGGCGCGCCTGCCAATCTTGCGGAATTCAAACTTCAGATCCGGGGTCTGCAGGCGGCGGCGGATCAGCGTGGTGCTGACGACCAGCGATTCGTTGAAGCCCTCCCGGGGGCCCCGCAGCACCTTTTCGGCTTCGGGTTCCGAAATGGAGCGGGTCATCCATTGCTTGGTGTTGAAGCTTATCGCGCCGTCCATGCCCTCGAAGAACAGCACCGTGTCACCGGTGGTGATGGCTGCGGCCATTTCATCCAGATGTTCGTGCCGAGCCACCTCGTTCACAGACACAATCTCGTCGGTCAGCCATTGGCCGATGTCGCCGCGCTGCGGCGGCTCCGCGTGCTGGATGGGGTCCACGATGTGCAGATCGATGATTTCGTTGGACACCATGCCATTGAGGAAGGCGATGCACACCTGCCTGCTGCCGCACAGGAACTGGCGGCTGACAAAGGTGTCGTCGCCCTCAAACAGTGCGGCAAAGGACGCCATACCGCAGTCTTGCTGCTCCTGCTCCTTCTTCTTCTCCGGCGCGGGTTTATCAGAACTGGTGGGCTTGTCGGCCTCTGCGGGCTTGTGTTTGCGCAGGATTTTGACCAACCAATCGGGCATGGCGCACCTCCCAGACATTGCTGGGAATAGATTGTCCAGACCTGTGGCGTAAAATGCAGCCATATATGGAAGAAAACGCTGTGCTGTGAAAATGTAAAAGATATGTGACCAGGCTTACAGTCCATCGTTGCCTTGCGATGTATGATGAGCCCATCGACGGAGCGTGAATAGAACCGCAGTGGTTGAATCATGGGAAACGAGGTGTTGAGGATGTTGATGAAAGGTGACAGAGCGCCGCTCTTTACGCTGATGAACCCCGAGGGCAAGCCGATTTCTCTGGATGATTTCCGCGGCAGCAAGGTTGTCGTGTACTTCTACCCAAAGGACGATACGCCCGGCTGCACCATAGAGGCATGCAGCTTCCGCGACGCCTATGACGACATACTGGCGGCGGGAGCCATCGTAGTGGGCATCAGCCCCGACGGCCAGGCTTCCCATGAGCGGTTCCGCAACAAGTACGGTCTACCGTTCCATCTGCTCAGTGATCCAAGCCATGCCGTGGCCGACGCATACGGCGCTTGGGGGAGGACGGGCCTGCCCGGAGAGGGAGGCGAGGGCATCCTGCGCAGCACCTTTGTGGTGGATGCCGATGGCAACATCAGCCATGTGTTCCCCCATGTAACGCCGGATGACCACGCCATAGAGGTGCTGCTGGCGTTGAACGCCCCATGATATGAAGAGCTGCTTACTTCAGGATACTGGTTTTTGTTTCGCCGGCGACGTAAGACGTCGCCGGCGATTTGGGTCTTCTTGTTCATGGTTTGGGTTGCCCGCTGCCGCACAGGTCGCCAGCGGGCCTTTCTATATTCGTCTCATACTTGCTTGATTAGAACGAGGACCGCTGCTGCGGGGCTTTGTTTGCTGTTCCTTTCTGGGTTTGTGTTTGCCTCCGCCGAATAAATCGGCGTCGGCGTCTGCAGTAGCCGCAATAGCACTTGATTTAGGAATGAGTATGTATTATGCTGGACCTGCGCATCGGGGACGGCACCCATCACAAAAAACGGCATGCGGTCCGCACAAAGGGGGAGGCACCCATCGAAAAAAACGTAGCTGTGACGGACGAACAGGGAAACAACTATCTGCCGACCTATCTGCGGCGTGCAAAGGGACTTGTCAAACACGGCAGGGCACGCTGGATGGACGACAACCGCATCTGTCTTACGTGTCCGCCGGAACAAATATCTGAGATTTCGGAGGGCGACATGAGCGAAAACCAGGTTACCTACATCAAGGAGCAGATCGAGTTTCTCAAGACTGAGCTGAAGCGCGAAGTCTATCTGCATGAATCGGAGCATCAACCGCAAGCCGCAGCCAAGATTGAGGAATCCCGCAACGAGCTGCGAAAGAAGATGCTGGAACTGCTGGACAAGTTGGCCGACCCTCAGAGTGAGGAGCGACGGGTGCAGGAAAAGCAGTGTTATCGGAGCCTGCTGGAGAAGATCAGCACCAACGACGCTGCACTTTCGACAGCCGAGGATGTCGCCGGTCAATGCGATGATGACGATGTTCGCCGGGAGATTTTCACTGACGCTGCCATGGCGTATGAGCGTACCAAACTCGATATCGCCAAGTTGATCCTGGAAAAATTAGCCTGATCCCAACCACTACCATGTATGACCGGCGCTGATGAGGCGCCGGTTTTGTCATATAAATATGATTTATTTCCTCTTTCCATCCTCTGGCAAAACGTTCATAATATCTTAGGCCACAAAACGTTTCGATAACGGAGGACACTATGTCACACCTGAAACGACTGGAACAGATGGAGAAGGCCTGTCTGGCCGATTTTGCGCTGACCATGCTGGGCGATCACCCCAGTTATTGGGGCAGCCGCGCCGTGCTGCAGTTGGAATACGCGCACAAGCTTTCCCAGAGCGAGGGCGGGATCCACGATGAGGTTGTGCATGCCGCCGTCGACACGGCATGGGCAGCCTTTCAGGGCGAAGGGGCGCTGACCCGCACCGCCTGCAAAGCCGTGGAGCAGGCTCTCGCGCCGTTGGCTGAGTTGGCCAAGGGCTACCGCCTGCTGTGCATCGGCCATGCCCACATCGACATGAACTGGATGTGGGGCTATGACGAGACGGTCAGCATCACGCTGGACACCTTCCGCACCATGCTGGATCTGATGGACGAATACCCGGACTTCACCTATGCCCAGAGCCAGGCGTCCACCTATCGCATTGTGGAGCAGCACGACCCGGCGCTGCTGCAGCGCATCAAGGCCCGCATCAAGGAAGGCCGCTGGGAGGTTACGGCGTCCACGTGGGTGGAGGCCGACCGCAACATGCCCAACATGGAGAGCATGGCGCGCCACTTCCTGTATACCAAGCAGTACCTGTCGCAACTGCTGGACATAGACCCGGCCAGCCTGAACCTGGATTATGAACCGGACACCTTCGGCCACCACATCAACGTGCCCGAGGTGCTGTGCGACAGCGGCGTAAAATATTACTACCACTGCCGCGGCTACGAGGGCGAGGTGCTGTACAACTGGCAGGCGCCCTCGGGCAGGCGCATTCTGATGTTCCGCGAGCCCACGTGGTACAACTGGGGCATGGACGGCCGCTGCGCGTTGGATGTGCCGGCTTTCTGCAAGAAGCACGGCCTGACATCCATGCTGCGCGTGTACGGCGTGGGCGACCACGGCGGCGGCCCCACCCGGCGGGACATCGAGAAGATTATAGACATGAACCGCTGGCCTGTGTTCCCGGCCTTTGAGTTCTCCACTTATGGCGCGTTCTTCCGGGAGGCCGAGGCCAATCGCAACGCTTATGCCACCGTGGAAGGGGAGCTCAACTTCATCTTCGACGGCTGCTACACGACGCAGACCCGCCAGAAGAAGGGCAACCGCGAGGGTGAGATGGCACTGGCCGACGCCGAGGGCGTCAGCGCCCTGACCCACGCCGCGCTGGGCACGCCCTATGCCGCGCCGGCCTTTGCCGAGGCTTGGAAGAAGGTGCTGTTCAATCAGTTCCACGACATCCTGCCGGGCAGCGGCGTTACGGAGACCCGGGAATATGCCATGGGCCAGTACCAGGAGGCCATGGCAACCGCCAACACCCAGCGCCAACTGGCCGTGCGGGCACTGTCCGCCGCGGTGGATACCTCCGCCTTCGCCGTGGAGGAGGACGCCAGCCGCACCCGCAGCGAGGGAGCCGGTGTGGGCTTCGGCCTGGCCCAGGGCCGTCTGGCTCAGGTGGGCCGCCACGCGGGGCTGCGCCGTCTGTTCACCGTATACAACCCGCTGCCCTTCGCCCGCACCGAGGCCGTGCCCGTGACCGTGTGGGACTGGCCGGGCGATCCTAAGCGCATGCGTTGGTCTGACACCCAGAGCCAGGCGCTGGAGCACCAGTTGACCGGCCATGGCAGGAATGACTACTGGGGCCACTTCTATACCGAGGCGCTGGTGCGCGTGGATGTGCCGGCCATGGGATACACGACGATCGTTCTGGATGAAGCCGCTCCCGCCGATGTGGGGCCCTGCATCAAGGAACCTCTGGTGTTCCACCCGCAGGAGCTGGTGCTGCGCAACGAATTCCTGTGCGCCCACGTGTGCCCGCAGGATGGGTTCATCTATTCTCTGGTGGACCTGCGCACCGGCGCCCAATATGTGTCGCCGGGCAAACCGCTGGGCGTGTTCCGCCGCATAGAGGAGGACACCAGCCGCGGCATGAGCGCGTGGGTCATAGGGCAGTACCGCAAGGTGGAAAGCCTGTGTGACAGCGTACGCTTTACCGATGTGCATGTGGGCGAACATCTTCTGCGCCAGAGCGTGCGCTTTGAAAAGGACTTTGGCAACGGCTCGCTGCTGACCATCACCGTGTCGCTGGACCGTGGCGAGGCCATGCTGCGGCTGGACGCCACCGTGCGCTGGCAGGAGATCGGCACAGCGAAGACCGTTTACCCGCAGTTGAACGTGCTGCTGCCGCTGAACTACGCCTGCGACAAGGTGCGCTATGACGTGCCCATGGGTGTCATAGAGCGCTCCATGCTGGACCACGACGTGCCGGCCCAGAGCTTTGGCGTGGCGCTGGCCCAGGGCGGCCGGTCGCTGATGTTGCTTAACGACAGCAAGTACGGCTATCGCGCGGGCAAGGAGGGCCTGTCGCTTACGCTGATCCGCTCCTCTGACCAGCCCGATCCGTGGCCGGAGGTCGGCGAGCACCGCATCCGCATGGGCATCGCCCTGGTGGAAGATGACGCGGCGGCTCAGGTGGCGCTGTCGCAGGCCTTCAACCACGGCCTGGCTGTGGCGGCGGCAAAGGCCCATGGCGGCACACTACCGGCCAGGGCTGCGCTGCTGGAGCTCAGCGGCGGCGTCGCGTTTTCTGCGGTGAAGCTCTCGGAGGATTGCACCGGTCTGATCGTGCGCTATTATGAGCTCCAAGGCCAGTGCGGCGAGGCGGAGATCGTCTTCCGCGGCGCGCCCAGGAGCGCCTGCGCCGTAAACGTACTGGAGCAGCAGGTGGCCGGCGACGTGACAGTGGAAGGCAATTCCGTGCGCTTTGGCTATCGGGCCAATGGCGTGGGCAGCATCAAGGTTCTGTTCTGATCTTAAAAGGGTAAAGCGAAGGCGCGGCCGCTTCGGCCGCGCCTTTTTGTGAGCCTTCCCCTCCAGGGGAAGCCATTGGTGCAGCTTGAGAGCTGCTAGGGCTTGTGTACACAGAAAGATTGAGAACGAGCGATCTGCTCATTGCTTTCGTCCATTTCAAACCAGTCCACGACAAATCCTGCGGCGGTCAGCTCCTGCCGATACCCCGCCTGGCCACGGCCGCGGGCGTGCAACAGAGGCACACAGACTTCCACATCGCCTTGGCTGCCGTGGGCTGTGCGCTGCTGCGGCGTCACATAGTCACCGGGGTAGAGCTGCTGCCACTGTTCGATGCTGTCCACAGGGCCTTCATAGATGCCCTCGCGGTAGGCCTCCCGGAAGAAAAGCATCGGCGCGCCGGGGGCCAGGCAGCCATAGGCATTGCGCAGATAGGCAGAGCGGTCGGCGTCGGTGATCAGCATGTGCAGGCCCATGACGTCCAGTGCCGCGTCATAGGGACCGGGCAGGGCTTCCCGGACCATGTCCAGGCGGGATACCGTGGCGTTGGGACACCCGGCCAGCGCTTCCCGCGCCCGCTCCAGCGCCGATGGGGCAAGGTCCACGCCGTGGTAGACGCACCCCAGCTGAGACAGGATTATGCCGGACGCGCCCTCGCCGCAGGCGAACTCGAGGACGTGTTTGCCGGCCAGCCCGTAAGTATCAACCCATCGCTTCAGCATGGCGCGCAGGGCCTCGTCCTCGGGCCCGTGGCCCCAGCGCACGGCGCCGGCGGCGTAGGCTTTGCGGTAGCGGTCCTCGTAGGCCTCGTAGTACAGCTTGTCTTCCATGAGAGTCTCCTTTCACCTGACGAGACACAAAACCGCCCGGCAACGCGACGGGCGGTCAAAAAGCGGGGTGATCTGTGCCGGCTTAGGCCTCGGCCGTATTCACTGCCGGCTGCGAGCTCTGCTGGGCCTTGGGTTTCCTGCGGCGGGGGCGGCGCTTGGCCTTGGGCTTGTCGGCCGGCGGGTTTTGCTGGCTTTGTTCCTGCTGCGCGTTCTGCACCGGCGGCACTGCGGCTTCGCCCTTCTCGTTGGTCAGCGTGACCTTGGTGTGGTGCTGGATGCGGGACATGGTCCGTGTGTCCTTCTTTTCCACCATCGTGATGGCTTTGCCGGTTTTGCCCATGCGGCCGGTGCGCCCGATGCGGTGCACATAATGCTCGGCGTTCTTGGGCACGTCATAGTTGAACACCAGGTCCACACCGGAGATATCCAGCCCGCGGGAGGCTACGTCGGTGGCCACCAGCACGTTGAGTGCGCGCTCCTTGAAGCGGGCCAGTATCATGTCGCGGCGGTATTGCTCCATGTCGCCGTGGATGCCCTCGGCGCGAATGCCGCGGCGCTTGAGCTTGCCCACCAACTGATCCACCTTGATCTTGGTGTTGCAGAACACCAGCGCCAAGCCGGGCTTGTGCTGCAGAATCAGGTCGGCAAGGTCCGCGCTCTTGCTCTGTTCGGTGGTCTCCACATAGCTTTGCTCGATGGTGTCCACAACCGGGCGCTTAAGCTCGATGCCCACGAACAGCGGCTCCCGCTGGTACTGCTTGGTCAGCTCCATGATGGGCGGGGGCATCGTGGCAGAGAACATCAGCGTCTGGCGCTTGCTGCTGGTGTAGCTCAAGATCTCCTCGATGTCCTCGCGGAAGCCCATGTCCAGCATCTCATCGGCCTCGTCCAGCGTGACCATGCGCACGCCGAACACGCGCAGGGAGCGCCGGCGCAGGTGGTCCAGCACACGGCCGGGGGTGCCCACGACCATGTGCACACCGGAGGCCAGCTTGGCGTTTTGCGGGCCCATGGCTGTGCCGCCGTACATGCTCATCACGCGGAAGCCCTCCATGTGGGCGGAAAGCTTCAGCACCGATTCGGTGATCTGCTGTGCCAGCTCCCGGGTGGGGGCCAGGATCAGCGCCTGAACGCGGTCGTCTTTCAGATCGATGCGCTCCAGCATGGGGATGGCAAAGGCGGCGGTCTTGCCGGTGCCGGTCTGGGCCTGGCCGATCACGTCGCGGCCCTCGAGTATGGCGGGTATCGTTTGTTCCTGTATTGGTGTGGGCTTGTCATAACCCATAGCGGCGATGGTCTGATTCATCGGCGCGCTCAAGACTTCCATGTAACTCATGTTAGCGGTTTATACTTCCTTTTCCTTGGTCGTTGTGGTATCGGGCAAATGCCCATAAAAAACGGGATGCTTCGCCGCTGTGATCAGCAAAGCTCCCGGCACATGGCGCGATATGGATGCTCCTTTGCAGCATTGGAGTTTTGCAGGCATACCGATTTCAACATGTCTAGGATAGCACAATTGCGGCCATATGGCAAGCGACAAACGTCATGGGACTAAATATGGTGTTCGCCTTTCCATTGCCAACAATTTCTGGTATATTTCTCATAGCATCGACAAGGGCCACGGGGGAAAATCATGAGTAAACTGTACTTCCGCTATGCGGTGATGAACGCTGGCAAATCCACGCAATTGCTGCAGATCGCCTATGACTATGAGCACAACAACCACAAGCGCGTGCTGGTGCTCAAGCCCGGCAACGACACCAAGGAGGGTTGGTATGTTATCAGCCGCCTGGAAAACGGACAAATCAAGCGCAGGAGCGACTTTCTGATCGACGTGAACGGCCCCGAGGGTTCGTTGTACCAGAGCATAGAGGCAGAGATGGGCGACAACCCCCCGGCGGTGGTGCTGATCGACGAAGCGCAGTTCCTAAGCCGCGCCAACGTGTGGGACTTAACCCGTGTGGTGACCTATCTGGACGTGCCGGTCATCTGCTTCGGCCTCAAGGTGGACGCCTTCGGCAATCCCTTCGAGGGCAGCAGCGTGCTCTTCGCGCTGGCGCAGGATGTGGAGGAGGTCACGACCCGGGCCATCTGCCGGCTCAGCCGCAAGCCCCGCAAGGCCACGATACACCTGCGCCTGGTGGATGGTGTCCCGGTGTTCGCCGGCGAGCAGGTGGCCATCGAGAACGACGCCGACATCCGCTATCTGCCGGTGTGCCTGCAGGAGTACATCCGCCTGCGAGACGGCCGGGCCAAGCTGGACGATGACGGCTACGCTTATGAATAGCTTCAAGGCATAAATATCGGTTTGTGTTACATCCAATCGCCGCCATCCCGCAAAGCCTGCGGCAATAAACCGGAAAAAAGCCACAGCCCTAATCGTTGACAGCGGCGCGGCGGGCGCATATAATACGGATAAATATTGCGAAAACGCGATGACGGGGAACATGAGGACCAACGCTTTTTCAGAGAGCCGCCGGATGGTGCGAGGTGGCAGGGCCACATCCTCCCACTCACCCTCGAGCAGCCAACCGAAGGCATGTCGCCACGGCGACAAAGCATCGCACCTGTGCGACGCTGGTCCGTAGGCTTGGACGGTTGCCCACCGTGAAACGGGCAGGGTATGGGGAGCCGTGCCCGGCAGAGATGGGGCGTTTTGCCTCAATCAGAGTGGTACCGCGAAGGACTTTCGCCTCTGGCAGGGGGGAAGTCCTTTTTTGTTACCCAAAAATAGAGCGGCGAAGGGGACAAAATGGACATGGAACAGATGCTGGACATTACGATCGGCGCGTTGTTGGAGCAGAGGGCGCGGGAATTCCCAGACCTGGACGCGGTGGTCTATCCCCACCAGGGCATCCGCTGGAGCTGGCGGGAGTTCGACGAGCTGTGCGACCGCGCGGCGAGGGGCTTCATGGCCATGGGCATCCGCAAGGGCGACCATGTGGCCATCTGGGCCACCAACCACCCTGAATGGCTGGTGTGCCAGTTCGCCACCGCCAAGATCGGCGCGGTGCTGGTGACGGTCAACACAAATTATAAAATATTCGAGGCCGAGTATCTGCTCAAACAGTCCGACAGCACCACGCTGGTGCTCATAGAGGGTTTCAAGGACAGTGACTACGCCGGTATCATCGGCCAGCTGTGCCCGGAGCTCGAGGGCTCCGAGCCCGGCCGGCTGCACTCCGAGCGCTTCCCGTATTTGAAGAACGTCATTCTGATCGGCACGCAGCGCAAGCCCGGTATGTATCTGTTCGACGACCTGTACACCATGGCCGATGCCGTGGGCGTGGAGCAGCTGCGGGAGCGCGAGAGCACGCTGGACTCCCACGACGTCATCAACATGCAGTACACATCCGGCACCACGGGCTTCCCCAAGGGCGTCATGCTGACCCACTACAACATCATCAATGACGGCAAGATGATCGGCGACTGCATGAAGTTCACCGAAAAAGACCGGCTGTGCATTCCGGTGCCGCTGTTCCACTGCTTCGGCTGTGTGCTGGGCGTCATGGCCAGCGTGACCCACGGCACCACGATGGTCATGGTGCACTACTTCCAGCCGGTGCCGGTGATGCAAGCCATACAGATGGAGCGCTGTACGGCGGTGCATGGCGTACCCACGATGTTCATCGCCATATTGGATCACAAGGACTTTACCAAGTACGATTACTCCTCGCTGCGCACCGGCATCATGGCCGGCTCGCCGTGCCCCATCGCCGTGATGAAGCGCGTGGTCAGCGACATGGGCGCGTCGGAGATCACGATCGCCTACGGGCAGACCGAATCCTCCCCGGTGGTCACCCAGACCCGCACCCACGACCCGCTGGAGAAGCGCGTGTCCACTGTTGGCCAGATGCTGCCCAACATGGAGGTCAAGATCGTACACCCGGAGACCTGGGCCGATCTGCCGCCCAACACCCAGGGCGAGATCGTGGCGCGGGGCTTCATGGTTATGAAAGGCTACTACAAAATGCCCGAGGCCACCCGCATGGCCATCGACGAGAACGGCTGGCTGCACACCGGCGACCTGGGTATGATGGATGAGGACGGGTATTTCAAGATCACCGGCCGGCTCAAGGACATGATCATCCGCGGAGGCGAGAACATCTACCCCCGGGAGATCGAGGAGTTCCTGTACACCCACCCGGCGGTTAAGGATGTTCAGGTCGTAGGCGTGCCCGATAAGGTATACGGTGAAGAGGTTATGGCCTTCGTGATCCCCAAGGAGGGTGCGCAGATCACCGGTGAAGAGCTCGTGCAGTACACCCGCGAGCGCCTGAGCCGCCACAAGGCGCCCCGCTACGTGCAATTCGTGCACGAGTATCCGATGACGGCCAGCGGCAAGATACAGAAATACATCCTTCGGGAGATGGGCGTGTCGGTGCTGAACCTGCAGGCCGACGCGGCGATTGAGACGGCGTAAGCCCTCTCCCCATACCCCTCCGCCGGTGGGGGAGGGGAAGATAGATAATAACACCGTATCGCTCCCAAACGGCAAGGATGCGCGTTATCGCTTTCTGGTTTCCTTCGTCTCTTGCGGCCCGGAGGCCGCAACGGGGTGCATTGCGAGTTGCCCCTGGCGACCGGCGGTCGTCGGGTAAGTAGGCAGCGGGCGGACTGTCCGATGGCGGCCTCGTACAGGCGCATTCCACCCATCAAGAAGCATATCCAGTATCCCAGATGTAATTATCCGTCTAAAATGGTATGATGGCTGCATCAAGGAGTTGGTGAAAATGATCTCCGTCCGTGAAGCCATAGACGCGTTGGAAAGCTCCCCGGTCATCGCGGCGGTAAAGACCGCCGACGCCGCCCAGGCGGCGGCACAGTCACCGGTGCTGGTTGCCTTTGTGCTGGGCGGCAGCATACTCTCCATGGGCGATATTGTTGATACCCTGCAGGGCAGCGGCAAGCTGGCCTTTCTGCACATGGATCTGATAGAGGGCATTGGCCGCGACGAGGCCGCGCTGGAATACGCCGTGAAGACCTGGCAGCCCTCGGGCATCATCACGACCCGGGCGCAGCTGGTGCGCCAGGCGCGGGAGCTGGGCCTCGTGGCGGTGCAGCGGGTTTTCCTGCTGGATTCTGCCTCCATCCGCAGCGGCGTGCAGCTCATCGACCAATGCCGGCCGGACCTTGTGGAGGTCATGCCCGGCGTCATCCCCAAGGCCATCGGCCAGTTCCGCGTAGCCGGCCGGCCGGTTATCGCCGGCGGCATGGTCACCGCCCGCTCCGAGGTCATCGATGCGCTGGCCGCCGGGGCGTTGGCCGTCAGCACAAGCAGCCGGGAACTGTGGTACGAGTAGAAGGAACCCTCCGTCAGCCCTACAGGGCTGACACCTCCCTTGATAAGGGAGGCAAGACTTGGCGTGTTACCAAGGTCTCGGCTCCCTTGGAAAGGGGGGCTACCCCGGCTTGCGGCAGCGTCGGCATGGCCGATGCGAGAGCAAACCGATAGCACCGCTTGCGGTGCGAAGGGCTGTCGCGCAGCGACTGAGGGTTCAGCTCACCGCTGACGAGAGAGCACAGCAAGAGTCTGCGTTCCGTACGCATGTTATAGGTGAAAGTATGAACATCCTCGTCATCAACTCCGGCAGCTCCTCCTTCAAGTATCAGCTCTTCGACATGAGAACCGAAACCGTTATCGCCAAGGGCCTGGCCGAGCGCATCGGCCTGGAGGGCGCCAGCCTGCGCCACAGCGCCGCCGGGCGCACGGTGACGCTGGAGCAATCGCTGCCTGCCGTCGGCGACGCCATCGCGCTGATGCTGGAGCAATTGGCGGGGGAGGGCGGCGCGCTGCGCTCGCTTAATGACATTGATGCCGTGGGGCACCGCGTGGGCCATGGCGGTGAGTTCTTCCCGGCCTCTGTGGCCATCGACGGCGACGTCATGGCCAAAATGACGGAGCTGACTCCACTTGTGCCGCTGCACCAGCCGGCCTTCCTGCGGGGTATAGAGGCCTTCGCGGCGGCGCTGCCGGCGGTGCCGCAGGTGGCGGCCTTCGACACGGGCTTCCACCAGACCATGCCGCCGCGGGCGTGGACCTACGGCCTGCCCGATGAGCTGTGCCGCCGGCATCGCATCCGGCGCTACGGCTTCCACGGCTCCTCCCACCGCTATGTCAGCGAGCGCGCCATCGCGCTGCTGGGCAGGCCGGCGCGGGGCACACGCATCGTCACGTGCCACCTGGGCAGCGGCGGGTCTGTCGCGGCGGTGAAGGACGGCTGTTCGGTGGATACAACCATGGGCCTGACGCCGCTGGAAGGCGTCGTCATGGGCACCCGCTGCGGTGATTTGGATCCGTCCGTCGTTGAGTATCTGATGAAGGCCGAGGGCATGAGCATCGGTGAGACCATGGCCGTGCTGCAGAAACGCTCCGGCCTGCTGGGCTTGTCCGGTGTCAGCCCCGACATGCGAGACGTGCTGGCCGCCGAAGAAGCGGGAAACGCGCGGGCCAAGGATGCCGTGGATGTGTACTGCTACCGCGTGCGCAAGACCATCGGCGCCTATGCCGCGGTGCTGGGCGGGCTAGACGCGCTGGTGTTCACCGCCGGTGCGGGTGAGAACAGCGCTGCCGTGCGCCGGCGCTGCGTACAAGGTCTGGATTTCCTGGGCGTGGCGCTGGATGAGGATAAAAACAACCAGGCCGCGGGTGAAGCCGACATCTCCGCCGCCGGCGCGAACGCCCGTGTGTTCGTGATCCCCACCAACGAGGAGCTGGTCATCGCCCGGGATACGGTGAAAATCGTTCAAATAAAGTGCTGACTTGGCAAACCAGGCTAGGAGGATAAGGTTTATACCGACTGACGATTCATTCGGCAGGAGGAAGTGTTCATTTTATTGAAGTGAAAAACAAGGCCGCTCGCAGGCGATCTTTCGTATACTTAAGACAGCAGCATGATACGTAGGTAAAGTGGCCGCCCGGCGACAGTTATCGGCGGGCGACCGACGGAAGCATTGACAAAGCTACCGAATCGCCAGGGCGCATCAGCGTCGAAGGCGAAATTTTGATTGACAGCGCCGTGCTGGCATGGTAAAATCTTCGGGTGTCAAGCAGAAGCGCCCGCTTCTCACCTGCCGGCTCCACGCTTTCAGGTCAATAGTATCGGATGTGAATCGCGATCGAGCGGGTGTTTTTGCCCGCTCGATTTTTTTATTCAATATGGGGGTGTGCTCTATTAGTCAAGATCGCGTCATCAACGAAGGCATTCGTGCTAAGGATGTCAGACTGGTCGGCGACGACGGCGCCCAACTGGGGATTATGCCCCGGCGCGACGCCATGGCCATTGCCGAGGAAAAAGGTTTGGACCTGGTGCTCATCGCGCCGGACGCCGACCCGCCAGTGTGCCGGATCATGGACTACGGCAAGGTCCGGTTCGAACAGGAAAAGCGCGACAAGGAGGCCCGTCGCAACCAGAAGATTACGGTGCTCAAGGAAGTCCGACTGTCTGCAACGATTGAGGAACACGACATCGACATAAAGGCAAAGAATGCGATCAAGTTTTTGGGCGAAGGCGACAAGGTCAAAGTTGGCATCCGCTTTCACGGCAGGCAGATGGCGCATCCCGAAATTGGCTACAATGTAATGAAGGTGTTCGGACAAAAGGTTGAGGAAGTCGGAATCATCGAAAGACCGCCGGTGCAGGAAGGGCGAAACATGCACATGATACTCGCCCCCCGCGCCAAGGGCAAGAAATAAAGAGAGGGGACGCATAACACCATGCCGAAGCTTAAGACCAGACAGGCGGCCGCCAAGCGGTATACAAAGACCGGCGGCAGCAAGATCAAGAGGGCGTGCGCTGGCAAGAACCATATCCTGAACAAGAAGACCCGCAAGACCAAGCGCAACCTGCGTCATGGCGGCTACGTCAGCGAGCAGGAAGTAAAGGTCGTCAAGCAGCTGATCCCGTATCAGTAAGCCCAGCGCATCAAGTCGAAAGGAAGAGTGAACATCGATGGCCAGAGTGAAGAGAGCAGTCAACGCTTTGAAAAAGCGTCGTAAAATTATGAAGCGGGCCAAGGGCTTCTACGGCGCCCGCAGCAAGCAATATCGCATCGCCAAGTCGGCAGTCATGAAGGCGATGGCCCATGCTTATGAGGGTCGCAAGCATCGCAAGAGAGATTTCCGTTCGCTGTGGATCGTGCGCATCAACGCCGCCGCGCGCATGAACGACATCTCTTACAGCCGCCTGATGAACGGCCTGAAGAAAGCCGGCATCGAAGTAAACCGCAAGATCCTGGCCGAACTGGCCGTTAATGACAGCAAGGCTTTCGCCAGCCTCGTGCAAAAGGCCAAGGCCGCGCTGACCGCGTAAGCAGTACGCAAGAAGATATGTTGTAGTATGGCAAGCGCCTGTTGAGTGATAACTCGGCAGGCGTTTTGTTGATGCGGCACTGGAAAGGCGCTGCCGGAGCTTTGATTCACCGGCGGATGTCAGACAGCGTGTAGAAGGGATGAAGTGCGATGTTGTGGGTTTGCTTCGGGCTTTTCCTGGCTTACTTTGTCGGATTCGAGCTTTATTGGGGCTTGGCGCGTTATCCGGGTATTATGGCCGCCATTGCCGATGGGCGCACGAAGAAAACGAGCCTATACATCCGAATGATGACCGGGCTTTGGATTCCTGCGGGCCTGGTTCTGGCGCTCCTCGCGTTGCGGCAGGTTTCTCCGGTGGAACTGGGGCTGAACGGCTTTCGGCTTCATGGGAATCGCTGGTTTGTCGGGGTTGCCGCGGCGGTCGCCGGGCTATATCTCGCCTATTTGGTGTACTGCTTGATCGTGCTGCGAAGAAACGCGATCAAAAAAATCAAGCTTGATCAACCTCTGCCCGATACCGTGCGAATCCTGCTCCCCGCAACGCCGCGGGAGAAGCGCGTATGGATATGCACCGCGCTGACGGCTGGCTTTGCCGAAGAGCTGCTGTTCCGCGGGTTTTTGTTCTATCTTTTGGGAGCGCTGTTACCGCAGCTGCCGCCTGTTGCCGTGGTTGGTATTTCTTCGGTGGTTTTTGGCGTTGGGCATGCATACCAGGGAGCGGCCGAGGCTTTGAAGCCTCTTGTGCTGGGGGTGGTGTACGGCGTGTTTTATCTGGCATTCGGCACCTTACTGCCGTGCATCGTGCTGCACGCCTTGCAAGACCTGTCCGCTACCGATATACTGAACGACTAAGGCGTGAAGGACATGCCGAAGGAGTCTCCCATGAAAAATATAGCCAGCGCCGACAATCATACATTCAGGCAGATGAAGGCCCTTCTCACAGCCAAGGGCCGCACCGAGCAAGGCCTTCTGCTGGCCGAAGGGCCTCACCTGGTGCAGGAGGCGCTGCGTGCCGGCATACCTATTGCCGCGGTGGCTGTGGGCGCATCCGCACTGGGCAGGCACGAAGAGCTGCTGGATGCCTGCGTTGCGAGCGGCGCCCAAGCCTTGCTGCTGGCCGACCGCCTGCTGGACGCCTTGTGTGACACGCGCACGCCCCAGGGCATCGTGGCCGCCGTGGGCATCCACCGGTTGGGCCTGGAATGGCTGGCCGGTTGTGAAGGGCGATTGGCCGTGGTGCTGGAGAACGTACAGGACCCGGGCAACGTGGGCACGATACTGCGCACGGCGTTGGCAGTGGATGGGGCCTTTGCGCTGCTGTGCGGCGGTGCGGACCCGTGGTCGCCCAAGGTTGTGAGGGCCTCCCAGGGCGCCGTGTTCCACCTGCCCATCGTGGAGGAAGCGGCAGCGCCGCAGGCCATCGAGAGACTCAATGCTTTAGGCTGGCATTGCGCCTGTGCCCATCTGGCCGGGCAGGATTTCTTCGCCCGCCAGAGCCGCGCCCGTACAGCGCTGGTCATCGGCAACGAGGGGGCCGGCGTGAGTGCCCAGGCCGCTGCCGCGTGCCAGGGGCTGTACCGCCTGCCCATGGGCGCCAAAGCTGAATCGCTGAACGCAGCTGTGGCGGCGGGTATCATGCTTTACGACTTGTGGCTGGAGCAGTCAAGATAACGAAAGTCGGCGCTTGCCGCCTGTCATAGATACAGAAAGCATATGTAATTAGGAGAGCTGCTGAATGGATATTCGCCCAATAACCTCCAGTGATACCTTGTGGCCTTCGGTAATAGATTATGCTGAAAAATGCTCATGGAGAGCCGGTCCTGTTCTTGCGAAGATCATGAAAGAGCACGCTTTCACGGATTGGGAAAGAGTTTTTGTAGCGACAGAGGGGAGCGATATTGCCGGCTATTGCACCCTTGCGAAAGGGGACTGTATTCCTGATGTGTCCTATACACCGTATATCGGCTTTATGTTTGTCGGTGAAGACCATCGAGGCCATCGACTCAGCGGGCAGCTCATTGAGCACGCCTTGCGCTATGCGAAATCGCTGGGGTTTTCAAGGGTCTTTCTTGTCAGTGGTGAAAAAGGTTTATATGAAAAGTATGGCTTCATCAAAATTGAAGACGTTAAAGATCCACTGGGTAGAGATGAGCAAATATTCTTCATAGATATCTAAAAAGAGAACACTTCTGTTCAGCTGACAGAAGTGTTCTGATTGCCTACCACGAAAGTCTTTTTACCATTCTTTCTCCAGGTCGTATGCCGCCTGGCGCATGGCCTGGTATTGGGGCAGGGGCAGGTATCGGGCCAGGCTGTTGCCGGTGCCCAGCAGATAGTGGCTGCCCTCGCGGGTCTTGAGCAGCATGTCCCGCGCCCGCGCATAGACTTCTTCCGGCGTACGGCGGCACAGGTAGTCCATATCCATGCCACCCATGATGCATATTTTGTCATGGTATGTGTCCCAGGCCTGTTCCACGGGCTGTATCGTGTCCTCGTAGGAGTGCTTACCGTCGTAACCCATGTCGGATACGATGTCCTCCAGCATGATGGCCCGGTGTTCGCCGCAGGAGTGCAGCACCGCGGGGATGCCCTTGGCGTGGGCGGCCTCCACGGCCCGCTTGTGCCACGGGAAGATGTACTCGCGCATGTGCCGGGGACTCATGAAGGTCTGGGTCTTGTGGCCCCAGTCGTCGTTGCACATGATGAAGCCCACGCCCTCGGCCTGCAGCGCCAGCTCATAATACCGCAGCAGGCGGCTGCCCACGCCATCCACCACGGTGCGCACCAGGTCCGGGTCCTCGTAGAGCTTGAACATCATGTTGTCAAAGCCCAGGATGCCGGATGCGTTTTCCAGCACGCCGCTGGGGCCCCACACGAACATCTTCATGCCCTCGGGCACGGTCTTGGCGAATTCGCTCAGGAATTCCGGGATGCGTTCGTCGGGCTCGATCCACTGATACTTCTCGAAATCCGCCCAGTCGGCGATGATCTGGGTGTCGTTGACGTGGCGGCTTTCTTTGTTGGCCGCGCCGTTCATGGCGAAGTAGAAGGACGGCGGCTGCACCGGTGCGTAATCGTAGCCCATGAGCCGCATGGCTTCTGTGTTGCGCCGGCAATAGGCCAGCGGCGTGTTGTCGGCGGGCTTGCCGGCCAGGGGTTCTGCGATGTGCTCGCTCATCAGGAAGTCGAACAGCACCGGGCGGGTTGTCTTTTTGCCTTTGAGAGCATCCAGCAAAAGCTGGAAATCTGGCTTCCACATGGTCATTCTCCTCACCACAGATTCCGTATGCGTTTATTCAGGTCAATGATATAATCATTATACCGGCAAGGCTGCAGGCGCTCTTCTCAAATCCTGCCCTGGCGTTGTCGAATTGTACTTTTCGGGTGATGCATGCAGCACGTCAAGCCCTATTTTGAGAATGTTTTTCCTCCCGGCAGCGGCCTGCGTGCCAGGGGCTTCGTCACGACGACGATGGAACACGTCATCGAGGTGAACCCCCACTGGCACCCTGAGGTGGAGGTGCTCTATTATCTGAGCGGCGCGGCGCTGCAGCAGGTCAACGATCAGTTCTTCACGGCCGAGGCCGGCGACCTGGTGGTCATAGGCCGCGACCAGCTGCACTCCACCTATACGATCGCCCGCAACAACTGCCGTATCCTGGTGCTGCAGTTTGATGCGCAAAGCCTTTTGAGCGCGCCGGAGGGCGCCGATGCCGCCGGCAATTATGACACGGCCATGGTCTACGACAACCCCATCCGGCTGAGGGCAGGGGAGAGGGACGCGCTGATCGGGAGTATGGAGGAGGCCGCGGGGGAGATGGAGGACAAAAGGCCGGGTTACGAGTGCCTGGTCAAAGGCGCGTTGTACCGCTTCACCGGCCTGCTGGCCCGGTTTGCGCCCCGCCGGCTGGTCCCCAGCACGCCGGAGACCGTCTCCGGTGTTCATGAGATGCTCCAGTACACCTTTCGGCTCGTGGATGCCTCCTATGCCGAGGAGATCACACTGGCGCAGGCCGCCGCGGCCTCCAGCCTCAGTGTGACGCATTTCTGCCGCCTGTTCAAACGGGCCACCGGCATGACCTTTCACGAATACCTGAGCTTCTACCGCGTCAATCGTGCCGAGCAGCTGCTGCCCACGGCGCAAAAGCTGTCCGAGCTGGCCTATGATTGCGGCTTCGGAAGTGTATCCTCTTTTATCCGAAACTTTAGAAAATATAAGAACTGCAGTCCGTCGCAATTGGACCGGCGGCTGCAGCAGGAACGATGAATTGGTACCCTTTTGTGTTCAACTCTCCTTGGACAACTCCCGGATGGCCCGCACCGCGGTGTCGATTTCCTTCGATGTGTTGAAAGGCCCTATGCCAAAGCGCACTGCGCCGGTCTCCTGGGTGCCCAGGAAGCGGTGAGCCAGCGGCGCGCAGTGCAGCCCCGCACGGCACGCGATGTTATACTTCTCGCTCAGGCGGTCAGCCACGTCGGTGGCGCTCTTGTTGGCCAGGTTGAATGTCACGACGCCCACCCGCGGCTTGCCCGGCGGCGGGCCATAGAGCGTTACGCCGTTCACGGCGCTTAAGCCCTCCCACAGCCGCTCGGTCAGCCTGTCTTCTGTGCGCGCGATGGCATCCAGGTTGCACCGTACATGGCGCGCGCCGGCCCACAGACCGGCGATGGCCGGTGTGGCGGCGGTGCCGCTCTCGTAGCGGTCGGGCAGATCCAGCGGCTGCGTAAGCGCCAGGCTGGAGCTGCCGGTGCCACCCTCGCGCAGCGGCTGCGGCGTGCAGCGGGGATGGATATACAGCGCCCCCGTGCCCTGCGGCCCCAGCAGGCCTTTGTGGCCGGGGAAGGCCACCATATCGGCGCCGATGGCCTCAATGTTCACCGGCATGCTGCCGATGGTCTGGGCGCCATCCACCAGCAGCGGCACGCTGTAGCGGGCGCACACCGCGGCGATGGCCTGTACCGGCTGCACCGCGCCGGTCACGTTGGACGCGTGAGTCACGACGACCAGCTGCGTACGATCGGTGATGGCCTTGGCGATGTCGTCGGGCTGCAAATAGCCGTCGGCCCGGGGGTAGATCACGGTCAGCGAGATCTGGCGGCGCTCTTTGAGCGTATACAGCGGCCGCAGCACCGAGTTGTGCTCCAGCGCCGTGGTCACCACATGGTCGCCGGGGTTCAGCGATCCCTTGATGGCCTGGTTGAGCGCGTCGGTGCAGTTGCTGCAATAGACAAAGCAAAAGGGATCGGCCACGCCCAGTAGGCCGGCAAGTTCCTGACGGCAGCCGTAGAGTATTTGCCCGCCCTCCAGCGACGCTGCGTGGCCGCTGCGGCCGGGGTTGCCGCACCGCATGCAGGCTTCGCCCATGGCCTGGCTGACTGGGCGGGGCTTGGGCAGGCTGGTGGCAGCGTTGTCCAGATAGATCATGGCAAGCCCATCCTTTATCGGGGTATGCTACAGTATATGAATGGGCGCGCCTACGGCGACCGCGAGCAGGGCTGTTGGCCACATATTGGTATCACTATTCATAAGATGGATGCCGAAGGTTTCCAAAGGGCGACTGGAGCCCTTTGGTCGCGCCTCAATGGCACGAAATCTTATCATTCATTGGGTCATTACGGAAGCCTTGCTCAGAGAGATTGTGGTGGCCTAATCTTCGGCACTCTTGGTACCATGCTGTCATATGGTGTGGTATCCGCACCCTATGTGGGTGCGTGGAGGTGCTTTATGGCCATGGAACCTTTTGGCTTTGTCGCGTTCCGCTCCCGCCAGCAGACCACCGCTTTTCTCACGGCGCTTAAGACTTCCGGCGTGAAGTGCAACGTCATCAACACGCCCCATGAGATTGGCATGGGCTGCGGCCTTTCGGTTCGTTTCTCCCTGGGTGACACCGCCGCCGTGCTGGCTTTGTGCGACCGTCAGCGGCCCGCCGCGCTCATCGGCGTCTACAGCGCTGAGAGCGTCAATGGGCGCCTGGTGTGCAAGCCCGTGGGCCGCCTGCAGGGCCGTATCAATTGATAAAGGCGGCTCCTGGGTGTATAATCCTTTCCATCGCGGGAAACGACAAAAACACGCGCCTCGGCTCCTGCCGGGCGCGTTTGCGTATGGGGAGGAAAAGCTTTGGAACAAACCGCAATAGACAATATGCTGGCCGCGCTGGAGCACGATTACTTTGACGCCACATGCGCACTGGTGCACCGCAACCCCTTTGAACTGCTGATCTCCACGATCCTTTCGGCGCAGTGCACCGACAAGCAGGTCAACCGCGTGACCGCAGTGCTGTTCCAGAAATTCCCCACGCCGGAGGCCTTCGCGTCGCTCACACCCGAGGAGCTGGAGCCCCATGTCAAGAGCTGCGGCGTCTACAAGAACAAGGCCCGCAACATCGTGCTGACTTGCCGGGCGCTGCTGGAGCAATATGGCGGCCGTGTGCCGGATACCATGGAGGAGCTGATCAAGCTTCCCGGCGTGGGCCGCAAGACCGCCAACGTCGTGCTTTCCAACGCCTTCGGGCAGGATGCCATCGCCGTGGACACCCATGTGTTCCGTGTGTCCAACCGCACCGGCCTGGGCCCCGGAAAGACACCTCAGGAGGTCGAGATGCGGCTGCATGAGAACATTCCCCAGAGCAAGTGGTCCGCCGCGCACCATTGGATCATCCGCCATGGCCGCGTGGTGTGCGCCGCCCGCAAGCCGCTGTGTGCCAAGTGCAGCCTGCTGCCCTGGTGCCAGTACCCCGATAAAAACCTGTAACGTGATATGCAAAACGGCCCGGCAGTGCGCCGGGCCGTTCACTTTATGCTTTGATCAATCCTTGGACTGCGCTCGACCGTTGCCATTGGGCTGGATGGCCAGCGCCACGGCGTCGAACACGGCGATCATCGCCAGCATGCTGGATGTGGCCAGAAAATCATGGACCTCGGCATCGCGGTCGATGGTCACGCGCACGATCAAGTCGCTGGACATGGCCATGGGCGAGGCTGGGTTCGCGGTCACGGCGATGGTCTTGGCGTTCTTGTGGCGGGCCATTTTCATCAGTTCCATAACCTCTGCGGATTCGCCGCCGCGGCTGACGGCGATCAGCAGATCGCCGGGCTGTATGAGCCCGGTGGAGGCGTGGAAGCCCTCGCCGGGCGCCAGGTAGACCGAAGGCACGTCCACGCAGCACAGACTGTAGGCGATCTTGCGTGCCACGGCGCCGGAGTTGCCCCGACCGGTGATGATCACATGGCCATGGTCTTGCTTGCACTGCAGGATGGCCGACACCAGCAGGCGGAAGGCTTCGGAGTCGATGCTCTCGGCCAGTCGTGCCACTGCCTGCGCCTCCCGCTTGAAGGTTTGGCGAGCCAGTGTGATGTAATCTGCTTGGGCCATGAAGCGTTCCCCCTTATCTTCGGTGCGATGGGTTTCTATTTTATGTATTATAACAAATCCGTCACAAGTCAACAATGCTTTGGTTCCAGCCGCTTTTCGCTCTGGGTTGCGATCATTCGACTTGCATACTGTTCGTTCGTCTTGTTTTTTAACACATGGTAGAGTAAAATACGCACTTATGGCGGCTCACCGACATTACTGTCTGAAAAACTGGCGTGTGAGGAAGTGCTTGATTCCGACGGCGGTTCATCCAGTCAGGGAATCTGCTTGCAGATTCCCGGTCGCCCGCAGGCGAGACGACGGAGGGAAACAAAAACCAAATGCGAGGTAGGTAAAAAGAACCCGCCCGCAGGCGAAATGAAGTTCCTTGAAACAAAGTACATGAATGAAACCAAGATATCGCCCGGCGACATGCGCGGCGGGCGATAATCAAAAGGCAAGGGGCATGTTGTCTTAATCGCATCCGATGTCGCAGCATCGGATGCGAAAAGGCTGGCCGAAAGGCGCAGCCTTTACGGACAGCCTGCCGAGGAGGACCATGGGTTCCACACAGACGCAGCAAGCGCATATGGAGAAAGAGACCTGGCGGGACATCACCCGCAGCATATTCCGGCTGGGATGGCCGACCATCACCGAGCAGCTGCTCATCATGCTGGTCGGCGTGTTCATGACCATGCTCATCGGCCGCATCAGCCAGTCGGCCATTGCTGCCAACGGCCTCATCAACTCCATCTTTATGTTCGTACAGGCGGTGTTCGCGGCGCTTTCCACGGGTTCCACGGTGCTCATCGCCCGGCTGACCGGCGAAGGTTCGCCGCTGGTAAAGGAAGCGGCGTTGCAAAGCCTGATCATGGTCTTGGCGTCCTCGGTCATCATCACGGCGCTGTGCTTCGCCTTTGCCTCGCCGCTGCTGCGGCTGTTCATGGCCGGCAGCCCCGAGGAGGTCTATCAGCAGGGCTTGGTTCTTTTCCGCATTCTGTTGGTTTCCATGCCGCTGCTCATGATCAACATTGTGCTGTCCGGCGTGTTCCGCGGCGTGGGCAACATGGTGCTGCCGCTGGTCGTCAGCGCCGCCGTCAACGTCGTTTATCTGATCGTGGGCAACGTCATGGTGAGCGGCATGCAAATGGGCATCGCCGGTGCCGCGTGGGCGGCGGTGGTGGCGCGGGCGCTGGGATGTGTGCTGATCCTGGTGGCGATATACATGGGCAAGGGCCGCATCAGCCTGAGCCTGCGCGACGGCTTCAAGCCCAACATGGCCATGATCCGGCGCATCCTGAACATCGGCATACCGGCGTCGGTGGAGCAACTGGTCATGCAGGGCGGCTTTCTGGTGCTCAATGCCATCGTGCTGGGCATGGGCGTGCTGGATGGCGCGGCTTATCCCATCGTCATGTCCATCAATTCGCTGGCTTTTATGCCTGCCTTCGGCCTGAGCATCACGCTTTCCACGCTGGTGGGCCACAGCCTGGGCGAAGGGAACCCCGACAAGGCGGCGCGCTACACCCGCCAGACGCTCAGGATGGCCATGGTGCTGCTGGCCTTCATCAGCGTGCTGCTGATTGTGTTTTCCAGGCAGATCGCCTCGTGGTATACGACCGACGACGACACCGCCGTCATCGCGCTGACGTCGTCCTGCGTGAAGGTGCTGGCGCTGGGTGAGCCGTTGCTGGCTGTCATGACAATACTGTCCTCGGCACTGCGCGCGGCCGGCGACATCAAATACATCATGTACACGAGCATCGTGGGCATTTGGACATTGCGCATCCTCTTAAGCCTGCTGGCCCACCGGCTGACCGGGCTGGGCGTTCTGTCAACGATGGTGTGCATTCTAATCGACTTCGCCGTGCGCTCGGGCATGTATTATCACCGCTTCCGCCGCGGGCGCTGGAAGGATATCAGAGTATAACAGTATGGGCTTGCGTCCGTCACGGCACGCTGCAGCCGCCGTTGATGCCAGGTGTTCTAACTGGATTTTAATTGGAAGCATTGAAGAAACGCGAACCACTTGGCATGGTTCGCGTTTTCTGTCGGGGCCTAGATCGTCTCAAAGAAACGCAGCACACAACCGTCGGGCGTTGTAACGCTGCACTCCCGCGCGCCCCATGCCTGCGGCTGTATGTCCGTGATCTGTGTCCAACCGGCTGCCTTCACAAGCCTGTGCAGCGCGTCCAACCCTTCCACCATCAGAAAGCCGGCCACCCCCTTCGCAGGTTCGCCGGGGAAGAGGTGGAACCCTCTGAACGGCGCCACAGCTACCTCGCCGGGGTAATCGAACACGCAGCCGTATACCCCCTTGCCGGCGGAATCCCTGGCTACCACATCGCCATACCACCCCAACACATCCTGGAACCACTGGAGCGTCGCGTCCATATCCTGCGTGAAGTACACAGGACCGTTTTCTCTTACGACATAGCCTCTCTCACTGAACTTGCTCATTTTCTCCGACCACCCATTCTCAGAATATTTGAAGGTGATTCGCGGACAGGTCTTCACAGGAACGCCTTCGCTGCGCGCCGACGAGGGCGTAACACCGTGCAATTGACTGAAAGCCCGGGTAAAGGCGGCAGGCGACTCGTACCCATACTTCAGTGCGACGTCTATGACTTTCTCTTCGCCCTTCCGCATGTCCTCCGCCGCCAGCGTCAGCCTTCTGCGGCGGATGTACTCGCCCAGCGAAATGTGCGCCAGAAAGGAAAAAAGGCGCTGAAATTCCCAGGACGAGCAGCCCAGATGCTTCGCTGCGACCGCAAGGTCGATGTCCGCCGTCAGGTTGTTCTCGATGTAGTCCATTGCCCGGTCCATCCCGTTTTGCCAGTCCAATGTCTCACCTCCGGGGTTATTGTAGCAGGGTGGGGACGAGGCTGCTTTGCACGGTTTGTATTCTTCTGCATAGTCCGCAGGGTCGTTCTGACCGGATAGGAAGGGTCAAAAGGCCAGAGATATGGGCAGGATCGCGTATGAATCGTGCCGTACGATCTCGTGCAGCTTGTAGCTCACAGGTTCCCGGAACAATGGGCCATCGTAGACAAAGGAGTGGTACTCTCCGTTCTCCCCGCATATGTCCGCGCCTTCTGCGGCGATTTCTTCCGCCAGTTCCCGCGTGAGCGTCTTGCCCAGGTATTTCTCGCTCAAAAAGGATGTGTTTACAATGGTAATGACGGCTTTAAAGCCGGTGTCGATGAGCTCATGAACCAGCTCCCGGCGGCCGCCGTTCCAGAGCGGAAACATTCCCGCGACCCCGGCAGCCTTGCAGCGGGCAATGTCCCATTCATAGTGAAGCTGCAGGTCGATGTCTCCGAAAACGCAGGCCTGCGCGCCATACTGCTCTCTCAGGCGCGCCAGGGCGGTTTCAAAATCCCGGCCGTAATCGTCGCCCTTCCCGGTTTTCACCAGTTCCAGGGGAATGCCTGTCAACTCCGAGATTTTACAGAGCAACTCGGTAGGAACACCGTGAAACCACGATCGCCCGGCGTCCTCATTGTAGGTGGTCAACAGACACACGGGCTCATGGCCGCTCTGGATGGCCCGGTATAGCGCCAGCGCCCCGTCTTTTCCGCCGCTGTAGGAGGCGGCGAACTTCATTCTTTCGGCCATTGTCCATACACCTTCCCACGCGCCGCGGCGCATTTCTCATTCGCAGCATAGTTCGCGTTGCGGCAGCAACATTTCGCTTGCCCGTAGGGCGAATTTCACTAAAAAAGCTCAACACGATCGTGTTGAGCTTTTTTATGGTGGAGATAGTCGGATTCGAACCGACGCGCTACACAACCCAACAAATTGCACCGCCATATGTAGCATATTTGGCTTGTTTCCTTGCTTTTTCAGCATACCGCAACAATGATGGGTTGTAAAGTGTTGCAATGCTGCGTTGCCAAAAAGTTGCCGCTAATTATTTTGACGCAGGAAGGTCAAATACTCCATCCAGAAGAGAAACATCAATTTTCTCCTTGGCAGCGTCCAGATGAACGTAAAACTCCATCATGGTTAATGGATTTACGTGCCCCATCCATCTACTGGCCGTTACGACATCTATGCCTTTGGCATGAAGCATTGTCGCATAGTTGTGCCTGAGGAAGTATGGTGTGATGACTGAACGCTTTATCCAGCGTTCAACATCCTCTTTGCCCCAATGCGAGCTGATAGACTGGCGGAACTCAATGCTCTGGTCTGCATCGTAGGCGCGCCGCATAAGGCGGTCCCATAGACACTCCTGGTCGGTGGAGCGCATCCACCGGCCTGTTGCAGGTGACTGTACTATATAGGTGTCCCTGAGCCCAGCGCGGGGTTTCAGAAGCAACATTAGTGCCTCGGGTATCGGTATGAACCGGTCGCTTGGGGTATTCTTGAGGCTATGGGGCTTGCCATCGGGAGTTATGGCATAGTCGATGTCCTGCTGAATATGGATAACCTTATTCTTGAAATCCACATCACTCCAACGAAGTCCCAGCCCCTCACCCGGACGAACGCCGAGATAGAAGAGCAGTGCGACCCAAATGCCATTTGGCTCGCTGTTTATTACATATAGCACAGCTCGCCTCTCGGCCAGTGTCAATGCCCGTCGGGAACCTTCTTCACACTTTGGCGCTATTATGCCCATCATGGGGTCACGGTCAATAATGCCATCGAACACGGCACGACGAAATAGTTGCCGTCCAACCATGATGATTTTCCGCATATAAGACGCTTTGAAAAACGCCCTGTCGTTGAGGAACTTTTGAATGTCAATGGTGTGTATGCTCCGTAATTGCTTGTTGCCAAACTCAGCGAGATAATGGGCGTCCAGTATAGTGCGATAACACCGCGCGTTGGAACCTTCGATGTGCGGCTTCTTGTAAACTTCAAACCAGTCTTCGGCGAATTTCGATGTCAAAATGCTCCGGTCAACCTTATCAACTCCGAAGATGTATGTCTTGCGGAGTTCCTCCAGAGCATCATCTAACTCGCTGCGTGTGCGCCCTGAAGCATATTTATATACAGCTTTTCCCTCGGCATCTACGCCGATTTTGAGCTTACCGCGATATCGGCCATCGAGTTGCTTACCCCGGGGACGCTTGTCCCCGGGCTGATATGTTTTCTTTTTCGGCATAGTACATCCCTCCGCTGAATACTGTGTTCACAGAAATTTATCGAATCAGCTGCCAGACAGCTGCTTAAGTTCTAAATTGGGGTTTCGTTGTTCGTATTAATGTGTTTATCAAAGCATAATGAAAAGCTGAAGTCAAACAAAACTTTGTGGAAAAGCACCCCAATGGCGGCGTTACTATTTTTTGCCCTGGGACTCAATAAATGAAGCCACAGAGCGAGTTAATATTCGTTTGCCATCGGCAGCTGTAGCGAGAATACCGGCATCCACATACCGGTATATCGTCCAGCGGGATACACCAATGACTGCACCGGTTTTTGTTCTGCCCATCGTCTCACCATGAGCGGTGACCAGCATATCAGTATATGAATGCTGAGGGGGATGGATTGACCTTGGCTTGTATTGTCGTTTCATCGTCGTTGTCTCCTTTCATGAAAATATCTATGTTAATGCCGAGTTCGGCACTTCGTTAAGATGAGGTGAGCCGTACAGAGCTCCTTTCTGGTATGGGCCATCGTCCTTTTCCTTTCGTCATCTGGTCGGCAGGAAATTTCGCACAGGGTTTACGTGGAGAAGCCGCCGTGATAGCCTCGTCGGGCGGGCAGCCCCTAACATCACCCTGCCTGCAGTTGCCACCAAATCACGGCGGCAGAGGCTCCATGTCAACCCGTTATTTGCGATATTTCCGTTGCGTCAAATGCTTAACCGGCTATCTTTGCAGAGGCCTGTAACTAACAACACGACAATGCGCGCCTTATGAGTTCATCCATATCGTCGAGAGAGTGCATGTTTGATTGTCGTCCTTTACATGTCGCTATCCTTTCAATATGGGGATACATTACAGTACCCCGGATTTTCATAATCTGCCACTTCGCAACAGATAGTTTTTCCTGCCCTGACTGGTGTCTGCAACACCAGTCAGTATCAAGCAGTAGATGCGGACTATTTACAGTACCCTGGAAATGAAAAATATGCCAAAACGCGACACAGATAATTCTGTTTCTCTATTTTTGCTTTTTCGCCGCAAACAGGAAATGGTTGTAGTAGCACATTTTCTGGGGGCGGTATTTTTGTTTTTCGAGATGGATAAACATGATAAAAAAGCGGTCATCACAAAACTTTCGAGTTTGTACGTCACGAGCAGAAAGAAATTTCTTGTTTTGACCAACTCTGGCCATTACATCACCTGTACATATGACCCGGCGAACAGGCTCCAGCCTGAGACAGCTGATTTTAACTCAGCCAACGAATTTGGTGGGCGGAGCAAATATCCATTAACAAATTCTCGCGTTCGGGCTCATCTGATGGGCAGAAAAACACTGGGTGTTTTTGGCCTTGACCGGGCAAGTACATTTCTGTCAATTGACGTGGACATCGATGATAGATGGATTGTCCAAAGCCTTATTAACGAAATACTCTGCCTTGGGTTTCAACAGGCTAATATCCTCGCCTCGTCATCAGGGGGTAAGGGTTTCCATATTGACCTCTTCTTCGATGCACCTACTTCAGGAGCTTATTTACATGACTTCTATCGACTGATATTGGCTCGTGCAGGACTTACTGAAATGTGCGATAAGATTGAGTTTCGCCCAACCGCGACTCAGGGGGTGAAATTGCCCCTTGGAGTAAATTTTGCATCCAGCAAGAAAGAGAATTTCTGCTCGTTGCTGGATAGCGGTTTATACCCAATTGATGACCCCTTGCGCATTCTCGGCGTCGAGAAAGCACCTTCTGGGCTTCTCATTTCAATAGTCAACGAATGGCTTACCGAAATCCCATCGTTGGCGGAGATGGAGAAGGCGACGAGAGGCCCTTCGAAGCGTGATGAATCCGTTACGGCATCATCATCCCCAACTGCAAGTATTGCACTGCGGCCACCACTAAAGGCACCACCGCCAGCCCAGGGTCCAGCAAGAGAGCTTTATCAAAATGGTCTGATTCAAACAGGCACAAGGCACAGCGCCATTGTCAGAATTGCAGTCCTTCTCAGGTGTGATGGGTATAGCGAGAATGAAACTCGCGTTTTACTCCATGCGTGGATGAACACCCAAGACCCCGCTACATTTACGACGCCGCTGCCTGACTGTCATTTGGAGATAGACCGTGTTGTCGGAGATGTATATCGTCGGTGTTATGGGGTAGTGCGCCACGGTTCGATGCATATGTCTAAGAGCGAACTAACGTATATTGTGAAAAACGCGGCGACTTATAACGCAATGCTATGCCTCACGGCACTATTCATGCACGCACGTAAGCTGCATTGCCACGGCGTGGTAGCGATGTCTTACGACCAAGTGGCAGCCTATACAGGTTTATGCAACAAGACGCCTTACAATCTTATGACACACCTTCTGCAAAATGGGGTTTTGCGCGAGTCGGAAATTCGGCTGCTTCCTGGTGTGTGGGGAAAGCGAAACATTAAGCACTATAACTTACCCTCATTTGAGGTGGCTCAGGAAGAGTATGTTTTATTTGAAAAACACAATACGGCTGAAGAAGTTTTGTGCAAAGCCATTGACCAGTTACTTACACCGATGGAAAAGCGCCAGCTTTTGAAACGTTCTGTGCAAGAACGGCTCAAAAAAGCCAGATAACCTAAAAGAAAAGCTATGTTCGAATAGCTTGGCACCATTTTGCGGATTAAAGCCTCCTGCGGTTCGTCCCATGAAGTGGAATGTAATTCTTATAGGATTAATAGTAAAAAACAACAAATTAGCTTATTGGTACACTTGATTGAGGAGAACTTGGGTGATGAAGCTTTGGGGTATGGGATTTGCCTGAGCATATTGCTGAATATTTACATATACAGTAAAATTACGTACAATAATGTTCGCGCTTTGCACGAATCGACAAGCCCAAGCGTAGTGGCTGAATGACCTTGCCCGCGGGGCTGTCGAATATGTAGAAAGCAAAAAGGCGTTTCAAAAGCCGGAGGTTTATTATGGCTAAAAAGGAAGCAAATTTTGACTTATTCATCTATGACCTTCTGAAAGAAGCAGGAATAGATGCCGACACGCAAGGTAGTAATATCCTTGATATTGACAATGCCCTGAAAACCGCATCAAAGCATCAGACCGGAAGCGTAGGGTTTCCAGAGTATTGCACTGTTGTGAATGGCTTTGTTCTCGTAATGGAAGACAAACCAGACCGAAACTTTCTGTGCCTCAAAGAAGATGGTAAAATATCGCTATCCATAAATGCAACAGAAAACTACGCCGTAAATGGTGCTCTGTTTTACGCACAGAAAATCATAGACCAAACCCCTTACAAAAAGGTTTTTGCGTTTGGCAATGCCGGAGATAAAAAACACCATATTTTAAAGCCGCTGTTCGTAAATGAAAGCGGATATGTTGAACTTCCAGAAGTTGAAACCTTTGAGAACTTTTCTGAAAACAATATTGAGGAATACTATAAGCGGATGGTATTGGGCGAAATTCCATCTGAAGATATTGAGCTTGATGATATTCTGAAAAAAGCAAAGCAACTACATGAGTATTTGCGAAACTATGGTAGCCTGGGTGAAGATGAAAAGCCTTTGGTCGTATCGGCTATACTGCTCGCCTTGCGTGAACAGCAATATGGCTTTCGCCTTGACCAACTAACCGGCGATAGAATAGATACGGACGGAAACAAGCTCTTCAAGCAATTGACCAATAACTTACAACGTGCCAAAGTATCCCCTGAAACAAAAAAAGAACAGGTGCTAAATCAATTTACCTTGATAAAAGACCGTCCAAAACTAAATGAAATTCATAAAGACCTCGGAAAAACTCCGCTTAGATTCTATACCGAATATATTAATGAACATATTTTCAAGGCAGTTGTCGCAAATTCCCCAGAAGACTACTTGGGGAGATTCTATGGGGAATTCGTTTCCTATTCGGGCGGTGACGGGCAAGCCCTTGGGGTCGTTTTGACACCTCGGCATATAACAGAGTTATTCTGCGACCTCGTAGACCTGAGGCCCAATGACGTTATTTTCGACCCATGTTGCGGCACGGGCGGCTTTCTGGTGTCGGGAATGTATAGAATGCTTAATCAGGCTTCGACTTATTCAGAGAAAAAGCGGATAAAGCAAAAGCAAATTTACGGTATCGAAGACCGGGAAGATATGTTTGCCATTGCAACAACCAATATGATTTTACGCGGTGATGGGCAAAGCAACCTTATATGCGGGGACTTTTTCAAGCAGGATACGAGCAAGCTGCAGCTATATGGCACCACCGTGGGTTTTATGAATCCGCCCTATTCACAAGCGAAAAACAGGGAAACAGCACATTTGTCAGAGCTTTACTTCATTCGCCAACTGCTGAACAGTATTGCTCCTGGTGGTCGGTGTGCGGTCATTGTTCCTATTTCGGCTATGATTGGCAAAACCAACGATGACAAAGCTGTGAAAAGGGAGATATTGAAATACCATACACTTGAAGGTGTAATTAGCCTTAACAAAAACACCTTCTACCGAATAGGCGTGGTTCCTTGCGCTGCTGTTTTCACGACAGGCGAACCCCATCCTGCCGATAAACTTGTAAAATTCATTAACTTTGAAGATGACGGCTTTGAGGTTAGGAAACACCTTGGCCTGGTTGAAACAGAACGTGCCAAAGACAGAAAAAGTTATTTGCTCGATTGCTGGCGGGGTAAAAAGACAGAAGTACCAAGTAACTTCATGGTTGAAACGGTTGTTGAGGATAGCGACGAATGGATACATTCATTCTACTATTACAATGATGAAATCCCATCGGAGCAAGCATTTATGGATAGCATTGCTGACTACTTAACCTTTGAGTTTAGCATGATTACACATGGCAAGGGCTATTTATTTGAGCAGGAAGTAGGTAAGCGAGATGCTTAGTTTACAAGACAGAGAATGGGCGCCGTTTTATGTGCTGGATTATTTCGAGGTCAACAAATATCCAGGGTCAGAAAACAATATGGCCTCTATGTTGCCAGGTTCGACGCCTCTTATTTCAGCAAAAAACTCTCGAAATGGGCTAAAGACCTTTGTTACTGCTGACCCTCAAAAGATAAAGCCAGCGGGGGTTATTACATGGAATAAAGATGGTGACGGTGGAGCTGGACTCGCTTTTTACCAGCCTTTTAGCTTTGCGGCTGACTCTCACATATTTGTTCTTTCCCCGCGGGAGCATTTGTCTGCTGAGGTGTGTATTTTTATATCTACCATTCTTTCTCAATTCTATGGTTTTTTTGGACATGGGAGGGCTAATTCATTATCCAGAATAAAGAAAACGCGGATACAGCTTCCGATTGGTGATTATAACGAACCCGATTGGCTGTTCATGGAGGTATATATCAAAGAGCGGCAGCAACAGCTTCTGCAGAAGTATATTAGGTTTATTGACATAGCTAATCAAACGAGGGGGGGGCAACCCGTTGAAGCACATGAATGGAATGAGTTTCTTGTTTCGGATATTTTTGATATTAAGCCAGGAAAGCGCTTAACCAAGAGTGATATGATACCAGGGATTCGCCCTTTTATTGGTGCTACGGAAGCAAACAATGGTGTTACCAACTTTGTATCAAATACGAATGTGTCTCTTGATAGAAATGTTCTGGGGGTTAATTATAACGGGAGTGTTGTTGAGAACTTCTACCATCCGTATGAATGTATTTTTTCTGATGATGTTAAACGTTTCCAGTTAAAAAATAAATCCGCCAATAAATACGTTTATCTGTTTATGAAAAGTGTTATTCTGCAACAGAAAAATAAGTATGCTTACGGCTACAAATTTAACGAAGAGCGTATGAGAAAGCAAAAAATCTTATTGCCTGTTGATGATGCAGGGAAACCCAACTGGGCGTATATGGAGAATTATGGAAGGCAATTGATTCAGCAGCAAATTAGGACATATCTTGAATATCTGCAACGCAACCAGGCATAACCAACCATCATATATACATATCTTAAGAGCCTCAAATTTTAGGCTCTTTTGTTTTTGTAAGTAGCTGAAAAATGCGGTACATTATATACGCGCACTTATTTCAAAGAAAATATAGGAGGTATCTTTTCGGCAGCGATTGCAGTCGCTACCGATGTGCTGCACTGTGTGCACAGTAAGTGCCCGCAGCGGACGTGCCTATTGTTCGCTGCGGGCCACGCTGAAAACGGTTACTTTCCTGTCTGCAACAGGAAAGTAACCAGTTTAATCACCGTGTAGAACGATTATTCGGGTTATCTCAGAACGTACGAGATGACTGCCTACAGAAACGATGTAGCTTGGGGAGGCGGGTTGCATCTTGGGAATGTAGCCTTCGTGTTTGTTTCTTACCGGCTTGAACACCCAGCGAAAGGAGGTGATAGTAAATGGGTAAAACACCCTCCCTTGTACGACAGATAGACTTGATGCTTAATTCGATGGTCTGTGCGGGTCAATCAAAACATACTGCAAAAGCGGAGTCTGAAACGCCAAATCATTTGGAGGGGATTTATTCATATCAGACTTTGCGGTCGTATTTGAAGCAATGCTGCGAATTTGCATCTTGGGCTAAAGCTCAGCACGGTGGAAAGTATCTTTCTGATATCCGTGCTCATGTGCCTGAATACTTGCGAATGCGTATTGCCGCTGGGGTCTCCCCCTATACAGTGCGTCTTGATGCGAGTGCTTTTTCGAAGCTATATCAATGCAGTTCACGAGATTGGGGAGTTGTTCTTCCCCGCCGCGAGCGGGTAAATATAACTCGTAGCAGAGGCCCACGAAAACATGATGCCGAGTTTTCAGAAAGCCGAAATGCAGCCGCTGTTGGTTTT
This sequence comes from Bacillota bacterium, assembly GCA_023422005.1. Taxonomy (GTDB): domain Bacteria; phylum Bacillota; class Clostridia; order Christensenellales; family UMGS416; genus JAEYRA01. The sequence continues at coordinate 7,827 of JAEZSC010000032.1, read as the reverse complement.
TGCAAAGGAACTGGCTTGCGCAAACATGAACTTGTTGCGCTATTACCACAGAATATAGCCTCAGATGGTTCTTCAGTAACTGTCATCAAGGGTAAGGGCGGTAAAACCCGCACAGTGCCCGTTCTCCCAATATTTCAAGCGCATGTAGCGGCAATGCGTGAAGGAGCAATTGCCGAAGGTAGAGACAGGGTATTCATGCGTTCTGAAGTAAAAAATCGTATGGATGAGCACGGCTACAGACGTGAATATGCTCAAGCGTTATATACGCTCTTTGAGAGTTCCGGACTAAATGTAACAAATACTCGATATCACTGCCGCAAGGATAAGTCGGGAATTTCCTATGATAGAGGTGTCATGGCAGCCGTTTCACAGGCTTTGGGACACTCTCGCATTGATGTAATTGCAGGGTCGTACTTGTAGACATAAATGGCAACTTTTTTTCCTACGTTGCCAATAAGTTGCCAGAAGATAATTCACAGGCATGAGAAAACCCGCAGAAATCAAAGATTTCTGCGGGTTTTGGTGGAGATAGTCGGATTCGAACCGACGGCCTCTTGAATGCCATTCAAGCGCTCTAGCCAACTGAGCTATACCCCCGAGTGGACCCGCCGCATCGCTGCTGCCCGCATATAATATCGTATTCACACGGACCTTGTCAAGGGTTTTTTCAGACGGAAAGAGGCGACGGTCTCAGGAACCGCTTAGCTCTGCGCGTGCCCTTCCTGGGCGGAAGCTTCCAGCAGGCTTTCATCGCGCGGATGTTCCGCCAACTGCGCGTCGGTTTGGCTGCCCAGCTTGCGCAGCTCGAAGAGCAAGAAGACGGCAGTCAACACCGCGGACACCGAATCGGCCACGCCTCCGGCCATGAATACACCGCTCATGCCGAAGAACCGCGGAAGGATCAGCACCGCCGGCAGCAGGCAGAGCACCTGGCGCGAAAGCGTCAGAACCAGCGAATGCTTAGGCTTGCCCACGGCCTGAAAATAGTTGGCGCTGACAACCTGGAAACCCACCAGAGGCAGCGCCATCAGATACCAGCGCATGGCCCCGGGGCCGATGTTCATGAGCCCTTCGTTGGCCGAGCCGAACAGGCGGATGACCGCGGAAGCGTCCAGCATGATGAACGCCCAGAATGCCGCCATCAGCGCCACGGCGATGGCCACGGCCTGCAGCAGCAGCCGGCGCACACGGGAATACAGCTTTGCGCCGTAATTAAACCCGATGATGGGCTGCACGCCCTGGTTGATGCCGAAGATGGGCATCAGCACGACCTGCGCCACGGCGTTGATGGCGCTCATGGCTGAAATTGCAACATCGCCGAAGGCGGCCAGCGAATTGTTGAGCGTGACCTGAACCAGCGCCATGGCCAACTGCAGTGAGCCGGGGCTTACGCCGATGGAGGCGATGCCGCCCATGATGGCGCGATCGGGTTTGAGGTTCTTCCAGTGGAAGCGCAGCGGCATGCGCCCGCGCAGCAGGTATTGCAGGCTGTAGGCTGCGCTGGCGGCCTGGGCCACCACGGTGGCAACAGCGCTGCCGGCCACGCCCCAGCCGAACACAAAAATAAACAGCGGGTCCAGTATAAGATTGACGGCCACGCCTATAAACATGGCCGTCATGGATACCGTCGTGAAGCCCTGGGCCAGCACGAACCGGCTCAGGCAGAAGCCGAAGGTGTTGATCGTCGTGCCGATCAGCATAATGGTCAGATATTGTTCGGCGTAGGGCAGTGTCGCCGCGGAAGCGCCGAAGGCCACCAGGATGGGCCGGCGGAACAGGATGAACAGCAGCGACGTGACCAGCGCGATGGACACGCCCATGGTCGTGCCGTTGCCGATGAATTTCTCCGCCAGGTCCCGCCGCCCGCGGCCCAGATTCAGAGAGATGTTGGCGCCTGCGCCTACGCCGGCGAACATGGCCACGGCGAAGATGATGGTCGTGACCGGCATGGCGATGTTGATGGCGGCCATGCCAAGCTGCCCTTCGCCGCCGGGCAGGTGCCCCACAAATACGCGGTCGACGAATGAATACAGCGCGTTGGCCAGCATGCCGACGATGGTCGGTATGGAGTATTTGACGATGAGCTGCAGGGTGTTGCTGGTGGCAAACTCTCTGGACTTATCCTTCGCGCGATCTGCCATGGATCCTCCGAATGTGTCGAATATGGTGCTTGCGACCCTCATTATAGAAAGGATTGGCAGGTCCGTCAAATGTACGGCCGCGCACCGCTCCGGTTCATTTCATCTGGGAATCCACGCCGGCGGAGATGTCCAGGATCTCCGACTGGGAAAGCGTGACGCCGTTTTCCAGCTCGGAGATGCCATCGTTGATGAGCTCCCCTTTGGTGCCCTGCAAATTCTCGCCTTCGTCCTGCGAGGGCTGGGCGTTGCCGCTGGCATCCACCAGTGGCGCGCGGGTGAAGGGTGACAGTTCTCCGTCACTCAGCCTGTATTTATCGGCGATGGCCCGGTCTATGGGTATGTATTGCCCATGAATATTCAGATAAAGATCGGACATAAAGGAATCCTCCCCGTTTGATCGAATTTGATATAGTGTGCCTGCCAGACTGCGAAACATAACGCCGCATCTTCCCAGCATGGGCATGCAAATGATGATTTGATAAATGCTTCCAATAAACACATGAATATATAGGAGGCCTTGGATGAAACGAATGATCGGCATTGCCACCGCGGCGCTGTCCTGCCTGCTGCTGGCGGCGTGCGCGCAGGGTAGCGCGCCCGCGTCTGTGCACATTGTGGATTACAAAGCAGACCAACTGCCTGACGATGTAGAAGTGCTCAAGGACATCGAATATGGTCAGGCCGGCGGTGTGAGCCTGCGGCTCAACCTGATCCGTCCCAAAGAGCCTGACCAGCAGCCGCTGCCGGTGATCGTGTGGATACACGGCGGCGGCTGGATGGCCGGCAACAAGGACGATGCCATAGGCCTGCTATGCGGTTTCGCCCAGCGGGGCTATGCCTGCGTCAGCGTGGAATATCGCTTTGCCGATGTGGCTGTGTTCCCAGCACAGATACATGATTGCAAAGCGGCCATTCGATTTTTGCGCGCCCATGCGCAGGAGTACGGCCTGGATGCGCAGCGCATCGGCGCATGGGGCGATTCGGCAGGCGGCCATCTGGCGGCACTGCTGGGCACTTCCGGCGACGTGCCGGAGCTGGAGGGCGACGGCGGCAATCCGGAACAATCCAGCCGCGTACAGGCCGTGTGTGATTGGTATGGGCCGGTGGGCTTTGCCGAGGCTGCGATGGCGCAGGACCACCCCATCTCGGTGCTGCTGGGCGGCACGCCACAGAGCAGGCGTGAGCTGGCTCGGCAGGCGGACCCCATCACATTCCTGTCTGCCGATGATCCGCCCATATTGATCATGCACGGCGACCGGGACGAACTGGTGCCTCTGCAACTGAGCCGGGGATTTGCCGATGCGCTGAGCGCCGGATCGGTGGATGTAACGCTGGATGTCATCCGGGGCGCAGGCCACGGCGATGGCTTCTGGGGCGTTACGGCCATCTATGACAAGGTGCTGGCTTTTTTTGATAAGGTTTTGAAGAAGAACTGACCGGGTGTAACCGGCAGACATGGAGGAGACCTATGAACCACGACGGAATCCACGGCATGGTGCCCCGCGACCAGATGAGCGAGGCCGCCCGCAGGACCAGGGATTTCTATGAACGCAAACCCGACGCACCCATCGTGCAGCAGGAGTTCGGCTTCTATTCGCTGGATCTGTGGAAGAACCAGGGACACATTGCCGACGGCACAAACCTGAGCGCTCTGTTCGGCTTTGAGGAATCCGGTGTACATGGCCTGTACGGCCTGGGCTGGTGCGAGGCGTCTTTTGAGCCCATCTTTGAGGAAAAAGTCATCGAGGATCGCGGCGAATACGAGGTTGGCCAGGACTTTGCCGGCCGGCATGTGCTGTACTTCAAGGGCCGCCGCAGCGGCTTCATGCCGGAATATCTCACCCACCCGGTCAAGGACTGGAAGACCTGGGAGGAGAACGTGAAATGGCGTATGAATCCCGGCACGGCTCAGCGCTGGGATGGGTTGGAAGAACGTATGGCCGCCGCCTGCGCTTCCGCCGCGCAGGGTAAGGTGATCACCCAACACGTGGTGGGTGGCTATATGTATCTGCGCAGCCTGATCGGCCCTGTGGATCTGCTCTATATGTTCTATGACCAGCCGGAATTGATCCACGATTGCATGCAGACGTGGCTCAATCTGGCTCAGGCCGTTACGACCCGCCATCAACAGCACGTGACCATCGACGAGCTGTTCATCGGCGAGGACATCTGCTACAACCACGGCCCGCTGATCTCACCGGACATGATCCGTGAATTTTTGTTCCCTTATTATGAGCAGCTTATTTCCGGCATCCGCTCCCGGCAGATCGACCGCAACCGCCATCTGTATTTCCAAGTGGATACCGATGGCTTCGCTGACCCGGTCATTGAGCTGTACCAGAGCATCGGCATGGACTATATGAGCCCCTTCGAGGTGGCTTCGGGCAGCGATGTGGTGCGCACCGGCGCGCAGTACCCCGAGCTCGTGATGCGCGGCGGCATCGACAAGCGTATCCTTGCCAGCGGGCGGGACGCCATCGACCGGGAGATCGGGCGCATCATGCCGGCCATGCGCCGCCGCGGCGGCTATATACCCACCTGTGACCACGGGGTACCCGAAGAGGTTCCCTTTGAGGACTATCTGTATTTCCGCTCGCGCATGCTGGAGTACGCAAAATAAAGGATCGAAGGAGATTGCCATGGACGTGATGCAGGCCATTCAGGCGCGTCGCAGCATCCGCCGGTTCCAGCCGGACGCGCTGAGCCGCACCGACATCGAGAGCATACTGGAAGCCGCCAGGTTGGCGCCCTCGGCCAAGAACGGCCAGCCCTGGCGCTTTGTCGTGGTGCAGGGCCCCGCCCGGCAGAGCATGGCCGAGGCGCTGAGCGCGGGCCTGGCCCGTTCCCGGGCAGAGAACCTGCCCACCGGCAGCGCCGAGTACAGCTTCTGCATCATGGCCGAGGCGCCGGCCACGTTGCTGGTTTTTGACCCCGACGACGAGCCGCCCTGGCAACCCAAGGATGCCCGCGGGCAGCTGATGCTGATGGTAAACAGCCAGTCGGTGGGCGCGGCGGTGCAAAACATGCTGCTGCGGGCTCAGGAGCTGGGTATCGGCTCGCTGTGGATCTGCGACATTCTGTTCGCCCATGAGGAGCTGTGTGCGTGGGCAGGCCGCCAGGGCCTGCTGGCCGCGGCGGTGTCTCTCGGTTATGCCGCCGAGCAGCCGTTTGCCCGGCCCCGGCTGGCGTTCAAAGACATTGTGGAATGGCGGCAGGACTAATATTTTACAGGACACAAAAGCGCCGGAACTGCCGTTCCGGCGCTTTTGTCTTGAAATAGAGAATAGAACGGTGTAATATGGTTAACAATACTACATATATATAGATATTGGTGGTGTGCTCATGATTAAGTCTAGAATGAAGGATCCGGTCAGCGGGCTGACCCATGCATTTGGTGCGGGGTTGAGCGTCGCGGCCCTGGTGCTGCTGCTGGAGAAAACGCTGCGGCTGGGCGCGTCGGGCTGGCACATCGCCAGCTTTGCGGTGTTCGGCGCGGGCATGGTGCTGCTCTACAGCGCCAGCGCGACTTACCACTTGCTGAACCTGCGCGCTCAGACCATGAGGCTGCTGCGCAAGCTGGACCATATCATGATCTTCGTGCTCATCGCCGCCACCTATACGCCCATTTGCCTAATCGCGCTGCGCGGCCCCTGGGGGTGGGCGCTTTTCGGCGCGGTGTGGGGTCTGGCGGCGCTGGGCATCGTGTTCAAGGCCATATGGTTTGACGCGCCGAGGTGGCTGTACACGCTGTGCTATGTGCTGCTGGGCTGGGCGTGCCTGGCATGCGTTGTGCCGTTGGTGCGCGCAATGCCTGCCGATGCGCTGATCTGGTTAGCCGGCGGGGGTGTCGCTTACACGCTGGGCGCCGTGGGCTATGCGCTGAAATGGCCGGGGCGGAACAACCGTTGGTTCGGTTTTCACGAGGTGTTCCACATCTACATTCTGGCCGGTACCTTCTGCCATTTTGTCATGATGTACCGTTATCTGGCTGTGATGGCATGAAAAAACCCGCCGGCCGAAGGCGACGGGTTCTGTGACTGACTATGCTGAGGTAGAAAATGTGCCGAAGGAACGCTCAGTTCCAGCTGGAGACCGGCAGCCCGGCCTTGTCGGTGAAGGAGCCGACGAGGATCATGATGAAATCCACAAGATTGCCAATCCCGAAGCAGCCGGCTGTGAGCAGCCAGATGACGCCTGTGCCTACCTTGCCGACGTAAAAGCGATGAATGCCCAGCCAACCAAGGAAGAAGCTCAGGAGCAGTGCCACCAGGCGGTTTTTGCTGGAGATGGGTCTGGTTTGAGTCATAGGATAATCCTCCTTTGTTTATGAAGCCTTGACGTATGACAAAATAATACCAAGATATACTTAAAACGACAAGATGGCATTGCCTGGAAAAAGGCTATGTAAAATTTTATGATGGGGGAGTGGGAACCGTTACGCCCGATTTCAGACCTGCAGCGACCATACACGACACAGTGTTCCATGCAGGCTGACAATGAGCGGCTGGGGCTCGGGCAGGCCGCAGGCGGCCAGCGCGGCGGCCATGTCGTCGGTACGGTCGCTGAGCACCACCAGCCGGCCGCCGGGGGAGAGCACCCGCCGCGCCTCCCGCAGGAAACCATGATACAGCTCTGCGCTGTCGGCAAGCGCGATCTGGTTGCCCCAGGGCGGGTTGGTCGCGATGGCGGTGACGCTGCCGGTGTCCAGCGGCAGAGCCAGGGCATCCCAGCGTTGCAGCCGCACCCGGCCGGCTGTGTTTTGCGCGGCCGCGGCCAGTGCCGCTTCGTCGGTGTCGCCGCCCAGCACCTGAGCGTGGGGCAGGCTCAGCCGCTCGCTCAGAATCGTGCCCGATCCGCAGAAGGGGTCCAGAAACACATCATCGGCTTGAGGATCGGTCAGGCGTATCAGCGCCGCGGCGATGGTGGGCCGTATGGCCGCAGAGGAGAACTGCCTCAGCCCGCGAAAGCGAAAGGCCGCGTCGGTAAGCTTAACACTGAAGGAGGCCTGGTTCCCGTCGATATCCAGGCGGAAGGCTACGTCGTGGGCCTCCGGCGTGCCGGGGACCAAGGGAAGCCCTGCGCACAGCGCCGGGAGCACGGCGGCGGCAGCCTCGAAGCGGCTGTAGGAGTGCTTCCCGGAGCGGCTGGCGCTGACATGGGCGCGCAGCCCCTTCAGCTGCAGCCCGGCCTGCGCGCACACGGCCTGCACCGGCAGCGCCGCCAGCGCGCGCCCCAGCGCCGCCAGATCGCCCCGATGGGGGCCGGCGGGCGCGTGGCCGATGAGGGCGTACAGGTTGTCGGCACAGCGCAGGCGCAGCGCGGAATCGGCCGAAGGCGCTGCGAAACGAGCCTCACCGCGGGCAGTGCGCGCCGGCGCAGCCAGCGTTTTGGCGATTTCGCCGGCCAATATACCCTCCAGACCGGGGCAGCATGTGGCTAAAAGTTCCAGCATGGATTCATTATACCACATTCGACAAATGCTTTCACTCGGCATGCATGCCCGCGGTTCCCTTGTGCACACTAAACAAACGGTTCCTATAGCTCAGGAAGAGGCAGAAAGCCCTGTTTGCCTTGACATGGCTTGCAAATAAGAATTATAATAACTCGGATATTCAGGGAGATTTGGCGTGGTAATGTTCGTTTTTGCACCATTTGCGCGCCAAGGCACGATTTACCAATACTTAAG
>JAEZSC010000173.1 GCA_023422005.1 Bacillota bacterium | reverse complement strand
TGCAGGCCAGAGCCAGCGCTTCGGCGGCGGCATACTGCTGCGTGCGGTCAAAAAGCTTCGCGCTGTCCTGATATTTCTTACCCCTGTACATGGTTCAAACCTCCCTGTGGTCTTAACGGAATCGCTTCCTCCCACCGAATACGCCCCTGAGGGGCGGAATGCTTACGATCAGTCGTCCACCACGACGACGCCCATGCTGCGGCAAGTGCCGGCGACCATGCTCATGGCTGCCTCTACGCTGGCGGCGTTGAGGTCAGGCATCTTGATCTCAGCGATCTTGCGCACCTGAGACTTCTTGATCTTGGCGACCTTGTCCACATTGGGTTTGGCAGAGCCGGTTTCCAGGCCGATTTCCTTCTTGATGAGGTTGGCGGCCGGGGGCGTCTTGGTGATGAACGTAAAGGAACGGTCTGCAAAAACCGTGAGCACGATCGGGATGACCATGCCGACCTGATCCGCCGTGCGGGCGTTGAACTCCTTGCAGAAGCCCATTATGTTGACGCCGTGCTGGCCCAATGCCGGGCCGATGGGCGGCGCGGGCGTTGCCTTTCCGGCCTTAACCTGCAGCTTCACCACTGCCGTTATTTTCTTGGCCATGTGTTACACCTCCTGTCATGATTGTGGTGTTATTGGGCTTGCGCCCTCCCACTTTATGCCAACACCCCGTATAGCGGGGCCATGGACAAAACCTCAGTGCTTTCGCACCTCTACGAAATCCAGTTCCACCGGCGTGTCGCGGCCAAACATGGATACCTTTACCTTTACCTTCTGGCGATCAGGGTAAACATCCTCTACGACGCCGATGAAGTTTTCCAGCGCGCCGGAGATGATCTTGACGCTTTCGCCGGGCTCGATGTCCAACTTCAGGTTGATGCGCTCAACGCCCATGGCAACGACCTCTTCATCGGTCAGCGGCACAGGCTTGCTGGAACTCGGGCCTACAAAACCCGTGACGCCGCGAGTGTTGCGCACGACGTTCCAGGTTCTGTCGTTCATGATCATCTTGACCATAACATAACCGGGGAACAACTTCTCCATCTTGGTGACATGCTTGTTGGTACGCTTGTCCACCTTGATGGTCTCCTGCATGGGAACCTTGATCTCAACGATATATTCCTGCAGATTGACGTTGTTCTCTATGGTTTTATCCAGGTTGTCCTTCACCTTGTTCTCGTACCCGGAATAGGTGTGAATGACATACCATTTTGCGTTATCGTTCTCTGCCATCGCTCAAAGGGGACCTTGCGGCCTTCCCATCCTCCTTGCTGTGCCCCGGGCTAAATGTTGCTCAGTAGACCGACCAACCAGCCCAAGGGCGCGTCCATGAGAAAGATGATCAAGCCGAACGCCGTGCAGAACACGACCACCGCGATGGTATAGGAGATAAACTCCTTGCGGCTGGCCCATGTGACCTTCTTAAGCTCTGCCACGACCTCGCGGAAGAAGCGGGCGATCGCCGCGGCCGTCTTTTTGAGGTCGAGCTTTTTGCCCTTCCTGGCGGCGGGCTTGGCTTTCTCATTTTTCAGCTTTGAAGCAGCGGCTTTGTCAGCCTTCAACGTCTTCACGGGCTTGTTACCAGCCGTTGTTTTATCGTTCGCCATCGTGCATTTCCTCACAAACGGGTTAGGGTCCAAAAGAAAGACTAGCGGGTCTCCCTGTGGGACGTGTGCTTCTTGCAGAAGCGGCAATACTTTTTGAGCTCCAGGCGGTCCGGATCATTCTTGCGGTTCTTCATGGTATCGTAATTGCGCTGTTTGCACTCGGTGCATGCGACCGTGATACGCACTCTCATCTGTTACACCCCCTTACGGACTGCTGCCATGATTGAATGGCAGACACATCGATTAATGTACCACAGAGCACTGTGGCTGTCAATAAAAATCTTAGCATATACAGGAAACCTCCGCCCGTTCCAAAGCGGAACGAGCGGACGGATTCCCTGCACAAAGCTTGTAGGCAAATCTCCGGAGAAAAAGAAAGCAGGAGCTATGAACTCCGGCTTTCTTTGCTTGAACAGAAGTTCTGTCTTAGCCGACGATGGAGGTAACCACGCCGGAGCCCACGGTGCGGCCGCCCTCGCGGATAGCGAAGCGCAGACCTTCATCCATGGCGATGGGGGTGATCAGCTTGATCTCCATCTCGATGTTGTCACCGGGCATAACCATTTCCACCTTATCGGGCAGATTCAGGTTGCCGGTCACGTCGGTGGTGCGGAAGTAGAACTGCGGGCGATAGCCGTTGAAGAACGGCGTGTGACGGCCGCCTTCCTCCGCCTTGAGGACGTACACCTGGCCCTTGAAGTGGGTGTGGGGGGTGATGGTGCCGGGCTTGGCCAGAACCTGGCCGCGCTCGATCTCATCGCGCTGCACGCCGCGCAGCAAAACGCCGATGTTGTCGCCGGCGAGGGCTTCGTCCAGCAGCTTGCGGAACATCTCGACGCCGGTCACGACGACGGCGCGGGGCTTCTCCATCATGCCGACGATTTCCACGTTGTCCTGAACCTTGATGCGACCGCGCTCAACTCTGCCGGTGGCCACGGTGCCGCGGCCGGTGATGGAGAACACGTCTTCAACGGGCATCAGGAAGGGCTTGTCCACATCGCGCTCGGGCGTGGGGATATAGCTGTCAACGGCTTCCATGAGCTCGAAGATGCACTTGCAGTCGGGGTTGGTTGCCACGTCGGTGGAGCTGTCCGTAGCGGCGGTCATCGCCTTGAGGGCGGAACCCTTGACGATCGGGATGTCGTCGCCGGGGAACTTGTAGTGGCTGAGCAGGTCGCGGACTTCCATCTCGACCAGTTCCAGCAGCTCGGGATCGTCCACCATATCGACCTTGTTCATGAACACGACGATGTAACGGACGCCGACGCGGTCGGCCAGCAGGATGTGCTCGCGGGTCTGGGGCATGGGGCCGTCAGCGGCGGACACCACGAGGATGGCGCCGTCCATCTGCGCCGCGCCGGTGATCATGTTCTTGACATAGTCGGCGTGCCCGGGGCAGTCCACGTGCGCATAGTGGCGGGATTCGGTCTGATATTCCACGTGAGCGGTGTTTATCGTGATGCCGCGGGCCTTCTCTTCGGGGGCCTTGTCGATCTGGTCATAGCGCATCACTTCGGCGCGACCATAACGGGCCATAACCATCGTGATGGCGGCGGTCAGGGTGGTCTTGCCGTGGTCCACGTGGCCGATGGTGCCGATGTTTACGTGGGGCTTGTTGCGGTCAAATTTTGCCTTTGCCATTGGTGTGTTTTCCTCCTTTTACTACTCCGGCGCAAATACACTCAGCCGTGTGTTTGGATGAAATTTGGAGCGGGTGATGGGAATCGAACCCACGTAGCTAGCTTGGGAAGCTAGAACTCTACCATTGAGTTACACCCGCAGGCAGCCCGGTCAGCCGCATATGGGCAGCGGAGAAGCCGGGTATTATTTTACAATTG
>JAEZSC010000155.1 GCA_023422005.1 Bacillota bacterium | reverse complement strand
AGATGCCGTATTCATAGCGCAGCGAAAAGCCCATGGCCGGCAGGCTCAGGCTGCTCAAAGCGTCCAGATAGCACGCCGCCAGGCGGCCCAGGCCGCCGTTGCCCAGGCCGGGGTCGCGCTCCAGCTCGTAGATGTCCTCCAGCTTCTGCCCGCACAGCGCCGCGACCTCGGCGAACACGTCGGTAAGCCCCAGGTTATAAAGCGTGTTCTTGAGCATGCGCCCCAGCAAAAATTCCATGGAGATGTAGTACACCTGCCGGGCGTCCCGCTGATAAACTTCCTTGCGGTATCCGGCGCGGCGCTGCATCATGCTGTCGCGCAGCACAGAGCTCATGGCTGTGTAGAGCTGCTGGGGAGTCGCCTCCTCAAACTTGGCGTTGAAATAGCGCAGCAGTTTGGATGCCACAAGTTCTCGGACGGCTTCCTTCTGGGGGATGGTGTGCATCAATGGTGTGTCTCCTTTAATTTGGTGCAATTATTTAGGTCTGAATGGCTTATTTCTCGCCATCTGACAGCTCATGATAGATTTCCAGATATTCCTTGGCCGACTCGTTCCAACTGAAATCGCATGCCATGGCGGTGCGGGTCAGCTTCTCCCATTTGGCCGTGTCGCGGTAGAAGGCCAACGCCCGGCGGATCGTATAAAGCATGTCCTGCCCGCTGTAGGGGGCGAAGGAGAAGCCGTTGCCGCCCTCGCCGTCGTCGCCCACGCTGCGGATCGTGTCGGCCAAGCCGCCGGTCTCCCGCACGACGGGGATTGCGCCATAGCGCAGCGCGATCAGCTGGGAAAGGCCGCAGGGCTCGCTCAGTGAGGGCATCAGGAAAAGGTCGCTGCCGGCGTAGATCTTGCGGGCCAGATCGTCGGAAAAGGCGATGTTGGCGCTGACCTTGTTGGGATAGCTGCTCTGCAGGTCCAGGAACTGCTGCACATAGCGCCAGTCCCCGGTGCCCAGCACGACCAGCTGCAGGCTCTCATCCAGCAGTTGATCGATGACGGCGGAAATGAGATCCAACCCCTTGTGGTCCACCAGGCGGCTGACCAGGCCGATCACCGGCACTTTGTCGTTCACCGGCAGCTCCAGCATCTGCTGCAGGTTGCGCTTGTTCACGGCCTTGGCCGCCGGGTCCTGGGCGCTGTAGGGCGCGAAGATAGCCTTATCCTGCACCGGATCATAGCTGGTTGTGTCGATGCCGTTGAGGATGCCCTGCAGCTTGTAGCGGTTCTCACGCAGTATGGCTCCCAGGCCGTGGCTGACCTCGTCGGTCAGAATCTCCGCGGCATAGGTCGGGCTCACCGTGGTCAGCCGGTCACAGCACACGATGGCGCCTTTGGTCAGGTTGAGCATGTCGTGGTATTCCACGAGCCCGGCCCGCGAGGGCTCCAACGCGAACACATCGCTCAGCGTGGCCATGTCGTACTGCCCCTGATACTGTATGTTGTGGATCGTATACACGGTTCGGATGGCGCGGTATTCCGGCCAGGAAGCGTAGTGGGTTTTCAGGTACACCGGTACCAGTGCGGTTTGCCAGTCGTTGCAGTGTACAACGTCCGGGAACTCGTTGAGCCGCCAGGCCATCTCCAGCACGGCCTTGCTGAAGAAGGCGAAGCGCTCGCCGTCGTCAAACTGGCCGTAGGCGCCGGGGCGTTTGAAGTAGTATTCATTGTCCAGGAAATACCACGTAACGCCATCCATCTGCATCTCAAACACGCCGCAATACTGCCTGCGCCACGCCAGTGGCACGTCAAACTGAGTCACAAAGCGCATGCGGGAGCGCCAGGCCTCGCCGATGGCGCTGTACAGCGGCATCACCGCGCTCACCCGGGCGCCGCCGGCCGCAAGCTTGGCCGGCAAGCTGCCTGCCACATCCCCCAGGCCGCCGCTCTTATAAAATGGCGCTGCCTCGCTGGCCACAAACAGTACTTTCATCGCTGACATTGCTTACCCTTCCCTTTCAACTTCCAGAAATCCTGCATGGGGAGATGCTAAAAATCGGTTGCCGCCATGGCGGTTCATCCGCCGGCGGCTCTACTCAGCTTTTCAGGGACGATATCCCACCGCAGTGTTCTCTCATTTTCTATATACCCCATTCAATCGTTCCCACTAAAGCGGCCAGCCGGCGACCGTCATCGGCGGCTGGCAAACGGCAGCGGGCTAGAATGAAGGGGGGGTGGCCTCGGCGGGGGAACTCCCCCGCCGAATTAAACGACAACACCTTTCTCAATCATGACCGGATGGGACTCATACCCCATCAGCATGCGGCCCTCGCGGATCACGGCGTCCTTGTCCACAATGGCGTAGTTCAGGCGCACATCGGCCTGCACGACGCTGGCCTGCATGATGATGGAGTTGGTGACCTTGGCCCCCTTCTCCACGCGCACGCCGCGGAACAGCACACAGTTTTCCACCTCGCCCTCAATGTGGCAGCCGTCGGCCAGCAGGCTGTTGCGCACCGAGGCCGTGTCGGCATAGAAGGCCGGCACCTCGTCGCGCACCTTGGTGTATATGGGCCGCTCGCCGGTGAACAGGTCCTCGCGTACCGCCGGGTCCAACAAGTCCATGCTGGAGCGGAAGTAGGCCTTCACGGTATCCACCTTGGCCGTATAGCCCTCATGGCGATAACCCCAGATGCGGTAATCGCCCACGCGGCGCTGGATCACGTCCTTGAACAGGCTGTAGTTGTTGCGGGCGGCTGCCTCGGAAATCAGCGTCTCCAGGAAGGACTTGTCCATGACGAAGATGCCCATGTCCACATCGGCGCAGCCGTTGAAGATGGGGCGATACAGCATGTCCAGTATGCGCCCGTCGTCGCCCACGGAATACACGACGCTGTGGCGGGAATCGGCGGCGGTGATCTCCATGGAGCGGTACACGCACGTGATATCGGCATTCTTGGCCATGTGGCATTCCACGACGCGCTCGATGTCGATGTTGCACACGTTCTCGCAGTTGCACAGTATCACATGGCGGGCCTTGGAGCGGCGGATGTAGGTATAGACGGAGCTTAAAGCCTCCAGCCAGCCGCGAAAAGCCATGGGGCTGTTGGCCGTGGGCGATGTACGGGCGAAGGGCGGCAGTATGAACAGGCCATCGCGCTTGCGGCTCAAATCCCATTCCTTGCCGCTGCCCAGGTGATCCAGCAGCGACTGATAGTTGCTCTGGGTGATGATGCCAACGTTGGTAACGCCGGAATTCACAAGGTTGCTCAGCACGAAATCCACAATGCGATAGCGGCCGCCAAAGGGCACCGAGGCGATGGCGCGCTTCTCGGTGAGTTCCTTGAGGTTGTCGTCCACGACATAGGAAAAGACGATTCCCATCGCGTTCATGCTTTGCCTCCTTCGCTGGCCTTCTCATGGTCCGGCACATTGGATTGCACCATGTAGCCCGCGGCCACCATGGCGCTCTCGCCCACGCTCAGACCGCTGCCCACCACGGCGATGCCATCGGACACCTGGGCACCGCCCACAATGGCGCCCCGGCCCACCCTTGCCCCCTCGCCGATGATGGCGTTGCGCACCACGGCGCCATCCTCAACCACGGCGTCGGGCATCACGATGGCGCCCTTGACGACGGCGTCGCGGCCGATGCGCGCGCCGTGGAAGATCACCGAATCCTCCACCCGGCCGTAGACCTGGCAGCCCTCGGTTACCATGGAGTGCTGTATCGAGGATTCCGGCGACGCATAATGCGGCGGCTTGACCGGGTTGCGGGAATACACCCTCCAGGAAGCGTCGTGCAGATTCAGGATGTTGGGCTTAAGCAGGTCCATGTTGGCCTCCCAAAGGCTTTCCACGGTGCCCACATCCTTCCAGTAGCCGTCAAAGCGCCATGCCATCATGCGCTCGCCGCCGGCCAGCATCGCGGGTATGATGTTCTTGCCGAAATCATTGGCGCTCTTGGGATTGTTATTGTCCTCGGTCAGATAGCGGCGCAGCTTGGGCCAATCGAACACGTAGACGCCCATGGAAGCCATGTTGCTCTTGGGAGCCTTGGGCTTCTCCTCGAACTGATAGATGACGCCGTCTTCGCGGGTGTTCATGATGCCGAAGCGGGATGCCTCTTCCATGGGCACCTCAATGACGGCGATCGTGCAATCGGCCTGGTTTTTTTGGTGAAAGTCGATCATCTGGGAATAGTCCATCTTGTAGATGTGGTCGCCGCTCAGAATCAGCACCAGTTCCGGCTGGAAGCTCTCGATGAAGTGCATATTCTGAAAAATCGCGTTGGCGGTACCCTTGTACCACTCCCCGGCCTTGCCGCGGATGTAGGGCGGCAGTATGCTCACGCCGCCTATCAAGCGGTCCAGGTCCCAGGGCTGGCCGTTGCCGATGTAGTGGTTCAGTTCCAGCGGCTGATACTGCGTGAGCACGCCCACGGTGTCGATGCCGCTGTTGATGCAGTTGGACAGCGGGAAATCGATGATGCGGTATTTGCCGCCGAAGGGCACGGCCGGTTTGGCCAAATCACGGGTGAGCACCCCGAGGCGTGAGCCCTGGCCCCCGGCCAGCAGCATGGCAATGCAGTCTTTTTTTTGCATATTATATTCTCCTCTCGCGTATTGAGGAAACACTTTGCCCGGTTTTTTTGATCTCCCGCCTTTGGAAATACACCGTGGACAGCGGCGGTACTGTGACCGCCATGGACTGGGGATGTCCGTGCAGCGGGATGTTCTCGGTCTCGATCGGCCCATTGTGGTTGCCCCAGCCGCCAAAGCAGGTGCTGTCGCTGTTGAGCAACTCCTCATAGACGCCCGGCTGCGGCACGCCAAGGCGGTAGTTCTCCCTTTTGACGGGGGCGAAATTACACAGAACCACGATTTCGTTCCCGCCTTGGTCCATGCGGCGGAATGCGATGATGTTCTGCTCATAATCATCGTTGCTGATCCACGCGAAGCCCTGCCAGCTGTCGTCCGCCTGCCAGAAGGCCGGGTGACCCGCATAACAGCGGTTGACCTCCGCCGTGTAGGCCGACAGCTCGCTGTGGCGCGGGTATTGCAGCAGGTGCCAGTCCAGCTCCTTTTTAAAGTCCCACTCGATGAACTGGCCGAACTCGCAGCCCATGAACAGCAGCTTCTTGCCGGGGTGGGCCATCATATAGCCCAGGAACGCCCGCACCCCGGCAAACTTCTCGTCGTAGGAGCCGGGCATCTTGTCAAGCAGCGAGTGCTTGCCATGCACAACCTCGTCATGGCTGATGGGTAGGATGAAGTTTTCGGTGAATGCATAGAACAGCGGGAACGTCAAAGAGCTGTGCAGGTGCTTTCGGTGGATCGGGTCAGTGGCCATATACTTGAGCAGGTCGTTCATCCAGCCCATGTTCCACTTGAAGTCGAAGCCCAGCCCGCCCATGTAAGGCGGTTTGGTGACCATGGGCCAGGCGGTGGATTCCTCCGCCATCATTATGGCGCCGGGGGCGGCCTCGTGTACAGCGTCGTTCATACGGCGGATCAGTTCCATGGCCTCCAGGTTCTCCGGGCCGCCATGGCGGTTGAGGCGGTGTTGGCCTTTTTCCCGGCCAAAGCTGTAATACAGCATGGATGCCACGGCATCCACCCGCAGACCGTCAAAATGAAACTCGCTGACCCAAAATACGGCGCTGGAGATCAAAAAGCTGCGCACCTCGCTGCGGCCGTAGTCGAAATTTTTGGTGCCCCACTGGGGGTGGTCGCTCATCAATGGGTCGGCGTATTCGTAGCACGGCGTGCCGTCGAAGGCGATGAGGCCGTGTTCGTCCTTGGGAAAATGAGCCGGTACGATGTCCAGCAGCACGCCCAGCCCCGCCTGGTGGCACAGGTCCACAAAACGCATCAGGTCTCTGGGCGTGCCATAGCGCGACGTCGCGGAAAAGTACCCGCTGACCTGATAGCCCCAGGAGCCGTCAAAGGGATACTCGGACAGCGGCATCAGCTCCAAGTGGGTGTATCCCATGGACTTGGCATAGGGGATCAACTCCCCGGCCAGCTTTTCGTAGTCCATGCACTGGTTGTCGGCGTATCGCCGCCAGCTGCCCAGGTGCACCTCGTAGATGTTGAGCGGCTGCGTTACCGGATTCTGGGCAGCCTTGGCCTGCTGCCAGGCGCCGTCCCCCCACGCGTAGTCCTCCAGAAAAAAAACCTTGGACGCCGTCTGAGGCCGGGTCTCGCAGTGGAAGGCGTAGGGATCGGACTTGAGCACCTGGCAGCCCCGCCTGCCGGTCACGCAATACTTATAAGCTGCAAACTCCTGAATGCCCTGAACAAACAGTTCCCACACGCCGGTATCTGCAATGCGCTGCAAGGGGTGAGCGGTACGGTCCCACTGGTTGAAGTCGCCGACGACCGACACGGCCCGGGCGTTGGGCGCCCACACGCGGAACACCACGCCGCTGCGCGCTCCCTCCTGCCCCCGGTGGCAGCCCAAAAAACGGTAAGCCCGGCTGAGCGTGCCTTCGCGGAACAGATAGAGCGGCAGATCCAGGCTATCCTTCTTTTGTCTGGCCATCGATACTCCCGTCACGGCGGTGTTATAGCCCGCCTACCTTATTATACCACCAATTTGTAGTACCGAAAACAAGCCAACACCATATGTCGATAAACCGGTGAAAAATTCCTCTAAAAAACCACATATCTTGTTCTTTCCCGACGTCCGGTTTTGCGTTACCATAGAGGAAGTAAAACCTTATCCGGAGAGGAGTGTTTTTCATGGGCAAGTTCAGACAGGGTCTGGAGGACTTCAAGAAATTCGCCATGCGCGGCAACGTGCTGGATCTGGCCATCGGCGTGATCGTGGGCGGCGCTTTCGGCAAGATCGTGACATCCCTGGTCAACGACATCGTGATGCCGCTGGTAGGTCTTCTTTTAGGAGCAATCAATCTCAAGGAGATGGATTGGATCATTCGTGTCGGCACTGAAACAGATCTGAGCGATCAACTGGTGCTGCGTTACGGCATGTTTCTGCAGAACATCGTGGATTTCCTGATCATCTCCTTGAGCATCTACCTGTTCATCAAGCTCATGGAGCAATTCCGCCGCAAGCAGGAACAGGCGCTGGCCGAGGAACAGGCCGTGACGCCGCCGCGCTCGGAAGTACTGCTGGAAGAAATACTGGAAGAGCTCAAGAAGCAGAACCGGCAGGAAACGAAACCCTGACAACCGACGCACAAAAAAAGGGCAGCCCGGCCAGGCCGGGCTGCCCTTGTATAATCTGTGAGTCAGGTATGCGTGTACGCAAGGATAGCCGAGTACGGGCCATAGACCTTCGTGCTGTTGACAAGCCGATAGGCGCGCAGCTTGTAGTAATAGGTCGTGCCCTTCACGAGTTTGATGTTGATGAAGTCCAGCGATGCCGTCTCGGTAACCTTGGCATAAGTGCCGCTCTTGGATGCCGCACGGTAGACCTCATACTTCGTTGCGCCGGCGACGCTGGCCCAAGAGATCTTGGCACTGGTGGAATAGGCCCTCGCCGCCTTTAGGCCGGTGGGAGCGGCGGGCACAGGAACGGCCTTGAGCGCGGTGTTATAGCCGCCATAATACTTGGTTGAGCCCACAAGGCGATAGGCACGCACCTTGTAGTAGTAAGCCCTGCCGGTGGTCAGGCCGGTGTTGGTGTAACTGGGAGACGACACCTCCGCCAGCTTCGTGTACGCACCTGTACTTGCGGTCGCGCGATACACCTCATACTTTGTCGCGCCGCCCACCGCGTCCCATGTCAGCTTGACGCTGTTATAGGTCGTGGAGGCCACCTGGACCACGGGTTTGGCCGGCATGGGCTTGGCGGACACCACGGCGCTATAGGCGCCATAGATCTTGGTTGTGACCACCAGGCAATAGGCGCGCACTTTGAAGTAGTAATCCTTACCGGTAATCAGCTTGTTTTTGGCATAACTGAGAGACGACACTTCGGCCAACTTCGTATACGCGCCCCCACTTGTGGTGGCGTAATATACTTCATATTTAGCAGCGCCGGCCACCGCGGCCCAGGCCAGCTTGACACTGCCGTAGGTTGTGGACGCCACCTTGACCACGGGTGCGGCCGGTGCGGGCTTGGCGGAAACCACAGCGCTGTAGCCGCTGTACGTGGTTTTGCTGCCTACAACTTGCGTTGCACGCACCTTGTAGTAATAAGATTTGCCGGCGGTCAGGCCGGCGTCGGTATAGCCGGGAGAAGAGACTGACGCCAGCTTGGTATATGTGCCTGTGCTTGTAGCGGCGCGAAATACCTCATACTCCATCGCGCCGGACACTTCCGCCCAGGTCAGCTTGATGCTGTCGTAGGCCGTGGAGGCCACCTTGATCGTGGGCGCGGCCAACGTAAGCTTGGGCGGCGGCGGTTTTTTGGTGACAAGTGCAGTGGCCATCTGCAGCACGATGTAGCGGTTTTTCAGCCATGCCCTGGGAAACTGGCTCATTGGCAGAGGGCAGCTGACGTTGCCGATCTCGATCGTAAATGCCGGCCTGGCCAACCGCAGGTTGATCCAATCGCGATACCCTCCGGTGGGAGCCTGCTGTGAGGAGCCAAGCAGCCTGTACCCGCTGTGCAGGCTGATTTGCTTGCCCAACTCGTAGTCGTACTTCTCCAGCGTGGAATTATAGGGATTGCTCCAATAGAGGATCTCCCCCTGGGCATGATAGCTTAGGGACAAGTCGAAATCCTGCTGCAGCGTAAGCGCCCGCAGCGCCTGGCTCTCGGGTTCGCTGAACGGCGCGGGGCCGGAATAGCCTTCGCTGTCCGGCGTTGGATAATCCTTAAACACCTGCCAGTTGCCGTCAAAGTTGTGGTTGAGGTCTACCCCCCTGCCGTTGGACTTCCAGCGGCTGAAGTCGCTGCTGCCATCGTTGAGCGACCGCAGCTTGGCCCCGCTGAGTGGTGCGGTGGCTGGCACAGCCGACAAGCCTTCGGTGACCAAAAGGATGCCGTCGGGGTTCACAAAAGGCACAAACCATATTTCCACCTTGCTGAGCAGCTCCGTAACGGGCATGGAGCCATAGATGGCGCCCCGCTTGGCGGCCTCCAGCATGTTCTGCGCCTGACGCATAACCACCTGGGATGTCATATACTCCCGGGCATGTATGCCGGCATGCACCAGAAGCTTAATGGAGGCCTGCGGCGAACCTACAACCAGAGCCTTGATCGGGTGCTTCCATACCGACGCCCCGATCGTCACAATACGGGTGTTGGGATAGTAGCTGTCAATTGCCGCCATATCCTCCATACCGTCGGCAAAGCTGTACTGTGAACTGGTATCGATGTAACGGCTGGGCCAGTCCAACGCGATGTCTTGCTTGGTGGCGGCGGAAAGACTAGAGGATGACGCACGCACCGACGATGATGGCAGATAACCCACAATGCCCCGTCCGGCGGCGACTTTATAATAGGTGCCAGAATAGGAAAGATACTGTATGTTAGCGCCGCGCGTCAGCGTCTTGACGACCATGGCTGTGCCGGAAGCGGCGGAACGCAGCGCCACACTGTCCACGCTGACGGTAAGAAAACTGCCGGCTGCAGGCGCTGCCTTGGCCTGCTCGGCCGGCGCTGCTACGATGACACACAACAACAGCGCACAAGCCAGGGGCAGCCATCTACGTAGGGATGTTTTTTGATACAACGAAACACTCCATCGGTATAATGTGGCCTTAATATACATCATTTCATCTCAGGCTACAAGCTTTGCAACCTGAGTAACAAGCCGTTTCAATAAGTCGGCGGAGATTTTTAGCCGTTAAGGTTCCTCAATGTCCTCCAGTTCAGGCGGGATTGCCGTAATGTCCGCCCATTCCACACGGTGATCCGTCAGCTCTTCCACAACAATGTGCACGCCGGCCACGTCCACTTCCGGGTGGGTGCCGTCGATGGGAATGCTGTGCATCTGCGCGAAGATAAGCCCGCCCAGTGTGTCGTAATCACCCTCGGGGAAGTCAACGGCCAGCTCCTCGCTGAGCGTGGCAATGTCCACAGAACCGCGCACGCGCCAGTGGTCCGGTCCCAACGTGATGATGTCAGGTTCGGCGTCGGCATCGTCGTGCTCATCTTCTATCTGGCCGACGATCTCCTCCACAAGGTCCTCCATCGTCAGCACACCGCTGGTGCCGCCATACTCATCCACAACGATAGCCATATGGGCCCGGTTCTGCCGCAGGTCCCTCAGCAGCATATCGGCGCGGGCAGTCTCCGGCACGAAATAGGCCGGGCGCAGCAGTTCCTTAAGGCTCACGGGCTGGGCGTTGCGCAGGTTGCAAAAGAAATCACGCACATGCAGCACACCCATGATCTTGTCCATGCTGTCTCCGCAAACGGGATAACGCGAATAGTTGCTGGAATAGATCGTCTGCTCCCAGACCTTGGGATCGTCCTCCAGCCACAGCACTGTGAGATCGGTGCGGTGGGTCATGAGCTCCACTGCCGTCTTGTCCGAGAGCTCCAGCACGTTGTCTATCATCTCGCCCTCTTCGGGGGCAATGGCGCCCTTTTCCTCGCCCAAATCCACCATGATGCGGATTTCTTCCTCTGTGACGTGTTCCTCTTCGGCGTTGGTGTTGAGCCGCAGCAGGCGCAGGATGAGATTGGTGGAAGCGGTAAGCAGCCACACCAAGGGCGCGGCGGCATAGCTTAGCACCATAATGACGCTGGCCACGGCCCGGGCAATGGGCTCAGGCCGCTGCATGGCTATGCGTTTGGGAACCAGTTCGCCCAGCACCAGCGTGAAGAAGCTCAGCACGATCGTGATGAGAATGACAGCGATGGTGTTCAGTGCATCCTCAGAAAGGCTTATGCCCATGCCCACTGCCCACTTGACCAAAACGGCGGAGAAGTTATTAGCCGCGAAGGCGCTGCCCAAAAAGCCCGCCAGCGTGATGCCGACCTGTATGGTCGCCAAGAAATGGGCCGGCTTCTCTATCAGGCGAACGAGCATACGGGCCTTCTTGTCACCGGACTCGGCGGCCCTTTTAACCATGGCATCGTTTAGAGAAATGACGGCAATCTCCGTGCAGGCAAAAAATGCATTGAGCAGGATGAGAAAAAATTGCAGTATGATACTAGGGAGCGGATCGTCCAAGTGTGGTTCCTCCGAATCACAAAGATAGGTGCTTAAAGATTTTGACTTTGTATATTATATCGCAAGTCCATACCGCTGGCAAACGCCGCCAGCGCTCAATTTGGCTCATCAAGCCCGTTCTTCGATCTTCATGGCCCAAAAAAGAAGAACTGCCGCGCGCCGCGCGGCAGTTCTTCGTGTTCTCTGTTCGTTTCGCGTTATTTGAAGGTATCCAATATCTTTACAAAGTTGGTCCAGAAGCCCGCTTCCTCCACGGTGCGGTCAGCGATGACCGGGTATTCGGCGACTGGTTTTCCATCCACCAGCACCCGCACCGTGCCAATCTGCATGCCGTGTTCCACCGGCGCCTGTACCGGCTCGTTGATCTGCACCACCTTGTCCACCTTGTTCTCCTCGCCCTTCTTCACGAGCACCGAGATCTTGTCTACGGACACTGCATTGATGGCGTCCAGCTTGCCGCCCCAAACCACGATGTTGGGTTGCACGATGGCGCCCTCATCAAACAGGGTAACATTCTTATAGGTGGCAAAGGCATAGTCCAGCATCTTGGAAATGGAGGCGTTGCGTTCGGCACTGGTGGGCGAACCGGCGATGACAGCAATGAAGCGACTGTCGCCGCGCTTGGCGGTCGCGGTCAGGCAGTAACCCGCCTCGTCGGTTGAGCCGGTCTTGATGCCGTCACAGCCGTCGTAGAAGCGCGTGAGCTTGTTGGTGTTGGAAAGCGATGTGATGCGCCCGTTGGCGTGGGGCATGTCGTACATCCACACCTTGCTGTATTGAAAGAACATCGGGTGGCGAATAAGCATCCGGGACATGATGGACACGTCCGCCACCGTCGTATACTGGCCCTGGGCGGGAAGGCCCGTACAGTTGACGAAATGCGTATTTTCCATACCCAGTTCCGCTGCGCGCTCGTTCATTCTGTCCACAAAGAGAGATTCGGAACCATAGAGGAACTCGGCCATGGCCACGCTGGAATCGTTGGCGCTGGCCACGATGATGGATTTGATGAGGTCAGACGCCTTGTATTTACCGTTGGCATCCAGCAGCGCCTGGGAGCCGCCCATCCCCGCGGCCTCCTTGCTGACGGTAATCGTATCGTCCAGGGCGAATTTCTGGGCATCCAATGCCTCGAAGGTCAGCAGCAACGTCATGACCTTGGTCACGCTGGCCACCGGCAGACGGGTGTCGGCGTTCTTCTCGTAGAGTACGGAACCGGTATCGCTGTCGATGAGCAACGCGGACTTGCAGTTAAAGTTGAAGAGATCGTTGGGCGCCGGCGCGGATGCAGCGGCGTCGCCGGTGTCATCGGCAGCAGTCGCGACAGCGCTGGTCACCAGCGCGTTGGGGTCATCCCATGTGGCAGGGCTGCTCTTGAGTTGGTCCTCTCTGGCCTTTAGGATAGCCTGTGCAACCTGATCACGCATGTCGGTCGGCAGGCTGGAAAGCATTTCGTAGGGGTCGCCGACAGCCAACGCGACGCCCGCCGTCATGATCAGCATCGCCGCTGTCAGCAGAACGGCCAGGCTCTTTTTCATCATATGATATCCCTCCCGAACGGTTGTACCGTTATTTTTGCGCCGGGAAAGGGATTTATTCACAGGAACGGCACTGTAGCCGGAAATGTATGAAAAAAAGCCTGGTTACTATAGCTGTTCTATTTTATACCTGTATTATCTGAGGTGATTCCCCTCGTTGCACGCGATGACCTGACCGGAAATGCAGTTGGATGCGTCGCTCATCAGAAAGATCGCAGTTTCGGCGATTTCTTCCGGGAGCAATACTCTTCGGCCCCGGGCATAGGCGCGGAAAAGGTTGCCGTCGGGATCATACCCGGTCATATCGGTGGCGGTGACGCCCGGAGCGATGGCGTTCACGCGGACACCTTTTTGAATCAACTGCCGGGCCAACCCTTCGGTATAGCTGATAAGCGCCCGTTTGGCCAAACCGTAGGGCACGTCGTCACCATATAGACCCCGCTCGGAGACCATGTTGATGATCTTTCCCTGGCGCTTGCCCACCTCATCGTAGTATTTCATGAACGCCTGCGTCAGGAAATAGACTCCCTTCAGATTCGTATCCATCTGGGCGTCCCATTGCTCTTCGGAGCAATTGCTGTAGTCGATATCGTGAATGGAAATCCCCGCGTTGTTGATCAGAATATCAATACCACCCATCGCAGCTCTGGCCTTGCGAATCAGGTCGTCATCGGTGGATACATCGCGAACGTCATGCTCGAAGAGAAATAGCTTATTGCTGTTGCCCAGCTTCTTCTTTGCCTCCTGGAGGTTTTCCATGTTGCGCCCGGTGATCGAAACCAAGGCTTTCTCCTCCAGCGCACGCTGGGCGATAGAATACCCGAGCCCGCGGGTGCCGCCGGTAATCAGTACTTTTTTACCCTCCAAAATGCCACCGTACTGGATCTGAGCGATGTTAACCTTCGTTACCTTGGTAGGTACGCCATCCTTGATGTATTTGAGCCCGCGTTTGATACGCTCAGTCGTATTGCCCATGAGACCTCTCCCCTGCTGAGTCAGAATAAGTTCTTCAGTTTCTCTTTGATGGATTGACCAACCGTTGTTTCCAAAGCTTTACGCACCAGCGGGACCTCCTCGATCTGCTTGGCAACGGTTCGCAGGGTCGTGTCCTGGCGAATGAGCCTGGCGAACGTCTTGTATATTTTGATATCATTTTCCTTGTGGGTGAATACTTCAAAAACCACCGGTCTATCTCCCTGAGGACTGGCGAAGGCATCTATCTGGTTTGCGAATTCCTCAGCGTTTTTGGCTTCCATATAGCGGAAGTTGTTTGCCTCCACCCATTCCTTCGCGCGCTTGCCGTGGCTTGCGGCGATATGCGTGTCAATGTTGGGAAGCAGCTTGGGCCCCATGGAATAATAAAATTCGGCACCGCCCCCGTTGTTGATCAGAAGGATGTGGACGTTCGGTTTGATGTTTCGAATGCCCAGCGAGTTCATATCATAGAAAAAGCTTAAATCACCGATAATCAGGTAGCAGGGACGGTTGGATGCTGCAGCCTGTCCGAAAAATGTGGACATGGAACCGTCGATGCCGTCGGTACCAATGTTGCTGTAGACCGCCACACTATCGTCTATCGGGAACATAGACATAAACCGCGTGCTATTGAGAATACTCAGGTGCATCAGGGCATTGCGCGGCAGTCTCTTGGCCAGTTCCGAAAACGCCAGCATGCTGGAGATGTAGTTCTCCGGCAGCAGTTCTGCCTTGTCAGGCGGGGGAAGCTGCTTGTACTTCGCGTCATTGATCGCAAAGGTATTGGCCTGCTTGGCCAGATTTCCCATGTCGGGAAGCTTGATCTTGCTGATGATCCCTTGGAAATCCTGGTAAAGCTCTTTGT